>DASVRK010000227.1:0-2596 GCA_036388655.1 Allosphingosinicella sp. | reverse complement strand
AACCTTCCGATCATCCATTATTCGGTTTTGTGGTGGCGCACGCTCCACCAGGGGCAGAGCGTCGGCCTTACCGGATCGTCGATCCATGGCTCGATGCTGTGGCCGCTGCTGGCCTCGGCGTTCGGCTTTTCGCTGCTGTTCGGAGCGATCGTGCTGATGCGGATGCGGGCGATGCTGGCCAGCGGCAAGGTCGAGGCGCGGCTGAAGCGGATGGCCGCTTCGCCAAGCCCGGGAGCGGCGTCGTGAACCCCTGGCCGTTCGTGGTGGCGAGCTATGCACTGACCCTGATCGGCGTCGGCGGGCTGACCGCGTGGAGCTTCGCCGCGATGCGCCGCGCCGAGGCCGAGGCCGAGGCGCTGAGGCGGGACCGGTGAAGGCCAAGAACCAGCGGCTGACATTGCTGGCCCTGGCGATCGCGGCGGTGCTGGCGGCGGTGCTGCTGGCGATGTCGGCGCTGAAGGACCAGGCTGCCTATTTCTACGCGCCGGCCGATGTGGCGCGGAAGGGGCTGCCGCTCGACCGGGCGGTGCGGATCGGCGGCATGGTGGAGGGCGGATCGATCCGCCGCAGCCCGGACGGGGTGACCATCGACTTCGTGGTCGGCGACGAGACCGAGGCCAAGATCCGGGTCCGCTTCACCGGCATCGCGCCGGACCTGTTCAAGGAGAATAGCGGCGTGGTGGCGGAAGGGCGGTTCGAGCCCGGCGGGCGCTTCGTCGCGACCGAGATCCTCGCCAAGCATGACGAGAATTACATGCCGCCGCAATTGGCCGGCGAGAAGCATAAGAGCGAGACGCTGCAATGATCGCCGAGGCGGGCCTTGCCGCTTTGTGGCTGGCGGCCGCCTTGTCGCTGCTGCAGCTGGCGTTCGGATGTCTCGCGCTCAGTTCCTGCTCGAGCTTGCTCGGGGAGGGTGAAGGGGGCCCCTCCACCGCGCGTCGCGCGGTCCCCCTCCCCGAGGCGAGCTCGGGGAGGAATTCTGTTTTCGCCGCGGTGCGGCCGCTGGCGGCGGCGCAGGCGTTGCTGGTGGCTTTGTCGTTTCTCGCGCTGATCCTGCTGTTCCTGCGCACCGATTTGTCGGTGGCGCTGGTCGCGGCCAACAGCCATTCGGCCAAGCCGTGGCTTTACAAATTCGCCGGGACCTGGGGCAATCATGAGGGCTCAATGCTGCTCTGGGTGGCGGTGCTCGGCCTTGCCGGCGGCGCGGTCGCCTTGTTCGAGCGCAGGCTCGCCGAGCGGACCCTGGTCGCGACACTGGCGGCGCAGGCGGCGATCGGGCTCGGCTTCTACGCCTTCCTGCTGTTCGCCTCCAATCCGTTCGAGCGCCTCAGTCCGGCGCCTCCGCAGGGGCAGGGGCTGAACCCCTTGCTGCAGGATCCCGGCCTCGCCTTCCATCCGCCGACGCTTTATTTCGGCTATGTCGGCATCTCGGTCGCCTTCTCCTTCGCGGTGGGGGCTTTGGTGGCGCGCGACGTCGGCGCGGGCTTCGCGCGGGCGATGCGGCCGTGGGTACTCGGCGCGTGGATCTTCCTGACGCTGGGCATCACCGCCGGCAGCTATTGGGCCTATTATGAGCTCGGCTGGGGCGGCTGGTGGTTCTGGGACCCGGTCGAGAATGCCTCGCTGATGCCCTGGCTCGCCGCCACCGCCTTGCTCCATTCGGTGACCGTGCTCGCCACCCGCGACAGCCTGCGGGCGTGGACATTGATGCTGGCGGTGGTCGCTTTCTCGATGTCGATGGTCGGCACGTTCCTGGTGCGCTCCGGTATCCTCACCAGCGTCCACAGCTTCGCCGTCGACCCGCAGCGGGGCGCGTTCATCCTGGTCCTGCTCACCCTCTATATCGGCGGGGCGCTCTTGCTGTTCGGGCTGAGGGTCGGGACGGTGCGCGAGGGCGCGACGTTCGAGCCGGTCAGCCGCGAGGGCGCCTTGGTGGCGAACAATCTGCTGCTGTCGGCGATCCTCGGCGTGGTGCTGGTCGGCACGCTCTATCCGCTCGCGGTGGAAGCGGCGACGGGGGAGAAGCTTTCGGTCGGGCCGCCTTATTTCAACAGCGCGGCCGGGCCGATCGCGCTGGCGCTGATCGCGGTGATGGCGGCCGGGCCGCTGATCCGCTGGCGGCGCGACCGGGCCGGCGACGTCGTGAAGCGGATCGCGGCGCCGTTGCTGATCACGGCGGCCGCGCTGGCGGCGTCGTTGCTGCTCGCGCCCGGCATCGGGCTGCTGCCGCGGCTCGGCCTTGTGCTGGCCGCGGGCACCGCCGCCGCCAGCCTGGCGCCGCTGTGGGGCCGCAACCTCAAGCGGACGCCGCTCTTCACCTGGGGGATGGTGGTCGCCCATCTCGGCATCGCCGTCAGCCTGGCCGGCATGGCTTCGGAGAGCGCCTTCACCCGCGAGACCTTGGTGGCCGCGGCGCCCGGCGAGACGGTGGCGGTCGGGCCGTATCGAGTGCGGTTCGATTCGGTCGAGCCGGTGGCGGGGCCGAACTGGACCGCGATCGAGGGGCGGCTGACCGCTTCGCGCGGCGGCGCCGATTTCCTGCTGCGGCCGCAGGCGCGCACCTTCAGCTCGCCGCCGACCGAAACCAGCGAGGCGG
>DASVRK010000226.1:0-8872 GCA_036388655.1 Allosphingosinicella sp. | reverse complement strand
GCGGGTCGCCCAGTTCGAGCGCGGCGCGGCCGGCGCCGCTCAAGGCATGGAGGCTGCGCGGCTGGTCGGCGAGCGTGCGCAGATGCCGCGTGAGCGCGGTGCCGGCATCCTCGCGATAGGGCGCCGGCGCGGGGGCCGGGCGATAGGGCACGGGGGCGGGACGATAAGGCTGGGCCGCATATTGCGCGGCGGCGGGCGCGGTCAGCCCGGTGCCCGACAGCAGGCCCGCCGCCAGCAGTGCCAGGCCAGCCCGTTTGCTCTTCGTCATTGCGGAAGTCATGCCCGCCGATAAGCCTGAGAGAAGCTGTACCGGCAATGGCTGGCGCGGACGTTCGCGCCAAATCGGTGCCGACCGGCGATGAACCGGTGGCACCGACTGGAACTTAAGCCAAGTTACTGATTGTTCTGGCGATTAAGGAATCGTGGGATATCAAGCGGATCGCGGGCGGAGCGGGCAGGAGCCTCCTCCTCGACCTGCGCCTTGGCGGCGCCGCGGGCGATGTTCGACATGCGCTCGAACAAGGTCCCGCCGGCCGCGCGGGCTGCCGCGGGCGGAGCCGTTTCCTGCTGCGCCAGCCAGGCACGGGTTCCGCGCGCGGGCTCGCCGGCATCGGCTTCTTCTTCCTCGGTCTCGCCGGCCAGCATGTCGCCGCTGCCGAGCACGAGTTCGTCACTGTCTTCCTCCATCGGCGTGGCCGCCATCGGCTGCTCGGCTACTTCGATCTCCTCCTCCTGGAGGTTGAGCTCGATCGCGGCGGGAGTCGCCTGAGGCGCGGCCTCGGCGATGATCTGCGGCTCCGGCACCGGCACCGGCCGGGGCGCGGGCTTCACGGCTTCGACGCCGCGAGCGTTCGGGAAGGCGAACACCTTGGCCGGCGCCGCCTGGACGTTGGCTTCGGCGTCGATGCCGGTGGCGACCACGGACACCCGGATCTTGCCTTCGAGGTCGTTGTTGAACGCCGAGCCCCAGATGATGTTGGCGTCGGGATCGACCAGCTCCTTGATGTGGCTGGCGGCCTCGTCGACTTCCATCAGGCGCATGTCCTCGCCGCCGGTGATCGAGATGATGACGCCCTTGGCGCCCTTCATGCTGACGCCGTCGAGCAGAGGATTGGCGATCGCCTTTTCGGCCGCCTCGATGGCGCGATTGTCGCCCGAGGCTTCGCCGGTGCCCATCATCGCCTTGCCCATTTCGCCCATGACCGAGCGGACGTCGGCGAAATCGAGGTTGATGAGGCCGGGCATGACCATCAGGTCGGTGATGCCGCGCACGCCCTGCTGCAGCACTTCGTCCGCCATGGCGAACGCTTCCTTGAAGGTCGTGTTCGGGTTGGCGATGCGGAACAGATTCTGGTTCGGGATGACGATCAGGGTGTCGACATGCTGCTGAAGCTCGTCGATGCCGGCGTCGGCCGAACGGCCGCGGCGGCTGCCCTCGAAGCTGAACGGCTTGGTGACGACGCCGACGGTCAGGATGCCGCGGTCGCGCGCCGCCTTGGCGATGACGGGAGCGGCGCCGGTGCCGGTGCCGCCGCCCATGCCGGCCGCGATGAAGCACATGTGCGCGCCCTCGAGCGCCTTTTCGATTTCGGCGATCGTTTCTTCCGCGGCGGCCTTGCCGATTTCGGGCCGCGAGCCTGCCCCCAGGCCCTGGGTGATCTTGAGGCCGAGCTGGATGCGCCGGTCCGCCGCCGAAGCGTTGAGCGCCTGCGCGTCGGTGTTGGCGACGATGAAGTCGACCCCCTGGACGTCGCTGTTGATCATGTTGGCGACCGCATTGCCGCCGGCTCCGCCGACGCCGATGACGCTGATCCGGGGGCGAAGTTCGTCAACCTCCGGACGGATGAAATCGATACTCATACGCTTCTCTCCCCTGGTACAGCGGCGCTCGCGAAGCACCGTTCGGATTCTTTTGCACGATGCGATTCTTGGGCGCGAGCAAAAAGTTAACAGCCTTGTAATTTTCCTTAATACTGAGTCCTAAATGCCGCGATCAGTCGTTGAACGACATTGCCGCCCTCCGGTTTCTGCACATTCGTTTCTGCGGCGGAAAGCTGCCGCAGGTCGAGTTCGTCGGACGCGGCGAACTGGGCGAGGCCGGCAAGCGTGGCGAAAGCCGGGCCGCTATGCGCCTCCGGCAGGCCCGGCATCTTGGGCCGGCCGATGCGCACCGCCCGCCCGAGCACGCCCTGCGCGTAATCGGCCATGCCCTTGAGTTCGGATCCGCCGCCGGTCAGCACCACCTGACGGCCGAACGGGCCTGAAAAACCAAGCTCTTTCAGTGCGGTAGCAATCTCGCCCATGTTATGCTCGAGCCGCTGGCGAATGACGGCGATCAGTTGGGCGCGGGTGATGCGGGCGGATTCCGTGCCCTCCTCCGCGCCCGCGATCGGGACCAGCTCGATCATGTCGTGATTGTCGCGCGGGCTTGTCGTCGCCGATCCGTAAAAGCATTTCATCCGCTCGGCCTCGAGCCGCCGCGTGCCGAACGCCGACGCGATGTCGTCGGTGATGTCGATGCCGCCCATCGCGATCGACTTGAGGCCGACCAGCATGCCGCCGGCGAAGACGGAGACGTTGGTGACGCCGGCGCCGAGCTCGACCAGGGCGACGCCGAGCTCGCGCTCCTCTTCGCTGAGGCAGGCCTTGCCGGCCGCGACCGGCGAAGCGACGATCGCGGTCACCCCGAGATGGGCCGAGCGCACGCACAGATCGAGGTTGCGGACCGGCGACGGCTCGGCCGAAATGACGTGGATGTCGACCGCGAGCTTGCCGGCATGCAGCCCCATCGGCTGCTTGACCCCGGTGAGGCCGTCCAGCGTGTAGAGCGCGGGCAGCGCATGGAGCAGCATCCGGCCTTCCGGATTGATGCTCGACTTGCCGGCGCCGAGCAGGTCGTCGATATCGTGCTGCTCGATCCTGCGGCCGCCGATGTCGACCTCGACGCTGGCGACGGTGCTGACGAGGCCGCCCGCCGACCAGCCGACGAACACCTCGTCGATATTGGTGCCGGCGATGCGCTCGGCCTGCTCGACCGCCTCGCGGATCGCGGCCTCGCTCTTCTCCATGTCGGCGACGAAGCCGCGCTTGACGCCGCGGCTCTCGCGCTGGCCGGTGCCGAGGATCTTGAGCGAGCCGTCCTCGGCCGGCTCGGCAATCAGCGCCGAGACTTTCGACGAGCCGATGTCGAGCGCGGTGACGAGCTTGCGCGCGGGAGGGGGGGCCTTGGGTCTCAAATCGTGGTCGCCGGATCGATCGGGCCGCTGCCGGCGGCGGCGGGCGGCGTTTCCGGTTCGAGCACCGGCACCGTGGTGCCGGGGACGTTCGACAGGCGGACGATGAACTTGCCGGGGATCCGCATGTCGAAACGCGCGAAACCGCGGCCGAGCAATTGGCTGGTCTTGTCCATCTTCGCGAAGGTCGACAGCGCCTTGCGCGCCGCAGCCAGACCTTCGGGGAGCGCCAGCACTTCGCCGGACTGGAAGCGCAGGTCCCAGCGCCGGCCGCCGATCCAGGTCGCGCCGGCCATCATCGGCTTGATCTCGGGGCTGACGGAGAGCAGCTGGTTGAGCTCGCCGGCATGGCGGTTGGCGGCGGGGCCGATCACCAGCGGCAGATCGGGCATCGCCTCGAGCTTCACCTCCTCGAGCACCACTCCGTCGGGATCGATCAGGATCAGCCGCTGATTGTGCTGCCAGATCGCGGCCGGCTTGCGCTCGACGATGTCGACCACCAGCGTATCCGGCCAGCGCCGCGACACACGCGCGTCATGGACCCAGCCGAAACGCAGCAGGCGGGCGCGCGTGCCGTCCAGATCGACCAAAGGCATCGCCCGATCAAGCTGGTCGCCGGCGATCAGATAGACCTGCATCGGGTTCATCCGGTCGAGCCCCTTCGGCTCCACCCGCCGGACGACGAAGCCGGCCTGGCCGACGCTTTCGCCGATCGAATTGCCGATCATCTGCGGCACCCGAAGCGCCGCCGCGACCGCAATGGCGAGCGCGAGCAGCATGGCGAACAGGATCCACAGGCTGACGCGCCGGATCGCCTCGGCCGAGACCGGCAGGGAATCGAGCATGCCGGGCTGCTGTTGCTGCTGCTTCTTGCTCCCGCTCCCGCTCCCGCTCCCGCTCCGGCCGCGGGCGACCGGCTTCGAGCGCGGCTTGGCGGCGGACGAGCCACGGGCGATGCGGGCGGTCATGGCCGCTCTCCCGCGAGCGCGTCGTCGACGATCCGCTGGACCAGCTCGGCATAGCTCATGCCGCGATATTTCGCCTGCTCCGGCACCAGGCTCAGCGGGGTCATGCCGGGCTGGGTGTTGACCTCGAGCAGGTAAAGGCCGTCGAGGCCGCGCTCGTCGTCCCAGCGGAAATCGGACCGCGACGTGCCCTTGCAGCCGAGCGCGCGGTGCGCCCTCAGCGCTATCGCCATCGCCGCCTCGGCGATCTCGTCCGGTATTTCCGCCGGGCAGACATGCTGGGTGAGGCCGTCCGTATATTTGGCGTCGTAATCGTAAAAGCCCTGGGTCGGCTTGAGCTCGGTGACGGCCAGCGCCTCGTCGCCGAGCACCGCGACGGTGAGCTCGTGGCCGCGGATGAACGGCTCGGCGAGCAGGCGGTCGAATTGCTGCCACGGCCCTTCCACGTCGCGCCCGATCGGGTTGCCGTAATTGCCCGCGTGGGTGACGATCGCCACGCCCACCGACGAGCCTTCGTTGACCGGCTTCAGCACATAAGGCCGCGCCATCGGGTCGCGCTCGTGGAGGCTCGCGCTGGCGACGATCTCGCCGCCGGGCATGCGGATGCCGTGCGGCACGAGCTGCTGCTTGGTCAGCTCCTTGTCGATCGCGATCACCGAGGTGACGAGGCCGCTATGGGTATATTGGATGCCCATCAGGTCGAGCAGGCCCTGGATGGTGCCGTCCTCGCCGGGCGTGCCGTGGAGCGCGTTGAACACCACATCGGGCCGGATCTCCTCCAGCACCCGGGCGACGTTGCGGTCCATGTCGATGCGGCTGACCTGGTGGCCGAGGCTTTCGAGCGCGTCGGCGACCCCGGTTCCGCTCGACAGCGAGACTTCGCGCTCGGCCGACCAGCCGCCCATCAGCACCGCGACGTGAAGCTTGGCCCTCGTCATACCCCCTCTTCCCCCGCTCCCCGGCGACCGAGCCCAACGCGCTGGATTTCCCATTCCAGCGCGACGCCCGAATGTTCGAGCACCCGCCGCCGCACTTCCTCGCCGAGCGCCTCGATATCCGCGGCGCTAGCATTGCCCAAATTCAGGAGGAAGTTGCAATGCTTTTCAGAGACTTGTGCACAGCCAATTTTGAGGCCGCGGCAGCCGGCGGCGTCGATCGCCTGCCAGGCCTTGATGCCGCGCGGATTCTTGAAGGTCGACCCGCCGGTTCGGCTCCGCAGCGGCTGGCTCGCTTCGCGCTCTTCGGCGATCCTGTCCATCTCGGCGCCGATCGCCTTGGCGTCTCCCGGGACCCCTTCGAACAAGGCTTCCACCACCACCGCCCCGGCCGAAAGCTCGCTATGCCGGTAGGTGTAGCCGAAGCGTTCGGCCGGCCAGGTTTCGACACTGCCGTCGCGGAGCACGACCGTGGCTTCGATCAATATGTCGCGCACTTCGCGGCCATAGGCGCCGGCGTTCATCCGCACGGCTCCGCCGGCGGTGCCGGGAATGCCGCGCAGGAATTCGAGGCCGGCGATGCCGGCGTCGCGCGCCTTGGAGGCGACGGTGATCCCCATCGCCCCGCCGCCCGCGCGCACCCGGTGGCCCGGCTCGGCTTCCACTTTGGCGAAGCTTTTCGGGAGCCGAACCACTACGCCGGGAACCCCGCCGTCGCGGACTATGAGGTTCGATCCGACGCCCACCGGCAGCACCGGGACGGCGGGATCGAGCGCGGCGAGGAAGCGCGACAGGTCGACGACGTCCTTCGGCCGCACCAGCCATTCGGCCGGGCCGCCGGTGCGAAACCATATGAAGTCGGCGAGGCTGCCGCCGGGCTCGGCCGATCCGGCAAGCGCTGGAATGTCCGCTCGCCTTGGCTGCGCTTCCTCCCTCGGCTTTGCTCGGGAGGGCGTCTCGACTTCGCTCGACACGAACGGATGCTTGGCCTCCGGGACACTCATTTGTTGAGCCTCGACTGGCGGATGCCGTCGGCGAGGCCCGCCGCCCACTTCGTGATGTCGCCCGCCCCGAGGCAGATCACCATGTCGCCGCGCGCCGCAATGTCGCGCAGCTGGCGGCACAAGTCCTCGGGGCCATCGACGGTGCGGGCGGCGCGGTGGCCGCGCATCTTCAGCCCCTCGACCAGCGCATGGTTGTCGACGCCCTCGATCGGCTCCTCGCCGGCCGGATAGACCGGCGCGACATAGACGATGTCGGCGTCGTTGAAGGCGCCCTGGAACTCGTCCATCAGGTCGCGGAGGCGCGAGTAGCGGTGCGGCTGGACGGCGGCGATCACCCGCCCCTTCGCGCCCTCGCGCGCGGCCGCGAGCACCGCTTTGATCTCGACCGGATGGTGTCCGTAATCGTCGATGATGGTCGCGCCGTCGATCTCGCCGACCTTGGTGAAACGGCGCTTGACGCCGTCGAACTTCTCGAAGCCGCGCACGATCACCTCGTCGGCGATGCCGAGCTCGGCCGCGACCCCGATCGCCGCCAGCGCATTCTGGACATTGTGCCGCCCGGGCATCGGCAGCTCGACGCCGATCAGGGTCCGAAGCTCGCCGGTGCGGCTGCGGATCGTGACGTCGAACCGATTGCCGCCGGGGAACGGCACGACATTGTCGCCGCGCACGTCGGCCTGGGCGGCGAAGCCGTAGGTCACCACCCGCCGGTCGCGCAGCCGCGGGATGATCGTCTGCACCTCGGGATGATCGACGCACAGCAGCGCGGCGCCGTAGAAAGGCACGTTCTCGACGAACTCGACGAACGCATCCTTGACCTTCTCGAACGATCCATAATGGTCGAGATGCTCGGGATCGATGTTGGTGACGACCGCGATCGTGCCGTCGAGCCGCAGGAAGCTGCCGTCGCTCTCGTCGGCCTCGACCACCATCCAGTCGCTCTTGCCGAGCCGTGCGTTGGAGCCATAAGCGTTGATGATGCCGCCGTTGATCACGGTCGGATCGATGCCTCCGGCGTCGAGCAGGGCCGCGACCATCGAGGTGGTGGTGGTCTTGCCGTGGGTGCCGGCGACCGCGACGGTGGCTTTCAGCCGCATCAGCTCGGCCAGCATCTCGGCGCGGCGGACGACCGGGATGCGCCGCTCATAGGCGCAGACGACTTCCGGGTTGTCCTTGCGGATCGCGGTCGAGGTCACCACAACCGCCGCGTCGCCGAGATTGTCGGGATCGTGGCCGATGCTGATCGGGATGCCCGCCTTGCGCAGCCCCTCGACGACATAGCCTTCGGCGACGTCCGAGCCCTGCACCTTATAGCCGAGGATGTGCATCACTTCGGCGATGCCCGACATGCCGATGCCGCCAATGCCGATGAAGTGGATGGTGCCGATGTCGGTGCCGACACCCCTCATCGGAGGCTTCCGATGGGGGGTGTCGGCAGCCGCTCATCCTGAGCCGGTCGAAGGGCACCCCTCATGCACGGCACCCCGTCATGCGTAGGCGCCTTGCGGCATCGTACGGAGCACCATCTCGTCGGCGACGAGCGCGTCGGCGGCGGGGTCGCGCCCGGTCCGCTCGACCAGGTCGGCGAGGTCGCGCGCGGCATGGGGCCGGCCGACCGCCTTGGCGCGCTCGGCGGCATTGGCGAGGGCGCCGGGCTGGAGCGCGAGCTTCTGCATCTGGCGCGAAAGCTCGAGCGGCGTGAACCGCCCGGCGGTGTGTTTGCGCTCGTGCCCGGCCGGCACGATCTCGGCGTCGGCGATCTGGGCGGCGCTCAATTTGGTTTGGCGCATCACCCGCGCGCCGCCCGATTTGGCCATCTCGCGCGCGTTCGCGGTCTGGTGGTCGTCGGTCGCCGTCGGCAGCGGGATCAGGATGGCCGGCCGGCCGGCGGCGGTCAGCTCGGCGATGGTCGAGGCGCCGGCGCGCGCGATGACGAGGTGCGACCAGGCGAGCCGTTCCGGCATGTCGGTGAGATAGGTGGCAAGGTCGGCCGGGATGCCGTGATTGGCATAGCGCGCCCGCACCTGCTCGATATCCTCGGCCCGGCATTGCTGGGTGACCTGGAGCCGGCGGCGCAGGCTCTCCGGGAGCAGGGCCAGCCCCTCGGGCACGACGTCGGACAGGATCGAGGCGCCTTGGCTGCCGCCCGTCACCAGCACGCGGAACACGCCATTCTCGGTCAGCGGCGGAAACGGCTGCTCGCGTATGGCGAGGACCTCGTCGCGGACGGGGTTGCCGACCAAATGGGTCTTGGCGTGGTGCTTGGGCGACAGCCGGTCGACCTCGGGATAAGCGGTGGCGATGGCGTCGACGCGGCGCGCGACGAAGCGGTTGACCCGGCCGAGCACCGCATTCTGCTCGTGGATCAGGGTCGGCACGCCGTTCTTCTGCGCCGCCAGCAGCGCCGGCAGCGCCGGATAGCCGCCGAAGCCGATCACCGCCGAGGGGCGGAAGGTCTCGTAGAGGCGCGAGGCCATGGCGCGGCCGGTGAGGATGTTGCGCGCCGCCCGGATCCAGCCGAACGGGCCGCCGCCGAGCCGGCCGGCGGGAAGGATGTGGACCTGAACCTTGTCGAACAGGCCCGGAATGCGGGCGCCGCGATCGTCGGTGATGAGCGCGCAGCGATGGCCGCGCAGCATCAGTTCCTCGGCCAGCGCATGGGCCGGCACCATATGGCCGCCGGTGCCGCCGGCGGCGAGGACATAGTGGCGCGAAGGCATCATCGCCGCTCTCCG
>DASVRK010000225.1:0-11449 GCA_036388655.1 Allosphingosinicella sp. | reverse complement strand
GGATCGGCTTCGTGTTCCAGGCCTTCCATATCCTCCCCCATCTGACACTGGCGCAGAATGTCGCGCTGCCGCTGGTCCTGCAGCGGCAGCCGCGGGCGGCGGCGCTCGACGAGGCGGCGGCGTTGCTCAGCGCGGTCGGCCTCGGCGACCGGCTGCGCAGCTATCCCAAGGAATTGTCGGGCGGCGAGCTCCAGCGCGTCGCCATAGCCCGCGCTCTGGTGCACCGGCCCGCTTTGATTCTCGCCGACGAGCCGACCGGCAATCTCGATCCCGAGACCGCCGACCAGATCCTGAACCTGCTGACCGGGGCGGTGAAGCAGCGTGGGGCGGCGATGCTGCTCGTCACCCACAGCCCGGCTGCGGCGGGACGCGCGGACCGGCGGCTGCTGCTGACGCGGCACGGGCTGGTGGCGTCGGATGGCTGAGCGCGCGGCCGCGGGCGGCGCGTGGCGCTGGCTGATCGCCGGCGAGTGGCGGGCGTTTCCGCTGCGCTTCCTGCTGGCCGGCCTCGCCATCGCGGTCGGCGTCGCGCTCGCCTTTACGGTCCACGTCATCAACCGCTCGGCCGCCGACGCCTTCGGTGAGGCGGTGCGGAGCGTGTCGGGGGACGCCGATTTGCAGGTCCGCGCCGCCGGCGGCACCGGCTTCGACGAGAGACTCTACCCGAAATTGTTCGAGCTGGCGGCGGTGGCCGATGCCAGCCCGGTGGTGCAGCTCGGCGCCACCATCGGCAAGGAGCGCGTCGCGCTGCTCGGCATCGACGTGCTGAGGGCGCTCGCGGTCACGCCCAACCTGCTCGGGCGGC
Source organism: Allosphingosinicella sp. (assembly GCA_036388655.1). Lineage (GTDB taxonomy): Bacteria > Pseudomonadota > Alphaproteobacteria > Sphingomonadales > Sphingomonadaceae > Allosphingosinicella. The sequence continues at coordinate 10,644 of DASVRK010000225.1, read as the reverse complement.
GGCTCACGGGGACGGACGGCGGGACGAGCAGCCGCCCGGCAATGTCGGACGCCGCCTTCGACATGACCGCGCTCTATTTGTCGGAGACGGCGCAGGCGCGGACGGGACTGCGGCCGGGGCAGCCCGCTGTGGTGCAGGTCGGCCCGAACAGCCACGTCTTCATCGTCGCCGGCGACCTGCCCGGGGTGCCCGCCGGCCAGGTAGTCGCCATGGTCGACATCGCGGCGGCGCAATGGCGGTTCGGGAGGCTCGGCAGGCTCGATCGGGTCGACCTCAAGCTGGCCGATGGCCTCGGCGAAGCGGCGGCGCGGCGGGAGATCGCCGCCGCCCTGCCGGCGGGCGCGGTGCTGAGCGATGCCGAGAATGAAAGCCGCCGCGGCGACAGCCTGTCGCGCGCCTACCGCGTCAATCTCGACATGCTGGCTTTGGTCGCGCTGCTGACCGGCGGCTTCCTGGTCTATTCGGCGCAATCCTTGTCGGTCGCGCGGCGGCTGCGCCAGTTTGCCTTGCTGCGCACGCTGGGGCTGCAGGAACGGGCGCTGCGCGCGCAGCTGATCGGCGAAGGCGCGTTGCTCGGCATCGCCGGATCGCTGGCGGGGCTCGCGCTCGGCTACGGCCTCGCCGCGCTGGCGATGCGATTCGTCGGCGGCGACCTTGGCGGCGGCTATTTCGGCGGCGCGTCGCCCGACCTCCATTTCGCGCCCGCGGCCGCTTTCCTGTTCCTCGGCTTCGGCATCCTGACGGCCATCGGCGGCAGCTACGCGCCGGCGCGGCAGGCGGCGCGGATCGCCCCCGCCGACGCGCTCAAGAATGCCGGCGACATCGTCGACCCGCGCAGGCGACCGGCCTGGATTCCGGCGGCGATCCTGCTGCTGATGGGCGCGGGCGCGGCTTTCCTGCCCGCGGTCGGCCGGCTGCCTGTGTTCGGCTATGCCGCGGTCGGGCTGGTGCTGGCCGGCGGCGTGGCGGCGATGCCGTGGCTGGCGCGCCACCTGCTGCGGCCGCTGGCCCGGTTCGATTCGAAGCTGCCGCCGTTCGAGCTCGCGCTGCGGCGGCTGCTGGGCGCGCCGTCGCAGGCGGCGGTGGCGCTGGGCGGGATCGTCGCCTCGACCGGGCTGATGATCGCGATGGCGGTGATGGTGACCAGCTTCCGCGGCTCGGTCGACGAATGGCTGGACAGCTTCCTCAGCGCCGACCTCTATGTCGCGGCCGGGGGCGAGCAGGATTTGTTCGACCCCGAATTGCAGGCGCGGCTCGCGGGCGCTCCGGGGGTCGCCAGCATCGCCTTCAGCAAGGCGGTGCGGCTGACGCTCGACCCCGCCCTCCCCTCGGTCGAGCTGATCGTGCGGCCGGTCGGCGGGCCGGGCTATTCGCTGCCGCTGATTGGCGAGGCGCCGGCCCGGGGCCGCGGCACCGCCTTCTGGTATTCGGAGCCGGCGGCGAGGCTCTACGGCGTCGAAGCGGGCGACAGCGTGCGCCTGCCGATCGGCGGCGGGGCGGACGGCTATGTCGCCGGGGTGTGGAGCGATTATGTGCGGCAGCAAGGCGCGATCGTGATCGATTCGGGCGACTATGCCGCGCTGACCGGCGACCGGCTGCGGAGCGAGGCCGCGGTCGAGCTCGCGCCGGGAGCCTCGGCGGCCAAGGTCGGCGAAGCGATCCGAAGGCGGCTCCCGCCGGGCATCGCCGGCCGCGTGCAACTGGCGGAGCCGGAGACGCTGCGGAGACTTGCGCTCAGCCTGTTCGACCGCAGCTTCGCCATCACCTATGTGCTCGAGGCCATCGCCATCCTGATCGGGCTGGCCGGAGTCGCGGCGACCATGTCCGCGCAGACCATCGCCCGCATCCGCGAATTCGGCATGCTCCGCCATATCGGCATGAGCCCGCGCGCGATCGTCGCGATGCTGGCCGGCGAGGGCGCGCTGCTGGGGCTGATCGGGATCGCCGCCGGAACCGCGCTCGGCCTCGCGATCAGCCAGATCCTGATCCACGTCATCAACCCGCAATCGTTCAACTGGACGATGGAGACGCGCCTGCCCTGGGGGCTGCTGCTGGGGGTCGCGGGGGCGCTCGTCCTCACTTCGGCCGGGACGGCGGTACTGGCGGGCCGGCGCGCGGTCAGCACCGACGCCGTCCGCGCGGTTAGGGAGGATTGGTGATGCGGGTGCGGGCCTGGGCACTGGCCCTGCTGGCGGCCGGCGCGGCGCTGGCGGCGCAGCCGGCGGGGCGGCCGGGGATCGCCTATCCGGAAGTGAAGCCGGGTGCCGAGCTCCGCTTCCCGCGCGATCATGGCGCCCATCCCGATTACCGTACCGAATGGTGGTATTTCACCGGCTGGCTCGAGACGGACGCGGGCCCACTCGGGTTCCAGATCACCTTCTTCCGCTCGCGCCCCGCCGTGGATCCCGCCAACCCAAGCGCGTTCGCGCCGCGCCAGATCGTGTTCGCGCACGCCGCTCTGTCCGATCCCACAAGCCGGCGGCTGCTCCACGACCAGCGGGCGGCGCGGGCCGGCTTCGGTCTCGCGGACGCCGGCACCGGCGATGCGGCGGTGCGGCTGCTCGATTGGTCGCTGGTGCGCAGGCCCGACGGCGCGTTCCAGGCACGGATCCCCGCCAAGGGCTTCACGCTGGACCTGGTGCTGCGGCCCACCCAGCGGACGCTGCCTAACGGCGCCGGCGGCTACAGCCGCAAGGGTCCGGCGCCCAGCCAGGCTAGCTATTATTATTCGATGCCGCATCTCGCCGCGTCGGGGTCGGTGACGCGCGGCGGCCGGCGGGTGCCGGTGCGAGGGAGCGCCTGGCTCGACCGCGAATGGTCCTCGGCGCCGCTGCCGCCCGAAGCAGTCGGGTGGGATTGGGCGGGGATCAACCTCGACGGCGGCGGCGCGCTGATGGCGTTCCAGGTGCGCGGCAAGGACGGGCGCGCCCTTTATGCGGGCGGGACGTTGCGTCGGCCCAACGGCAGCCGGCTTGCGCTGGGGCCTGGCGAAGTGCGCTTCGTGCCGCGCCGGCGCTGGCGCTCGCCCGCGACCGGCGCCACTTACCCGGTCGAGGCGGACTTCGTCGTCCGGCTGCCCGAGGGGGAGCGGCGCTTTGCGCTGAGGCCCTTGTTCGACGCGCAGGAGCTCGATGGGCGCGGCGGCGGCATGCCGGCTTATTGGGAAGGCGCCGTCACCACGACCGGCGGCCGCGGCTATCTCGAGCTCACCGGCTATGCAGCGCCGCTGACGCTTTAGGGCCCCTGCACCCATTTGCCGCCGTCCTGCTTCCAGTAGCGGCGCTCCACCTCGGGCTTGTCCTTGAGCGCGCGCCAGCTCGCGCGCGCGGCGTCGAGCTGGCCGGCATCGAAGAAATAGAAGGCGCGGGCGAAGGCGAGCGCCTCGTCGCGCCAGCGGCCGTCGGCGAGCGCGATGTTGGTCGCGCCGTTGAGCGGCTCGGGGTCTTCCGAAAGCAGCACCGGCTGCTCGCCCGGCGCCGGACCGCCCGCCCGCCCGTGCGGGAGGAACGAGCCCGGCGCATAGCTCCACAGGAGCGTGTCGAGCTGGCCGATCAGGTCAGCTTCGGCGACCACCAGCAGCCGCTCGCCGCCGGCCAGCACCTTCTCGCAGATGCTCGGCAGCACCCGCTCGAGCGGCGTCGTGGCGAGATGGTAGAAATCGACCAGCATCACCTTACGCCCTTGCCGGGAGCGCGGCGGCCAGCCTCACCCCTCTTACCAGCCTCACCCCTCGTAATTGTCGGCCACGAACCGGTCGAGCAGGGCGACGCCGTAGCCGGTCGCGCCCTTGTCGTAGAGATGGCCGGCCTTGTTCGCCCAGACCATGCCGGCAATGTCGAGATGCGCCCACTTCACCCCTTCGTCGACGAAGCGCTGCAGGAAGGTGGCGGCGGTGATCGAGCCGCCCTCGCGCGGGCCGCTATTCTTCATGTCGGCGATCGCCGAGTCCATGAGCTTGTCGTAGACGTCGCCGAGCGGCATCCGCCACAGCTTGTCGCCGGACGCCTGGCCCGCCGCGACGAGCTTGCCGGCGAGACCGTCGTCGTTGCTGAACAGGCCGGCATATTCGTGGCCGAGCGAGATGATCATCGCGCCGGTCAGCGTGGCCAGGTCGATCATCACTTCGGGCTTATGCTCGCGCTGCGCCCAGGTCATCGCGTCGGCGAGGACCAGCCGGCCCTCGGCGTCGGTGTTGATCACCTCGATGGTCTGGCCGGACATCGAGGTCACGACGTCGCCCGGCCGCTGCGCGTTGCCGTCGGGCATGTTCTCGGCGAGCACGCAGATGCCGACCACGTAGGCGCGCGCCTTGCGGGTGGCGAGCGCCTTCATCGTGCCGGCCACGGCACCGGCGCCGCCCATGTCCCACTTCATCGCTTCCATGCCCAGCGACGGCTTTATCGAGATGCCGCCGGTGTCGAAGGTGATGCCCTTGCCGACCAGCACGACCGGCCGTGCGGCGGCGTCGGCGGCGCCGTTCCAGCGCATCGCCAGCAGCCGCGGCGGCCGCACCGAACCCTGGGCGACGCCGAGCAGCGCGCCCATGCCGAGCTCGCGCATCCGGTTTTCGTCCATGACTTCGATCTCGACGCCCGTGCCGTCCAGCGCGGCGCGGCAGCGCTCGACGAAGGTCTCGGGGTAGATGATGTTGGCGGGCTCGGTGACGAGTTCGCGGGTCAGCGCAAGCCCTTCGAACAAGGCGGCCTTGCGCTGCCACTCGCCGTCGGCGTCGCCCTCGGCGCCGACGATCACGATCTCCTCCAGCGTCGGCTTGCTCTTCTTGCCGAGCTTGGTGCGGTAGATGTCGTAGCGCCAGCCGCGGGCTGCCGCGCCGAACGCGATCCGCGCCGCCGCCTCGCCGTCGAGGCCGAGGCCGTCGAGATCGATCACCAGCCGGGTCTCGCCCGAGGTCAGCAGCTTGGCGGTCAGCGCGCCGCCGGCTTTCTCATAGATCGCGTCGTCGTCGCGGCGGCCGCCGAGGCCGACCAGCAGCAGCCGCCGCGCCATGTCGCCCTCGGTGACGAAGGTTTCGGCGATAACCGCCGCCTCGCGCTCGAAACGCTGGGCGTCGGCGGCGCGGGTCGCGAGCGTGCGGGCGCCGTCATCGAGGCCGGCGAGCCGCGCGGCCAGCGTGTCTTCGCTCCAGACGGGGATAGCGAGCGCATAGGCGCCGCTCGGGCGCTGGGTGGCGAAACTGACTTTCATGGAATGAAGAGACCTCCTGGTCGGAAATTTCGGGTGGACGCCTGATAGGCAAGAGCGAGGTCGCTGGCAAAGGGCACGGGCCAGCTTCCGCCATTGCAGGGAACGAGTTCCGGTGCGATAGGCTCCATCGTCGCGAGTGCCAATGCGGCGGGGGCAAAAGTCAGCGAACGACAGTGAAGACGCTCAACTTCCTCTGCCGCACGGCTTTGCCCCTGCTGCTTTGCGCGCCCGGCATCCTCCATGCGCAGGAGACCGCCGATCCGGCCGCTCCGGCGGCGGAGCGGCAGGTCGATTTCAGCTCCGACGAGCTCGTCTACGACACAAGCGTCGAGGTCGTGACGGCGACCGGCAACGTGCGCATGACCAGCGAAGGCAATAATCTGCGCGCCGACCGGGTGATCTGGAACCGGCAGAGCGGCGAAGTGCGCGCCGAAGGCAATGTCCGCATCGTCAACCCGCAGGGCGACGCCGCTTATGGCGACAGCATCGTCCTCACCGACACGCTCCGCGACGGCATGGTCCAGAATCTGCTGCTGGTGCTCGAGGATGGCGGCCGGCTCGCCGCCGACCGGGGCGAGCGGCGGGAAGGCTATACGACCCTGTTCCGCGCCGCTTACTCGCCTTGCGCCGTGGTCGACGAGAATGGCTGCCCCAAAGATCCGACCTGGACCATCACCGCCGTCCAAGTGGTCCACGATCCGGTCGAGAACCGGATCCGCTACCAGGGCGCCAGCCTCAATTTGTTCGGGACGCCGATCGTCGCCCTGCCCGGCCTCTCCCACCCCGACGGCAGCCAGGGCGGCGGCAGCGGCCTGCTCGTGCCGGACATCAGCTACAGCCGCAGCAACGGGTTCGAGCTCGCCGTTCCTTATTATCTAAAGCTCGCGCCCAACCGCGACGCCACCATCACGCCGCACCTCTATACCGGGGTGCTGCCGATGATCGAGGGCCGCTACCGCCAGCTCACCGAGCTCGGCGCGTTCCAGCTTGGTGGCTTCCTGACCTACGGCTCGCGGCTGCCGCTCGACGACCCCGAATTCGGCCGCGACCGCGGCATCCGCGCCTATCTCGAAGGCAATGGCAAGTTCCAGCTCGACCCGCTGTGGAGCGTGACGGCGTCGGGCCGCTACGTCACCGACCGCACCTTTCTCCAGCGCTACGACATTTCCAACGACGACCGGCTGCGCAGCGTCGTCGAGGCGGAGCGGATCGACGAGAACAGCTATATCTCGATCGCCGGCTGGGCGTTCCAGGGCCTGCGCGTCACCGACCGCGCCGGCCAGCAGCCGGTCGCCCTACCCGCCATCGACGCGCGCTGGCGGCTCGAGGATCCGGTCTGGGACGGCCGCATCGAAGTGCAGGCGAACAGCCTCTCGATCCTCCGCACCGAGGGTCAAGACACCCAACGCGCCTTCGCGAGCGCGCGCTGGGACCGGCGCAGCATCACGCCCTGGGGACAGGAGCTGACGCTCACCGCTTATGGCCGCGGCGACATCTACCACGCCAACGACACCGAGCTCACCACCGCCCGCATCTATCGCGGCGACGAGGGCTGGAACGGCCGCTTCATCGGCGCGCTGGCGGCGGACGTGCGCTGGCCGCTGATCGGCGAGTTCATGGGCGGCATCCAGCGGCTGACCCCGCGCATCCAGTTCGTCGCCTCGCCGCCCACGCCCAATCTCGACATTCCCAATGAGGATGCGCGGGCGGTCGACCTCGAGGATTCGAACCTCTTCGCGCTCAACCGCTTCCCCGGTTATGACCGGTGGGAGGACGGCGCCCGCGTCACCTATGGCGCGGAATGGGCGCTCGACCTGCCCCGCGTCGCGGTCAGCACAGTCGTCGGCCAAAGCTACCGGCTCGACCAGGACGAGGAGATCTTCCCGGCCGGCACCGGCCTTTCCGACCGCTGGTCCGACTTCGTCGGCCGCACCAGCGTCAAGATCGGGCGCCGCGTCGACCTCGTCCACCGCTTCCGGCTCGACAAGGACAATTTCGCGGTGCGCCGCAACGAGCTCGACGCCGTCGTCGGCGGCCAGCAGACCTATGCGATGATCGGCTATCTCCGCCTCAACCGCGACATCGATCCGACTATCGAGGACCTGCGCGACCGCGAGGAGCTGAGGCTCGGCGGCCGTGTTCAGGTGGCGGGCTATTGGTCGCTGTTCGGGTCGGCGGTCGTCGACCTCACCAATCGGGATGAGGATCCGGCTTCCGAGGCCGACGGCTATGAGCCGGTGCGGCACCGATTGGGGGTTGCCTATGACGACGATTGCCTTGAGGTAGGGGTGACCTGGCGGCGCGATTATGAGACCACCGGGGACTTCCGGCGCGGCAACACTTTCCTGTTCCGGGTGGCGCTCAAGAACATCGGGCGCTAAGCTGCCGTTCAGCATATTTGGGGCAGTTGAAATGCCTGCTTTTATTGGAGGAATGATGAAGCTCGGCACTTTGGGGAGGGCAGCTTTGCTGGCGGCCGGATCGGTCGCGGCCGTGGCCGCGGTGGCGCAGAGCGCGGGCGATCCAGGCAGCTCCGCCACCAACCTCAACATTCCCGCCAATCCGGAATTCTTCGGCACGGCCGATCCGAACGTCGTCAAGGCGACCGCGATCGTCAATGGCGAGGTGATCACCGCGACCGACATCGACCAGCGGCTGGCGCTGATCGCGCTCGCCAATGGCGGCCGCATCCCCGCCGACGAGCTGCCGCGGCTGCGGGCGCAGGTGCTGCGCAACCTGGTCGACGAAACGCTGCAGATCCAGGCCGCCGCCGCCAGCGAGATCAAGGTCGAGCAAAAAGAGATCGACACTTATTTCGCGCAATATTCGAAGAACTTCAATCAGACGCCGGAGAGCTTCGTCGCCTATCTTCGCGCGCAGGGCTCGTCCGACCGGTCGATCAAGCGCCAGATCCACGGCGAGATGGCCTGGACTCGACTCCAGCGCCGCCAGATCGAACCGTTCGTCAATGTCGGCGAAGAAGAGGTCCAGACCATCATCGAGCGCCTGAAGGCGTCGAAGGGCACCCAGGAATATCGCATCGGCGAGATCTTCCTTCCCTCCACCCCGGAAACGGCGGCCGAGGCGCAGGCCAATGCGACCCGGATCGTGCAGCAGCTTCGCGGCGGCGCTTCGTTCGTGGCCTATGCCCGGCAATTCTCGGAAGCCTCGACGGCCGCCGTCGGCGGCGATCTCGGCTGGGTCCGTGCCGAGCAGCTGCCCGAGCCGCTCGCCGTCGCGGCGCGCGCCCTGCCGGTGGGCCGGGTGAGCGATCCGATCGCGGTTCCGGGCGGCTTCTCGATCGTGGCCGTGCAGGACACGCGCCAGGTGCTGACGACCGATCCGCGCGACGCGGTGCTGAGCCTCAAGCAGCTCTCGGTGAGCTTCGCGCAGGGCACTTCGCGCGAGCAGGCCGGCGCCAAGGTCGAGGCGCTTGCCAAGACCAGCCAGACCATGGGCGGCTGCGGCGGTGCCGAGCAAGCGGCCTCGACGCTCGGCGCCGAAGTGGTCTCGAGCGACCAGGTCAAGGTTCGCGATCTGCCGCCGGCGCTCCAGGAGATCATGCTGAAGCTCAACATCGGCCAATCGACCAACCCGTTCGGCTCGTTCGAGCAGGGCGTGCGCGTACTGGTGCTGTGCGGCCGCGACGATCCCGTGGCGACCGACGGACCCTCGTTCGACCAGGTCTATGCGCAATTGAACGAAGAGCGCGTCAATCGGCGCGCGCGCCGCTATCTGCGTGATCTTCGCCGCGACGCGGTGGTCGATTATCGCTAGGAGAGACTGATCTTGCCGATGCCGCTTGCAGTCGCGCTGGGAGATCCGGCGGGCGTCGGACCTGAGATCATCGCCAAGTCATGGGAGCGGCGGCAGGCGGCAGACCTGCCGGCCTTCTTCGCCGTCGGCGATGCCGATGCGGTGGCGGCGGTGTGGCGCGGCCCGGTCCAGCCGATCTCGGACCCGTCCGAGGCGGCCGGCTGCTTCGCCGAGGCGCTGCCGGTCATCCGGGTCAGCGCCGGCAGCCCGATCGACCCAGGCCGCCCCGACATGGAGGGAGCGCGCAATTCGCTCGACGCGCTCGAGCTCGCCGTCGGCCTCGCCCGCTCCGGCGCCGCCGCCGGGCTGGTCACCGGGCCCGTCTCCAAGTCGCAGCTTTACGCGATCGGCTTCAACCATGCCGGCCAGACCGAGTTCGTGGCCGAGCGCTGCGGCGTCTCGAGCGAGCTGGTCGCGATGATGCTGGTCGGGCCGACTTTGCGCACCGTGCCGGTCACGGTCCACACCGCGTTTCGCGACGTGCCGGACGTGCTGACGACCGAAGCGATCGTCGCCAAGGCGCGGGCGACGATCCGCGGGCTGCAGCGCCAGTTCGGCATCGAGCAACCGAGGATCGCCGTCGCCGGCCTCAACCCGCATGCCGGCGAGGACGGCGCGCTGGGCCGCGAGGAGATCGAGGTGATCGCGCCGGCGATCGAGCGATTGCGCGAGGACGGGTTCGACGTCACCGGCCCCTATGCCGCCGACACCATGTTCCACGCCAAGGCGCGGAGCCGCTACGATGCCGCGCTGTGCATGTATCACGATCAGGCGCTGGTGCCGGTGAAGACGCTGCATTTCGACGAAGGGGTCAACATGACGCTGGGCCTGCCGATCGTCCGCACCTCGCCCGACCACGGCACCGCGTTCGGCATCGCCGGCAAGGGCGTGGCCGATCCCGGGGCGATGATCGCGGCGCTGAAGACGGCGTCCGCCTGCGCCCGCCGCATCGCGCAGGCGTGATCGCGGCGCTGCCGCCGCTGCGCGAAGTGATCGCGCGGCATGGCCTCAGCGCCTCGAAGGCGCTCGGCCAGAATTTCCTGCTCGACGGCCAGCTGCTGGCCCGCATCGCCCGCATTCCCGGTCCGCTGGAGGGCGAGCGCGTCTATGAGGTCGGCCCGGGCCCCGGCGGCCTGACGCGGGCGCTGATCGAGGCCGGGGCAAAGGTGACCGCGGTCGAGCGCGACCGGCGCTGCTTTCCGGCGCTGGCCGAAGTGGCGGCAGCGGCGGAGGGCAAGCTCGAAATCGTGGAGGGGGACGCGCTCGCGGTGGACGAGGCCGCGCTCGCCGGGCGCGGCGCCCATGTCGTCGCCAATCTTCCCTATAATGTCGGCACCGCGTTGCTCGTCCGCTGGCTCGGCGGCGAGGCCTGGCCGCCCTGGTGGCGCAGCCTCACCCGCATGTTCCAGCTGGAAGTCGCCGAGCGGATCGTCGCGAAGCCCGACACCGGCGCCTATGGCCGCCTCGCCGTCCTCGCCCAGTGGCGGTCCGAGCCGAAGCTCGCGATGAAGGTCCACCGCTCCGCCTTCGTCCCGCCACCCAAGGTGATGTCGGCGGTGGTCCACATCGTTCCGAAGGCGACGCCGCAGGGCGTGCGCGCGGCGACTCTGGAACGCCTCACCG
>DASVRK010000224.1:0-4629 GCA_036388655.1 Allosphingosinicella sp. | reverse complement strand
CCTCGGCGGCGTCGGCGCGGTCGTCGGCGGCATCCTCCTGCGCGTCGGCAGCGTCGTCGGCGGCATCTTCCTGGGCGTCGGCGCGGTCGTCGGCCGCATCTTCCTGCGCATCGGCGGCGTCGTCGGCCGCATCTTCGGCGGCGTCGGCGCGGTCGTCAGCCGTCTCGGTTTGGGCGTCGGCAGCATCGTCGGCGGCGTCCTCGGCCGCGTCGCCGCGATCGTCCGCCACATCCTCGGCCGCATCCGCGCGATCGTCCGCCGCATCCTCGGCCGCGTCGGCGCGGTCGTCGGCATCGAAGCTCGAGCGCGAATCGTCGACTACCGCCTCGACGTCGCCGCCGCCCGAATCGCTGCTGCCGCCGCTGCTGCCGCCGCGCCCGCGCCGCGCGTCCGCCGCCGCCGCAAGCGCGAGCATCAGCGCCAGCGCCGCCGTCATTGTCCTGCCAGTCTTCATGGTTCGATCCCCACCAACCTGCTCTTTCTACAGCATTCTCTATCAATTCCAAAACAGAACGGCGGCGGCTAGGGAATATTCCGGGGCGCGGAATAAGCTTGGCGGGGCTCCGTTATAGGGTGACGATCACGAATGACCGGGGAACTGACACCGAAGCTACGCGAGGAGTTGATCGCCTTCCTGCCCCGGCTGCGGCGCTTCACGCGCTCGCTGGCGGGCGGAAATGCCGAAGCGGGGGACGACCTCGCCCAGGCGGCGATCGCCCGTGCCCTCGCGAATATCGGCGGGTTCGAGGAAGGAACGAGGCTGGACAGCTGGATGTACAGGATAGCGCAAAATCTCTGGATCGACTCGCGCCGCTCGGAGCGGACGCGCGGCATCCAGGTCTCCGACGAGGCGCTGGCCTATGTCGCCGGCGATGACGGCCGCCGCGTCACCGAGGCGCGGCTGACGCTCGAGGCGACCCGCGTGGCGATCGAGGCGCTGCCCGACGAGCAGCGCGCGGCGGTGATGCTGGTCCTGGTCGACGGCCTTTCCTACCAGGAAGCCTCGGCCTCCCTCTCCATCCCGATCGGCACGATCATGAGCCGCATCCACCGGGCGCGGGCGACGCTGGAAGCGAAGGTGTTCGGATGACGATCAGCGACGAAACCCTGTTCGCCTGGCTCGACGGCACGCTTCCGCCCGACGAGCAGCAGCGCATCGCCCTCATCATCGCCGAGGATCCGGCGCTGGCGGAGCGGGTGGAACGCCAGGCGCAGCTCGCCGAGGCCGCCCGCGACAGCTTCGCCGCCGATCTCGACGAACCGATTCCCGACGCCTGGATCGCGGCCATCGACGCCGCCCTGCCGCAGGCGCAGGCCGGGCAGGTCGCCAGCCTCGCCGCCGCTCGCGAGAAGAAGCGCGCGCGATGGACCAGCTGGCAGGCCGGCGGCGCGATCGCCGCGGCCCTGGTGCTGGGCCTGTTCCTCGGCAACGGCGCGAGCGGCCCCGGCGGCGACCTCGTCGTCGAGCAGGGCGGCGCGCTGATGGCGGCGGCTGAAGTGGGCGACGCGCTCGACGGCGCCCGCAGCGGCGTCCCGGTCCAGCTCGCCGGCGGCCGCTCGCTCGACGTCCAGATCAGCCTCCGGACGCCCCAGGGCGGCTTCTGCCGCGAGGCTTTGCTGTCGGCCCCCGGCGGCAGCGACCGCATGCTCGCCTGCCGCGAGGATCAGGGCTGGCGCATCGCCGGCCTCGCCCACGAAGCCGCGGGCGGCACCGGCTACGAGACCGTTAGCGGCGAAGGCGCCCTCGACGGCCTGGTCGACCGCCTCGGCGCCGAACCCCTCGACGCCGCCGCCGAGCAAGCCGCCATCCAGCGGGGCTGGAAGCGCTAGCGCGTCGAACGGGAGTCGTTCCCCGGCGAAGGCCGGGGTCCAGCCCCAACCCCCTCTGGGCCCCCGGCCTTTGCGGGCAGTAACCCAAACCCCCACCACCCGTTCGCCCTGAGCCTGTCGAAGCCTGTCCTGAGCGACGCCGCAGGCGGCGTCGAAGGGGGCCTTCCTTCTTGCCGTGAATAAGAAAGAAAGGGCTTCGACAGGCTCAGCCTGAACGGAACTGCAACCGCTACAACCGTCCCGACCCGACCCACAAAAAAACGCCCCCGCCGCCTCCTGGGCAGCGGGGGCGCCATAGGCCCGCTCCGGCTTACCTCAGCCGAAGATGAAATCAGCCGCCGACAGCTGCTCGGAGCCGATGCCGACCAGCTTCACCGAGCCGCCGTCCCAGGCGACGATGGCATTGCCGTTGGCATCCTCGCGGATGCGAAGGTCGCTGAAATTCTCGTCGCCCTCGAACTCGACCTTGATCCTGTCGAGCCCGTCCTGGAAGTCGGTGATGAGATCGCGGCCGGTGACCGGATCGTCCATCTCGAAAATGTCGCGCCCGCCGCCGCCGCTCAAACGGTCGTTGCCGAGGCCGCCTTCGAGGATGTCGTTGCCGGCGCCGCCGAACAGCCAGTCGTCGCCGGCATCGCCTTCGAGGTCGTCATTGCCGCCGAGGCCGTAGAGCCGGTCGTTGCCGCCCTTGCCTTCGATGTTGTCCGCGTTCGCGGTGCCGCGGATGGTGTTGTTGCCCGCATTGCCTTCCAGATATGCCATGTTCGTGTCTCCCTTTGTTAGCGCTGAAGCCATTGTTCCAACGGGATTCGCGAACGCTTATTCCGCACCGCCGACGATTTTTTCGGCTTCAGATCTTGAGGTCGACTCCGGCCACCCAAACGAGGCCCGAGCGGGTGTCGCCGAGCGTATCCTGCTCGCGCATCACCACCACGTCGCTGGTCAGCGTGACGTGGCGGCCGACATCGTAGGTCCCGCCGAGCCCGACGAGATCGTTGTCGATCAGCTCCGAGGTCGTGCGCGCCGCCGACAGCGCCACCGCCCAACCGGTCGCGCGCCAGGCGACGCCGAGATTGACCTCGGACTGGCCGAAATCCTCGATGAACAAATTGCTGTCGCCGCGGTCCACATAAGCGCCGCCGATCACCAACTTGCCGCGCCGCGCCTGGAAGCCGAGGCTCCAGCTGTTGATGTCCTTGAGCCCGGGCGTGTCGGCGTCGCCATGGACGTAGGCCGCGCTCGCGCCCAGCACCCAGTCGCCGACCGGCTGCTCATATTGCGCGCCGAGCTCGAACGCGTTCCTCTGAACCGCGTCGAACCGCTCGACCTTGGGCGACCAGGAGGCGCCGAAGCGGACGTTGCCGATCGGCGGCGAGAAATAAGCGAACTTGAACGATTGCCGCGTGTCGACCGGCCACAGCAGCGCGCTGCGGCCGGCATAGCGGGCGAAATCGCCGCGCACCTGGCCCGATCCCACGACCGGCGCATAGAAGGTCATCCGCCGCGCCGGCCCGCTCGTCAGCCCCACTTCGGCCCGCCCCCATTCGCTCGCGACATAGGTGTAGAGCCGGTCGTTCTTGAGCGTGTCGGGCCGGTTGTCGGCGGTGTCGCCCGATCCGAACCCGCCGAGGATGAGGCCGGAATTCGATGTCCATTCGAGGTTGAGCGATCCGTAGGCGTCGATATCGCCGTCCGCCTCGAAGCCGCCAGGCTCGTCCGGCTCGTCGACCAGCGCCCCGAGCAGCGACACGCCGCCATTGGCGACGATCGAGACTTCGCCGACCTCGTGCCGCCATTCGGCATGCGCCGGCGCGGCCCCCGCCAGCACCAGCACGCCAGCCGCAGCCGCATGATAAACTTGCATAATTCCCCCCTTCAATGAGGCCGTAACTGCCAGCGGAGCGCCACGGTGGCAAGCCGCTCGCTTCCGAACTCGTCGCTTTCGCTGGCCGCCGCGAAGGTGAGGCTGATGCCGCGCGCGAGCTTCCTCCGAAGGCTGAGCCGCGCCGACAGCTCCGCCGGCCCGCCGCTATAAGCCGCCTGGCGCCGCTCGATCTCGTATCGCAGCGTCGCGCGCGCGCCGACCCGCCCCTCGGCGCCGCCATAGATGTCCCAGACGTCACGGCCCGAATGGAGCTCGGAAGCGCCGCGCAGCCGCCGCGCCGCGCCCGTCCACAGCTCCCACCGCCCGGCCGTGGTGCTGAGGCCCGCATCGATCATCGCCTCGGTGCGCCCGGCGCCGAGCCCATCGCGCTCCGACCCGGTCGGCAGCCTGAGCTCGGCGGCAAGGTCGAGCGACAGCCGCCGCCCGATCGAAAAGGATTTCATCGCCGACACGTCGAGGTCGGACAGGCCGGCGGCACGGAAGGCGGCGCTTTGCGACTCGCGCCGCGGCCCGGCGAGCGGGCGGCGCAGCGGCGGCGGCCCGGGCGGGCGCGTCGTCCAATCGGCATAGGCGCCGAGCATCCAGCCGTCGATCTCGCGCTCCAGCGAAACGGGAAAGGTGGTGGCGAAGGTGGTGACCGCCGCGCCCGACGCCGGCTCGATCCGCGCGGCGCGGATCGGCGCGGCCACGAGCGCCAGCGCGAGGGCAAGGCCGCAAGCTGCAGCTTTCATCGGATCGGCTCCGGATCGGGGAATGACCGGAGCGGCGACCCATCGCCGCCGCCCCGACCCTTCGGCTCAATCGTCGGTGCTGGGAGCTTCGCCGGCCCGGCCGCCGCGACCGCGCCCGCGCCCGCGGCCCTGGCCGCCTTGGCTCGCATCGTCGTCGCTGTCGACGCCGTGCCCGCGTCCCCG
>DASVRK010000223.1:0-19881 GCA_036388655.1 Allosphingosinicella sp. | reverse complement strand
CGCCTGGTCGAAGGTCAGGGTGAAGGAGCCGCTGGTGCTGTCGCCCATCCAGACGCCGGTGCCGCCGCCGCCCGAGCAGCTATTGCCGTCGCCGGAGCCCTTGAAGCAGACGTCGACCTGGCCGAAGCCACTCGGAACGTTGGCGTTGGTGTTGACCTCGCTGAACAGGCCGGTCGAGGTCGCGCCCGAGATGGTCGGATCGGTATTGAAGCCGAAGATCGAGACGCGCGAGGCGTCGATCGCGCCGCCCGACGTGTTGGCGATGTCATAGTCGAAGGTGTAGCTGGAACCGGTCGCTTCGGTGAGCGTGAAGGTCGCCTCGGCGCTGAGGCCGTCGATCACCGAATCGTTGGCGAAGCCGTCGAAGCCGACGGTGAAGGAATTGCCGATATCGGACGGGGTGACGTTGATCGTGCCTGCGTTAGCCGCCGTGGAGAGCAGCATCGCCGCCGCGATCGCAAAGGATTTGGTGAGAGTCATAAGGGGTACTCCTGTTTACAGAAGAACCGCTACATCCGGTTCTTGCCTTCCCCCTGCGCCAGATGGCGGTGAATGCAAGCGGCCGTTTCGGGGCGTCTCGCGCCGGGACAGCAGGCGGCAAATCGTTAATTGCCGCCGGAGCCGGCGAGCGGCCTTGGGGCAAGGTGGAGCAAGCGATCTTCCCCGCCGGCGCAAGGCCTATGTTGCTGCAAATACGGCTTTTGCCCGCGTCCGCTATTCGAAATGCTCGATGCCTTCGCCCGTTATCGCGACCCAGCCATGTTTGCGCACCTCCCACACCGAATATTCGGGTGGCGGGAAATTCGGGTCGGCGAAGGCTCCGACCGCTATCGCGGTGAGACCGGGCATGGCGTCGCTGGCGTAAGCGAGCGTGGCGCCGCAATTGGCGCAGAAAAGGAACGTGGCGAGCGAGCCGCTGTCGCCCGTTTGCGACCAGGAGGAAGGCTCGCCGGCCAGCTCCACGCGATCGTCGGGCCAGCGCGCCTGGACCGCGAACGCGCTGCCGCTGCGCTTCTGGCATGCGAGGCAATGGCAGACCGAGATGCGGACCGGTTCGCCCGTGCAGGTCGCCCGCAATTGGCCGCAGCGGCAGGTTGCTGTGCGAACGATCATAGGTCCGCTTCTAGTGCGCGGGGGCGCTTATTGCCACGGCCTGCATCCTGGCCAGCCAGAGCGTATGGTGGCCGCACTCGGGGTCCTCGACTTGATGGGCGACGACAGTGAAGCCGCTGCGCGCGAGCAGGTCGCGATACTCATCGGGATCGAGGCTGCCATGGTAGAGCGGCTCGCCCTCGAAGCTTCCGATCGCTTCGCCATGCGCGGGGCCGCTGGTGAAGAGCAAGGCGGCGCCCGGCGCGGCGTGGCCGCGGAAGATAGGGAACATCCGGCGCTGGTCGGCGGGGGCGAGGTGGAAGAAACTGTCCCAGGCCAGCAAGCCGTCGAATTGGCGGCCGAGGGCAAGCTCGCGCATGTCGGCGACGTGCCAATCGTGATCGGGAAAGCGGTCCCTGCAGGTCTCGATGAGCGGCGGCGACGCGTCGATGCCGGCCAGCCGATATCCGCGCTCGATCAAGTGGCGGGCGAGCGGCTCGCCGCCGCCGCAGCCGATGTCGAGGATTTGGGCGCCTTGGGGGAGTAGATCGGCGAACTTGTCGAGCCAGCGCCGCTCGTCGAGCGCGCGGCTTCGGGCGCGGTCCCAGGCGCGGGCATGGCGCTGGTAGGTGCCGATGATCGCCTCCGCCGGACATGCCATCGGCGAACTCTAGCGGGCGGGGCCGACGGCGGCAACGAAGCGCGGCATCGGCGGACGCTTGACGGAGGCGGGCATCGCAGCGCAACTCGGCTGCGCGTATCTGGAGGGGGAGCAGTCATGTCGCGTTAGGTCAAAGTCTTCGGTGTCGCGCGGATGCTGGCTGTGTCGGCGCCGGCCGGAGCGGCCGAGTGGGCGCTCCAGCCCGGCGACGGCGGCCGCGGCGCCCGCCTGACCTTTGGCCTGGGCGAACCGGTCTCCTATCGGTTCGAATGCGCGGCCGGTGACGTGATCGTCACCCAAACCGGAGTGACCAAGCTTCTGGACGTGAAGACCCGAAGCCAGGTCGACGACGGGGCGCAAGTGTTGCCGCCCGGCGCGGCGATGATGGGCCTGTTCGGCGGGACCGGCGAGCCAGGATTCATGCCGGCGGCGGCGGTGAAGAATCCGGCCGGCGGCTGGGACCTCACCATCCGCCTGCCCGGAAACGACAAGCGGCTGAAGGCGGTCGGCAGGAGCGAGATGATCTCGCTTTTCACGACCGGCTATACGATGGCCGTGTCCATGGACGCGGCAGCGCGGGCGATCTGGCAACGGTTCATGGAGCGCTGCGCGACCGGCCGGTGAAGGTTCAGGACGGCAGCCAGGGCGACGGGCCGGCAAGCAGGGCTTTCCAGCCGACCACCACCAGCCAGTGGAGGATCACGCACGGCCAGATCGAGCCGGTCGCCAGGTAGAGCCGCGCCAGCGCGATGCCGGTGGCCGCCACCGCGGCGAGGAACCACGGGTCGAGAACCGTCTCTGCCCAATGCGGGCCGAAGACGAGCGCCTGAATGGGATGCCAGAGGACGAACAAGGCGACCGACGCGGCGATCGCCCCGAGCGGCCAGCGGGCGGGCGCGGGATTGGGCAGCAAAGCGGCGCGGAACAGCAACTCCTCGCCCAGCGCCGGCGCGACGATTGCGACGAGGGCAAGGCGGGCGATGGTGGCGTCGAAAGTCGGGCGCCAGTGCATCAGGTCGCCGAGCCAGCCGATCGCGAGCAGCAGCGGCACCAGCCAAACGGCCTCGAGCGCCATCCGCCCGAAGTCGCGGGCGCGCGGACGCGTCAGCAATGCAGCGGCGATGCCCCGCCGCGGCCCGGCGCGAAGGGCGGCGGTGCTGGTGGGTGCGGGCGGGCCATCCATGTGAAACCTTCACCGCGCCGGCGGCGCGGTTCAAGCCCGAACGCAAGGCGACCTTGAACCGGGGCGGGGAGCGCCGATCTGGGGTGGATGCCGCAGATCCTGAACTATCACGCCCATATCTATTTCGATCCGCCCGAACTGGCGGCCGCGCAGGCCCTCGCCGGGGAGGCGCGGGAGCGGTTCGGAGTGTCGGTGGGGCGGTTCCACGAGCGTGCCGTCGGGCCGCACCCGCGCGGCAGCTGCCAATTGACGGTGGCGCCCGAGCGGTTCGGCGAATTCGCGCAATGGGCGGCGGTGAGCCGCGGCGAGCTCACCCTGTTCGTCCATGCGACCACGGGCGACGATCTCGCCGACCACACACGGCACGTGATCTGGTTCGGCGCGAGCGAGCCGCTCGACCTGTCGATCTTCGGCTGAGGCGCCCGCCGCCGGCGGCGAAGCCCGGCTAGAGGTCGCGGGGCATCTTGTAGACGGTCG
The DNA here is from genome assembly GCA_036388655.1 of Allosphingosinicella sp. Taxonomy (GTDB): domain Bacteria; phylum Pseudomonadota; class Alphaproteobacteria; order Sphingomonadales; family Sphingomonadaceae; genus Allosphingosinicella. The sequence goes on along the minus strand of DASVRK010000223.1, from coordinate 16,468 downwards.
CGATGAACATGAAGGCCAGCATGGCGCCGGTCATTATCGGAAGAGCGATCAAAATCATAACACGACACCTCGTCGGCAACGGTATCGCCAATGAGAGTGAATCAAACGTCACGGCCGCGCCAGCGGTAAACCCGGGGGCGCGGCGTTTTTGCCGCAGGTGAGTCCCGGCTGCAACGCTGCAGGTTGGTAGCGCCCGCTCAGCGCGCCGCCATCGAGCGGGCGCCGAGGGCGCGAGCGTCGCGATTATAGGCGTCGGCGCTGAAGGCGATGCCCTGTTCGGCCGGGGCGGCGGTGAGGTAGGTGATGTAGACCGGCACCGGGCGCGGCAGATCGACGCGCCGCTCGGACCCGCGCGCGGGCACCTTGAGCGGCTTGCCGAACAGCCAGCGGGCCAGCCGCGGCGCATCCTCGACGCGGACGCAGCCTGAGCTGAAGCGGCGCTCCTCCTCCTTGAACAAGGCCTTTTCGGGCGTGTCGTGGAGGTAGATGCCGAGCTGGTTGGGCAGCATGAACTTCATCTTGCCCATGGCATTGTCGCGGCCGGGCAATTGCCGGACCGGAAGCTCCTGCCGGCCGGCGGCGACCGCGGCCCAGTCGACGTCCTTCGGGTTCACCACCGGCGAATCCTCGGCCCAGTCGGAGCGTACTTCGTAGCGCTTCGACTTGACGTAGGAGATGCCGGATTTGAGCACCGCGGGCGCGACCCGGTTGCGGACCAGATCGGGCGGGATGTTCCAATAGGGATTGACCATCGCATAGCGAATGAGGCCGGCCATCATCGGCGTCTGCTCGGTCGGCTTGCCGACGATCACCCGCATCGTGTCGACGACGCGGCCGTCCTCATAAGCCCAGAGCCTCGCCGAGGCGGCATCGACCAGGATGTAGCGGCGCCCCGGGTTGGCGGGCAGCCCGCGGGCGCGCTCCATGTTGAGCCGGATCAGCCGCTCCTGGCCGCGCGGGTCGGCGTTGAGGGCGGCGAGCGTGCGTGGGCCCGCGACGGCGTCGTCGGGAAGGCCGTGGGCGGCCTGGAAAGAGCGGAGCGCGGAGGTGAGCCCTTCGTCGAAGCTGCCGTCGGCGGGAAGGCCGAGGCGGTGGCGAAGCATGCGCACGCGGTCGCCGTCGGCGCGCAGGACGGGGCCGGGCGCGATCGCCGCCTGCGGCAGCCGCGCCCAGCGCTCGCGATAGGCGAGGAGGCCGCTCCGGAGGCGGCCGTAAAGCGGGTTCATCCAGGCGATGCCGTCGAGATGGGCGGCCAGCGACGGCGCGGCGGCGGCGGCGTCGAGCACGGCGCGGACGCCGGGCTGGACGGGCGCGAGCTCGCGGTCGACATAGACCATGCCGACGTTGCGCGGGCGGCGAACGTCGCGGACATAAGCGGCGAAGGCGCGCGACAGCATCGCGTCGGCCTTGCCGACCGCCTTGGGCGAGCCGCCGCGCGCCTTGGCAACGGCCTCGGCCAGCGCCTTCGGCTTGTAGCGGCCGGGATCGAGCCCATCGAGGCTGGCGCTTCGGATCAGATCGACGACCCGCTCCGCATCGGGCGAGGCGGGGCCGGCGGCGAACCAGAGCGGCCGATGGCCGCGTGCCTGATAGAAGGCGCGCAGCTCGCGGTCCGATTTGGCCGAGGATTTGAGCGCGGCGGCGACCGCGCCCGGAGAACCCTGCGCGAAGGCCGGCACATAGGCCGGCAGCGCCGCCGCCGCGAGGGCCGCGGCGAGGCACAGCCCGCGGATCGAGATCTGCGCCGGCCAACGCTGCCGGCCGGCGCCCACATTGGATTGGTTCATCGGGGGCGTTGCTTAGCGGCCCCGCTCACCGGAGCGGCGGACCGGCTCGGGGGGCGGCGCCTGATAGGGCGCCTGGTAAGGCGGCGCCGACGCGGCGGCAGGCGGGCGGCCCGGATAATAGGTGCCTTCCTGATAATAGCCGTCGGCCTGGCCGTCGCCGTCCTGGTCGGCCCAGATCGCGCCGGCAATGCCGCCGACCGCGGCGCCGACCAATGCACCCTCGATCGGGCTGATGCCGCCGACCACGGCGCCGACGCCGGCTCCGGCGAGCGCGCCGACCGCGGCGCCGGTGCCGACGCCCTGCAGCGCGCCGTCGTCTTCATAATTGCGGGCGCAGCCGCCGAGCGCGACGGTGCCGGCGATGATTATGGCGGTGATTGTCTTTTTCATAGGAGCCTCCCTGATACAGGCGGATCCGGAGCCGCTTCAAGCCGGACGCGCGACGATACGCGCGGGCCAGCAAGCTCCATCCGCAAATCGCCTAACGGGGCGAGCCGTAAATCGTTCCGGATCGGATGAAGGCGACGGCGCCCGGCTAAGGGGGGTGGCGGAGGCCAAATAAAGTCGGGGCCGGCACTCCCTAAGGAATGCCGGCCCCGCCCTCGATACGCGACACGAGGGGCCGGAAACACCGGGGCGAATTGGACATACTCGGCCAGACGCATGCCCCGGCACTTGCCGACAAATGCGCTTATGCACTGATTCGGTTTAGGAAAGGCTGAATGGAGTCGTCAGACGGCGTTAAGTTTTCCAACGCCCCTCGTACCGCGGCGAGACGCGGCCCCAACGGCGGCTTGACCGCGGGCGCGATCGGGGTGAGGCTGCCGGGGTACGCGAGGAGCGCTCCATCCCGACGGCTGGAGCGCTTCCGCGGCCCCCTCAGAGCTCGAGCACGACCTTGCCGCCGCCGCGGCGGCTTTCGACCCGCTCATGCGCTTCGCTCCCGCTATTAGGGCCGGAGGCGGGCGAATAGTCGGTGGTTTCTGGAGGGTGCTTCCAGCCGGTTGGACGTGGGCTATGCTCAGGCGATTGAAATCCAGTCCGATTCGGAGGCTATAGGCCGTTGATGACCGATCCCCTCCGCCCCCGCCCGCGATGACGCATTCGCATTCCGACGACCGCTGGCAGCACGATCACGCCTTCCTCGGCGAGCATCATGCCAGGAACGAGCTTCGCACCCGGCTGGTGATCGCGCTGACGCTGGCGATGATGGTCGCGGAAGTCACCGCCGGCGTGATGTTCGGATCGATGGCACTGCTGGCCGACGGGCTGCACATGGCGACCCATGCCGGCGCGCTGGCCCTGGCCGCGGCCGCCTACGCCTATGCCCGGCGGCATCTCCACAATCCGCGCTTCGCCTTTGGCACCGGCAAGGTCGGCGACCTCGCCGGCTTCACCAGCGCGGTGACGCTGGCGATCGCCGCCTTGTTGATCGGGTGGGAGAGCGCCGAGCGGCTGGTGGAGCCGGTCATGATCGATTTCGACGAGGCGATCGCGGTCGCCTGCCTCGGCCTGGCCGTGAACCTCGTCAGCGCCTGGCTGCTCCATGGCGGCGGCGGCCAACGGCACGACCATGGCGACCACCAGCACCATCATCATCACCATCACGACCACAATCTGCGCGCCGCCTATCTCCATGTGCTGGCCGATGCGCTGACCTCGGTGCTGGCGATCGCCGGGCTGGTCGCGGGGAGCCGGTTCGGCCTCGTCTGGATGGATCCCGCGATCGGCATCCTCGGCGCGCTGGTGATCGCGCGCTGGTCGTGGGGGTTGATGCGCGATTCGGGCGCGGTGCTGCTCGACGCGGCCGGCGATCCGCGGCTGGCGGAGGCGATCCGGGCGAAGCTCGAGACCGGCGGCGACCTCGTCCCCGACCTGCATGTGTGGCGGGTGGGGCCGGGCCATATGGCGGCGGTGTTGACGGTGGTCAGCCACGCGCCCGAAAGCCCGAGCGCCTACAAGGCCCGGATCGCCCACCTCAAAAGCCTGTGCCACATCACGATCGAGGTGCATCGCTGCGAGTGAGGGCCTGCCGCGCCCTCGCCGGCGGCCTCAGCTATTGTCGATGTCGATCGCCGGGGCGGGCTCGCGGCTGGTGGTCTCGCCGCGGTCGTCGGGCGACGGGTCCTCGCCCTTCAGCCGGACATTGCCGGTGATGTCGGCGAACTCGCGGTCGCGCTCCTCCTGAGTAGGCTTGGGCGCGCCGCCGCTGTTGACGGTGTTGGATTTGTTCGAATCGCTGCTCTTGGACATGTCGTTCTCCCTTGGGATTCGGCCGTCCGAACGAACGAGACCGCCACCGGTGCGGCCGGTGCGGACGAGCCGCGCCGGGGAGGCGGCGAGCCATGGCGGGCGCGGCTTGACCCGCTTCCGAGGTGGACGCGGCCGAGGCAGGGGAATAGAGGAGATGTTTCGCTTCTCCAGGAACTTGTCCGCTCGATGTACCGCCACCGGAGGATTTTGCTCGCCACGTTCCTATGGCTGACGCCTGTCGCCGCCGCGCAGGGGCAGGAGTCGAACACGGTCGGCAATCCGGAGCTGCGCAATTTCGAATTGCCCGGCACGCGAACGACGCCTGCCCCCGCGCCCGAGCAGGCCACAGCGCCGCCGCCCGTCGCCGCCCCCCCCCCCGCGCCTGAACGGACCGAGACCAGGCCGGCCCCGGCGCCCGCCCGCGAACCTGCCCGTGAGGCTCCCGCCCGCGCGGAACCGGCACCCGCGAGGAACGCGGCCCCGGCAGCCGGACCGCCCGCCGACCGCACGGAAACTTCCGCCGCTGCGCCGGACGTGGTCCAGCCGGAGGCCGATCTTCCCGCCCCCGTTTTTTCCGGCTCTAGCTTCCCCGCTCCGGCCCTGCCCGCTCCGGTCGCCAATCCCGGCAGCGGGGCGGCCGCGTCGGAGTCGCTCGGCTGGATGCCGTGGGCGGTCGGGCTGGCGGCGCTGCTGGCGCTGCTCGCCCTCGTCATGCTGCGCCGCCGGCGTGACGCTTTTGCCGGCGGCGGCTACCTGCGCGAGCGCGCCGCACGGGTGCCGGCCCCTGCCCCGCGCCCGGTGCCGCCGCCCGCGCCCGTGGCGGTGCCGAGGGCGCCGCAGCCGCGGATCGAGCTCGACTTCCAGCCGGACCGGGTGGTGCTGACCCCGGACAAGGCCGAGATCCATTACCGGCTGACGGTCAGGAATGCCGGGGATGCAGCGGCGGCGGACATCCGCGTCGCGATCGACATGTTCAACGCCGGCGCGGGCCAGGAAGCCGAGCTGGCGGCTTTCTTCGCAGAGCAGCAATTGCTGGGATCGGACGGGGGCGAATGGCGGCTCGCCCCGGGGCAGGAGGAAAAGCTGCAGGGCGTCGCTTCGATGGCGAATGCGGACATACGCGGCATCGAGCTTCAGGGCCGGCGCCTGTTCATCCCGCTGGTGGGGTTCAACTTCCTCTGCGGCGACGGCGGCGGCGGCAGGGTGCAGACGGCGACCTCCTATTTGGTCGGCCGCGAAGCCGATCCGCCGGGCGAGAAGATGGGGCCGTTCCGGCTCGATACCGGCCCCCGCGTCTACCGCAAGGTCGGCCAGCGCCCGAACCTGCCGCCCCCGCCCAAGGAAAAGAAGCGAGTGCGGGTCCGGCTCGAAGCCTGATCCTGACCTGATCGCTAGGCGGGGCGCCACCCCTAGCCGAAGGGCGGGCAAAGCGGTTATGGCGCGAGGCCCATACGCTGGAGTGAAAGCATGACCTTGCCGCCGACCGGTTCAGACGAGACGCGCGCCACGCCCCCGGCGGAACAGCAGGGAGCTGAAGGCGGCGGTCCGAAACGGCGCAAGCAGCGGGTCCGCGCCGGCCTTGCCTTCGGGATCGGATCGGCGGCGATCGTGGCCGCCTTGCTGTACGCCAACCGCCCCAAGCGCAAGGACGGCTGAAGCCGGCCTTCGCTTAGATCGGCAGCATTCCGAAATAGGCCAGAACGGCCAGAACCAGGATCAGAAAGGCGATCGCGGCGATCACGCCGCCGCCGCCGCCGCGCTCGATGATCACCGTTTCCTTTTCGGTCGTCACGGGCTCGCGTTCGACTTCCATCTCGGCCTCCTCGAAAAAATGTTACAGGGGTGAAACGCCCTGCCCGATGCGCTGTTCCCGCCGCTCCCCCGACCGACGGACGAGCAAGCCTGCCAAGCCGGACCTTTGCATAAGGACCTCCGACCCCGTCATTCCCGCGAAAGCGGGAATCCCGGCTTTTATCAAGCTGCTGGGAACAAAGGAGAAGCGGGATCCCCGCTTTCGCCGGGATGACGAACAAGGGCGCAGCGGCGAAGGTCATGCAATGGTCCGGCCAAGTCCATGTCAGCACTCGCAGAATCGGCTGAAGACGGTTAGGCTGCCGCCCAGGAGCAGCGAGGCGTGAGATGAGCAGCGATCAGAACTACGACACCGCGGCGATCATGGGCGGGCTTTACGGCGACGGGATCATCGGCCTCAAAGGGGCCTTTCCGCCGGCCTGGGCCGATGCCATGCGCGAGGATATCGAGCGGCTTTACGAGGAAGCCAAGGCGGTGCCGGGCGGCGCGCTGCCGCGCGGGCCGCAGCGTTTCTACGTCGAGGTGCAGCCGGAGCGGGTGGGGGGCTTCGTCGATATTGTCACCCACCCCTGGTTCGTGGCGGTATCGGAAGCGGTGCTCGGGCCCGATTACAAGATCGTCGAGATCGGCTTCGACATCCCCTTCCCGGGCGCCGCCGACCAGCCCTGGCACCGCGACTTCTTCGTGCCCGAAGCCACCACCAAAGGCCGCCGCCTCAATTCGCTCGCCTTCAACCTCACCGCGGTCGACACGGTGCCGGAAATGGGCCCGTTCGAGATCGCGCTGGGGACGCAATGGGACCAGTTCGAAGGCTGCGACAAGGGCATGTTCCCGCCGCGCGAATTATGGCCGCGCTATGAAGGCCGGGCGGTGCAGAAGATGCCGCAGCGAGGGGACATGGCGGCGCGATCGGCGCTCACCATCCATCGCGGCACCGCCAACCGCTCGAACGCGGCGCGGCCGGTGCTGGTGGTCGGCGTCGACGCGCCCGACGCCACCAATTCGCAGCATCACGACCTGCAGGTGACGCGCGCTTATGCCGCGACGCTGCCGCCGCGGGTGCTCGACCATCTCATCTACCGAACGGTCGACGCGCTCGAGACGGTGGTCCAGCACCACGTCATCGAGGGCCTGCTCGAGCCGGCTTACTAGATGGCGGCAGCGCCGGGCGAAGCCGGGTCGGGGCAGACCGCCCGCGCCTACGCCGCGGCGGTGCTGTACACGCTGGCCGCGCTCGCCTTCCGGCTGGCGCTCGACCCCTATCTGGCGGGCGTCCAGTATATCACCTTCTTCGCGGCGGTGATCGCAATCGCCTATCTTTACGGGATCGGCCCCGGCCTGGTGGCCGCGATCCTGGGCGCGCTGGCGAGCTGGTATTTCCTGGTTCCGGAGCGATATTCGTTCCGGATCGACGATCCCGCCCAGGGCAACACTTTGATCCTGTTCTTCGTGGTCGCCTGCGCCACCGTCGTGCTGCTCGGGCGCGCGCGCGGGGTGACGCGCGAGCTGCTGGCCACCGAGCGCGCGCTAGGCCGGAGCGAGCAGCGCTACCGCGACATGTTCGAACAGGTGAACGACATCGTCTTCACCGCCGATCTCGACCAGAATATCACCGACTGCAACCAGGCGGCGGCGCGGGCGGTGGGCGCGCCGCGCGAGGCGCTGATCGGGCGCAACATCGCCGAGTTCGTCAGCCCGGAAGGCTATGAGGAGACCTCGCGCAGGCTCCGCGAGAAGCTCGAGCGGGGCGGCAACACGCAATATGATATCGAGGTGCGCAGCCGGACCGGGCGGCAGCTTCACTGGGAGATCAATTCGGGGCTCGCCGCCGACGCCGACGGCCGGGTGATCGGCCTGTTCGCGATCGGCCGCGACGTGACCGAGCGGCGCGCGGCCGAGCAACGGCAGCAGCTGCTGGTCAACGAGCTCAACCACCGGGTCAAGAACACGCTGGCGATCGTGCAGGCGCTGGCCCAACAATCGTTCAAGGGCGCGGGGCTGCCGCCGGCGATGCGCGAAGCGTTCGAAGGGCGGCTTTCGGCGCTTTCGGCCGCGCACAATCTGCTTACCGATCAGCATTGGCAGGCGGCGTCGATCCGGCAGATCGTCCGCGATGGAGCGAGCTTCCCGGGCGCGGGCGAGGACCGCGTGACGATGGAGGGCCCGGACCTGCTGCTGCCGCCGCAGACGGCGGTGGGGCTGGCGCTCGCCGTCCACGAGCTCACCACCAACGCGGTCAAATATGGCGCGCTGTCGGTGGCGGAAGGGCGGGTGGCGATCACCTGGCGGACCGAGGGCGAGCGGCTCAATCTGGTTTGGGAAGAGCAAGGCGGGCCGCCGGTCGAGCCGCCGCGGCGGTCGGGGTTCGGCACCCGGCTCATCGAGCGGGCGCTGGCGGCGGAGCTCGGCGGGCGCGCGGTGCTGAGCTTCAGGCCGGAGGGGGTGCGGTGCGAGGTCGATGCGCCGCTTCCCCACTTGCCGGAAGCCGGCTGACGGCCTTCACGCTGTCCTTAAGCGGCACAGCGGCCGGAGCCGCGGCCGACGAAGCCGATTCCCAAAGCGCCGCGCTTGTGAGAACGGATATGGCTCGTTTCCTCGTGGGGCGCCGTATCGCGTGAGCAGAATGTCGTCAGGAGCTGGTTGGGGAGAGGCGGCGTGCTGACCGGGCTCGACCGCGGGCTGTACCAGCTGCTGAACGGGCTGGCCGGACGCTCGCCTTTGTTCGACACTCTGGTGGCGCTTCCGCTCGAATCGAACCTGGTCAAGGCCGGCGTGATCGGCGCCTGCTTCATCTTCGCCTGGCACGGCGCGGGCGATGACGCGGCGATCAAGCGGCGGCGGCGGATCCTGATCGTCACCGCTTTGGCCTCGGTGATGGCGATCGCCACGACCAAGCTGATCTCGACCAGCGTGTTCCTGCCGCGGCCCTATGTGCTGTCGCAGAAGACCTATCTGCTCGACGACGGCGCGCTGACGCAGGCGCCGCTGCTGCCCTATCGGGTGCCGCTGAACGAGCGCAACGGCGCCGAGCATGACGAGCTCAAGCGCGGGGAGATCGAGCAGAACGACCTCGGCTCCTTCCCCAGCGACCATGCCGGCTTCTACGCCACGCTGGCGGCCGGCATCGCGCTCGCCTCGCGAGGGGCCGGGCTGGTCGCGATCGGCTGGCTGCTGGCGGTGACGCTGGCGAGCCGGGTGATCACCGGCCAGCATTCGCCGCTCGACCTTGCCGGCGGCGCGGCGATCGGGCTGGCGATCCTCGCCGCGCTGCAATGGCTGGCGAGCCGCTGGGGAAGCCGCCTCACCGAGCCGATCACGGCCTGGACGATCCGTCATCCGGCGCTGTCGGCCAGCCTCGCCTTCCTGTTCGTCTTCGAGGCGACCAATGCGCTCGACGACGTGCGGATGATCCTCGATGCCGCCAAGACCATCGCCGCGCTGGGAGGCGCCGCATGAGCGCCGGGCGCAAGCTGCTCGCGGCGGCGCTGGCGCTGCTCGCCGGCGGCTGCGGGCTGGGCGAGGACGGCATGGTCCTGCTCCCCGACCCGGCCTGGCGGGCGAGCATCGTCGCCAGGAGCGGCGACGGCTTTACCGTGCCGGACGGCCTGTGGTGGGCGAACGGCAGGCTCTACATGGCCGACGAGGGCGGCAGCGCGATCCGCGTCTGGACCGGCAAGGGCCGCTCGGTCGCGCTGGCGAATGCGGCGGACGGGCTGCGTTCGCCCGAGGATCTGGCGGTGGACGGGCAAGGCAACGTCTTCTTCACCGACGACGAAGCCGGCGGCGTCCGCGGCGTCGACCCGTCCGGCCGGACCGTCCTCCTCGCCCGCCGCTCGGCCGCGCTCGGCGCCACCGAAGGGATCGCACTCGCCCCATCGGGCGCTATCCTGGTGGGCGATGCCGACGGGCACCGCGTGCTCGGCATCAGCCGGACCGGGCAGGTATCGGTGGTGGTGAAAGGAATCACCAAGCCGGAAAGCATGGCGTTCGACGAGGCCGGCAACCTCTATATCGCCGACAATGAAGACGACGTCCTCTATTTGCTGCGGCCGGACGGAAGCCTCCACCGGCCGCTCGCCAACCGCGACGGCTTCTCGCCGGAAACCATCTGGTATGCGCGCGGGGCGCTCTACATCAGCGACAGCGCCAACGGGAAACTGCACGTTTACTCGCCCGAGGACGGGCTTTCGACGATCGCGGTGTTCGGCGGGGATCTGGCGCAGGTGGCGGGGGTGACGGTCGACGCGGACGGCGCAATCTATCTGGCGGTGCAGACCGACCTCAAGCAAAAGCGCGGCTATCTGCTGCGGCTCGACCGCGGCGGCTGAGGGAGCGAAGCCATGAAAGCCACCATCTACCACAATCCGAGATGCGGCACGTCGCGTAAGACGCTGGAGTTATTGGAGCAGGAAGGCGCCGAGGTGACGGTCGTCGACTATCTGAAGCACCCGCCGTCCAAGGACGAGCTGCGGCGGCTTTACGACCGCGCCGGGATTTCGCCGCGCGAGGGGCTGAGGGCGAAGGAGCAGCTCGCCAAGGATCTCGACCTAGTCGAAGGCGCGGTCAGCGACGACGCGCTGCTGGAGGCGATGGTGGCCAACCCGGTGCTGATCAACCGGCCGCTGGTCGAGACCGAAAAGGGCGTCCGGCTGTGCCGCCCGCAGGAATTGGTGCGGGAAATCCTCTAGCGCGGCGGCGGCCCCCGGGCGGGGAAGCGGTTGACGGGGCGGTGCGCCCGCGACAAGCGGGGGCGATGGCCCCGCTTGATCCGGACCTGCTGCTGCGCGCCTATGCGATCGGCGTCTTCCCGATGGCCGACAGCCGCAACGCGCAGGAGGTTTTCTGGGTCGAGCCGCGGCGGCGCGCGATCATCCCGCTGCACAAATTCCAGATGTCGCGATCGCTGCGCAAGACGATCCGCTCCGGACGCTTCACGGTCACGCGCGACAAGGCCTTCGCCGCGGTCGTCGCCCATTGCGCGGCCCGCGAGGAGACCTGGATCAACGCCGAGATCGAGCGCAGCTTCAACCGCATGCACCGGCTGGGCCACGCCCATTCGATCGAATGCTGGCAGGACGAGCAATTGGTCGGAGGGCTTTACGGCATCAAGCTCGGCGCCGCCTTTTTCGGCGAGAGCATGTTCTCGCTGCGGACCGACGCCTCCAAGGTGGCGCTCGCCTGGCTGGTGGCGCGGCTGCGGGTGGGCGGATTCTCGCTGCTCGACTGCCAGTTCATGACCGACCATCTGCGCAGCCTCGGCGCGGTCGAGATCAGCCAGAAGGATTATGTCTCGATGTTGTCCGCTGCCTTGGCGGGCGAAGGGCTGGGCGCGGGCGGCGGCGCGGCCTTCGGCGCTGGAGACGGCGACGCCTTTGGAGCGGAGCTGGAACGGCGCGGCGCTGAATTTGGTGCACTCGAGCGGCTGCTCGCCGCCGATTCCTCTCGTACGGTGGACGCGGCGGCGTCCGGATGGGTCATCGCGCAGCTCTTGGCCCAGACGTCGTAGATCGGGTGCTCCACGACGTTCAGCGACGGCGCCTCCTTGTACAGCCATCCCGAAAAGACGCGCTGGAACTGTCCCTGAGGATTGCGCACGTCGAGCTGGACGAAGGCGCCGGTGAGCTGCTGAATCTCGTGCGGCGCGGTGGTCTCGCAGGCGCGCAGGCGCAGCACCACGTCGCCCACGCGCATCGCCTGGCCGGGCTTCAGCGTCAGGTCGCGCGAGAGGCCGTTGCGCTTGTTGAGCAGCCCGACGACGGCGGTCCGCTCAGCCATCGGGGTCGTTCCGGGGGCGATGGCGGTGACCGTCTGGGGGATGTCGACCGTCTCCGGCTCCGGTTCGGCCTCGGCCTTGGTCGGCTGCTTGGGCGCCGGCACGTCGCCGGAATTGCAGGCGGCGAGGAGCGCGAGGCCGGCGAGCGGAGCGATCAGAAGGAGCCGGGTCACTTTGCCGCCGGCTCTTCCATGGTGCCGAGGCCTTGGGCCGGCGCGGCGTCGGGCGCGGCCGGCTCGGCCTGCTCGCCGCCGGAGCGGTTGATGAGCGAGCCCACCAGGCTCATCATGTCGACCGAACCCTGGGTGTCGAGGATGGTGTCGCCGTCCTTGAGCCGGGTCGGCGCGCCGCCGGGCTGGAGCGCGATATAGGTGCCGCCGAGCAGCCCTTCGGCGGTGATCGCGGCGCTGCTGTCGGACGGGATGTTGACCGAGCGGTTGAGCGCCAGCGTCACTTCGGCCTGGTAGCTTGCGGGATCGAGCCGCTGCGCGGCGACGCTGCCGACCTTGAGCCCGGCGACGCGGACATCGGTGCCGACCGACACGCCGTTGGCGGCCGGGAACATCGCCTTCACCTGGATCGAATCGCGCGCGCCGCCGCCGGTGCGGTTCCAGGCGAACAGGATGAACCAGCCGGCCAGAAGCACGACCAGAAGCCCGACCGCCGCTTCAAGAAGATTGTCCCGGAGAAGGCCCCGCATGGCTTATTCGGGCGTCCAGGCCTGATAGTCGCCGCTCGCCGCCTGGCGTTGCCCGCCGCGCTCCAGCGCTCCGGAGGGGCGATAGGCGTCGGGCGTCCCGGTGAGATTGCCCTTGGGCGGCTTCTGGAACTTGCGGGCCGGCGGCAGCGCTTCGTCCGGCAGTCCGTCGATCATGCCGTGCATCCAGGCGTACCAATCGGGCGGGATACGGCTGGCATCGTTGGACCCGTTATAGATCACCCAGCGGCGATCGCCCTTTTTCGAGCGGAAATAGGCATTGCCGAGGCCGTCGCTGCCGACCTTTTCGCCATGGCGCCAGCTGAACAAAGCGGTGCCGATCGTCGCACCTTCCCACCAGGTGAAGATTTGCTTGAGCAGGCCCATCGCGGCCCGCCTAGCGCCGAACGGCGGCGGTGCGCAAGCTCTGTCCGCCTCGGCAACGGCTTAGAGGGTGGGGCCGCCGGGCCACGCGACCCGGTCGCCCTCGCGGATGCCGAGCTCCGCGGCGCGGCCGCCGGCGATTTCGAGGACCGCGACGACCGGCTCGCCCACCCCCACCGATTCGAGCGAGTGGGGCACGGTGCGCGCGGCGATCCGGGCGATCAAGCCGTCGGCGCGGACGAAGATCATGTCGAGCGGGATCAGCGTGTTCTTCATCCAGAAGCTCGCCGGCCGGGGCCCATCGAACGGGAACAGCATGCCGGCGCCGGGGGCGAGGCTTTCGCGGAACATGAGGCCCCTCGCCTGCTCCTCCTCGGTGCGGGCGACCTCGACGCTGAAATCATGAGTGCGCTCGCCGCTGCGGATCTGGAGCGCCACGACCGGGAGCGTCGGGCGGCCGGGCTGCGAGCCCGCCGCCTGGGTTGCCGCCGTCCCCGGCTCGCCCCGGCAGCCGAGCAGCACCATCGCCGACGCCACCGCGACCAGCGGCAGTCCAGCCTTCATCGCGGCTCGACCTCGACCGCGAGCGGGCCCTTGCGCCCCATCGCGACGCGGGCGCGGAGCGGCTCATCCGGCGTGAGATCGGCAAGCCCGCCGCGGCGGATGGTTTCCATGTGGACGAATATGTCCTGCGTATCATCCTCCTCGCGCACGAGGAAGCCATAGCCTTTGAGGCGGTTGAACCATTTGACCCGGACCGGCTCGAACGCCCCGGCCTCGTCGAGCAAAGCGGACGGATCGATCCGATCGCCGCCGGTCCGCGGACGGCTGAGCTCCGGGACGACGGCATGGCTGAGGTCGATCGAGAGGATCTTGCGGGCCTGCAGCCCCCTTTCCTGCTCGGCGACCAGGCATTCGACCACCGCCCCTTCGGGAAGGCTCCGCCGGTCATGCTCCTTGAGGACGCTGAAGTGGACGAGGACGTCGCCTTTGGCTTGATCGCTGACCAGGAAGCCGAAACCGCGGGTCGCGTCGAACCATTTCATGGTCCCGGTGAGCTTGATCAAGGCCTCGGCGGCCTCGCCCTCCAAACCGGGGCGCGCGCCGTCGCCGCCGTCCGGATGCGAGGCGTTTTCGTCTGCAAGCATTGGCCGGCGTGAGGTCATTTAACGCCTAATCTAACACGAACTTCGCGATGAGTATCATGGCTTTTGCTGGAATGTGAACTTTTCCGACAGGGAATTTCATTCAGTGTCGCAATCCGGGAATTGGCCGGGGCCGAGATCGAGCACCTGGCGAGCTATGGCCGGCGAGTGTCCGGCGCGCAGCATCGCGCCGAACCCCTTCTCGCGATCGCGCCGGTCGGGCGGAGCGGCGGCATAGGGGCCGAGCCGCTTGCGCTCGGCAAAGCGCAGCGCCGAGGTCAGCGCTCCCTCGCGGGCGTCCTGGCGGGCCTCGGCCGCGTCGGCTTCGGCGATGCCGGCCGCCTGCAGCGCCTGGGCGACGCGGCGCTCGCCGAACCCGCGCCGCTGGAGCGACGCCGCCCGGGCGGTCGCGAAGGCGCCGTCGTCGACATAGCCGAGGCTGGAGAGGCGCTCGACGACGGCCGCTACCGGCGCCGGAGCGTCGCCCTCCCAGCCGCGCTCCCTGAGCTTGCGGGTGAGATAGGATGCGAGCCTGGCGCGGGTGGTGGCGTAGCGGCCGACATAGAAGAGCGCGAGCCGCTCGAGCGCCTCTCCGTCGAGCGCCGGACGGGGCCGATTATGTCTCTGGGGTTTCACGCGCCATGATTGTGCCATAGTCGGGCCGGAATATGAACGTGCCTCGTGCCGAAAGGAGGAGCCAGGTTGCAACCCCCGGAACGAGGCCCGGAAAGCCGAGGAATTCGCGCATAGTGCTGCATCAGCCCCAGGACCGAATGTTGTCGCGCAAGCGCGAAGCGGCGCCGCTTGCGCCGACCCCGACGGCCGACCGCCTGCCGCGCCGGCTGGCCGATTTCGAGCTCGTCTGCGATGCCCTCGATTACGCGGCCAAGGGCGGCCGCGGCCTCAATTTCCACGACGCCCGCGGGGTTCTCGCCCGCGCCTATAGCTATGCCGAGCTGCGCGAGGATGCGCTGGCCGCGGCCTACCGGCTGATCGCCGAGGGCATCAAGCCGGGCGACCGGGTAGCATTGATCGCGGAGACCGGGGCGGAGTTCGCATCCTTGTTCTTCGGCGTCATCTATGCCGGCGCCTGGCCGGTGCCGCTGCCGCTGCCGACCTCGTTCGGGGGCCGCGACAGCTATATCGACCAGCTTGCGATCCAGTTGAAAAGCTCGGACCCGAGCCTGCTTTTCTATCCGGCAGAACTCACCGGGATGGCTGGAGCCGCCGCGTCGGCGGTCGGCGTCAAGGGAGTCGATTGGGAGACCTTCGGCCGATGGTCGGGGCCGGCCGCCGCCCTGCCCCGCCCCCATCCCGACGACATCGCCTATCTGCAATATTCGAGCGGATCGACCCGCTTTCCGCACGGAGTCGCGGTCACCCATCGCGCCCTCCTGAACAACCTCGCCGCGCACGCCCATGGCGTCGAAGTGATCGAGACCGACCGCTGCGTCTCCTGGCTGCCATGGTATCACGACATGGGCCTGGTCGGCTGCCTGCTGTCGCCGGTCGCGAACCAGGTTTCGGCCGATTATCTCAAGACCGAGGATTTCGCGCGCCGTCCGCTCGCCTGGCTCGACCTCATCAGCCGCAACGCCGGTACGACTTTGAGCTATTCGCCGACCTTCGGCTACGACATCTGCGCACGCCGGATCGGCAGCCAGAGCAAGGTCGCCGAGCGGTTCGACCTGTCGCGCTGGCGGGTGGCGGGCAACGGCGCCGACATGATCCGGCCGGACGTGATGCAGGCGTTCGTCGACGCCTTCGCCGACGCCGGCTTCAACGCCAGGAGCTTCACGCCAAGCTATGGGCTTGCCGAGGCGACGCTGGCGGTGTCGATCATGCCGGTCGGCGAAGGGATCGTCGTCGAACTGGTGGAGGA
The DNA here is from genome assembly GCA_036388655.1 of Allosphingosinicella sp. Taxonomy (GTDB): domain Bacteria; phylum Pseudomonadota; class Alphaproteobacteria; order Sphingomonadales; family Sphingomonadaceae; genus Allosphingosinicella. The sequence goes on along the minus strand of DASVRK010000223.1, from coordinate 735 downwards.
GACCTTGCTCGCCGGCGGCGGCCCCGCCGAGCGCGACCGCCCGCAGCGCTACCGGGCGATCGTCAATTGCGGCAAGCCGGTCCGCGACATGGAGGTGGCGATCCGCGCCGACGACGGCGGCGCCCTCCCCGAGCGCGCGATCGGCAAGGTCTATGCCCGCGGGCCTTCGATCATGAACGGCTATTTCCGGGACGACGTCGCGACCGAGGCTTGCCTCGACGGCGACGGCTGGCTCGACACCGGCGACATGGGCTACATGTCGGGCGGCTACCTCTACATTGTCGGCCGCGCCAAGGACATGATCATCATCAACGGCCGCAACCATTGGCCGCAGGACATTGAATGGGCGGTGGAGCAATTGCCGGGCTTCAAGGCCGGCGACATCGCCGCCTTCTCGATCACCACGCCCGGAGGCGAAGAGACGCCGGCGGTGCTGGTCCAGTGCCGTACCTCCGACGTGGTCGAGCGCGCGCGGCTGCGCACCGAGATCCGCGAGCGGGTGCGGTCGATCACCGGGGTCAATTGCGTGATCGAGCTGGTGCCGCCGCGCACCCTGCCCCGCACCAGCTCCGGCAAGCTCTCGCGGGCCAAGGCGCGCAACCTCTATCTCTCCGGCGAAATCCAGCCCTACGACATCGCGGCCTGACCGCCGCCGGCCCGGACCGACGCGGCGCCGCGATAGCCCTAACGCTTCTCTAACGCTTGCGCGGCTAAGGTCGGCCGCGGAAAAGCCAT
>DASVRK010000222.1:0-10115 GCA_036388655.1 Allosphingosinicella sp. | reverse complement strand
CGCCCGGTGAGCTCCGCCATAATAACCTTGGGATCGATTCCGTAGGCGAGCATGTGGCCATGGTCGCGGTAGCCGGTGATGACGCTGTCCTTGCCGACCTCGAGCGCCGACTGAAGCCCGACTGCGACCGCCTCCTGGCCGATATAGTGGTGACAGAAGCCGCCGATCAGGCCGAGCCCGTAAAGCTGGCCGGCGCGCTCCTCGAAGCGGCGGATGAGCAGCATCTGGCGGTAGAATTCGAGCAATTCGGCGCGGTCGGCCTGGTGCCGCGCCGGCTCGGGCGGGCGCTCGCGACTGGGGCGAAGGTCGGAGGTTGGGGGCGGCGCGGCCGTCGCGTCCGGTCGATTGGCGCGTTTCGACGATGCTGCCTTGGCCAAGGCCCTTCCTTTCCGGTGCAGTGATTTGGCGGCTCTATGGCGACAAACGCCGGGGCGCGCAACATGGCTCCGGCCATGGTCATGGCCGCGTCGAAGCTGCTAGCGGGGGCCGGCTATCGGGAAGGCTCGCCAGCGGCGGGGCCGCTTATTCCTGGATCGGGATGATGACTTCGTCGGGGCGGACGAGGCCGAGCTCGCTGCGCACCATTTCTTCGGCGAGGTCGGGATCGGCCTTGCGCGGATCCAGCAATTCGGCGCGGTGGGCGAGCCGGGTCTTTTCCTGCTCGAGCTGGGCGAGCTCGACCGCCCGCTCCGCTTTCTGCCGGCGGTAATCGCCCCAGGAGAGGACGCCGTTCGGGCCGACGATCGCATAGCCGAGGAAATTGGCGATAATCAGCACCGCGACCGCGGGAAGCGCCGCCCGCTTGATCAGTTCAAAGGTGTTCCTGGTGCCCGCCGCCATTGGTTAACAGAATCAGGAAAGCGCCGCCGAATCAAGCCCTTTTCGACGCTGCGTGCAAATATGTCACCGGCCCGACGGCGGCTCGGGCAGGCCGTGGCGGCCGAGCTCGGACGTGAAGGCCGGCACCACCCGGCCCGGACCGATCATGTAGGATCCAAATCTGGCGCAGACATAGGGCCGATCCTCACGGTTGTCGGCATCGATGGCGCTGATCGGCCACCGGTTCGAGCAGTCCGGCTGGGTGCAGAAGCAAACATGGGAGTCGTAGTCGTCGCTGCCCGGCTCACTCGTCGCGTCGGCGAGATCCTTCCTGAGGACGAAGATCGCCGTCTGCGGCTTCACCCCAAGGCGCGGAAGCGCGGCAAACCCGCGGTGGGGCCCAAAGGCGAGACGCTCGATCTCCGACGCGCTGCCGATCGGGCGCTCCCGCGCGACGTGGAGCTTGAGGAAAGTGCGCCGGGCATTTCGCCGCAGCGCGCCCAAATAGCGCCGCGCATGGTCCCGCACGAAGCCGAGTTGCGGCCAGGACGAAGGCGCGGGCGCGAGGTCGCCGACCTTGGCCCGCATCGCCTCGCCGACCAGCCGGGTGGCCGCGAGCGGCTTTCCGATCCGGAGGCCGCGCAGCCAGAGATAGGGACCGGTTGCATAATGGCAGAAGCCCTCCACACGAAATCATTCTCGCCCGCCGCCGCCTTGAACATGCCGGTGATCCGCCCGCAATCCTCGACCCGGCCGATCGCGGTGACATGATGGAGGCCGCCGCCGCGCACCGGCTGCATCATCGACCAATTGTCGAGCCCAAGCCGCTCCCGGTCGGCCGGATTGGCATCGGGATCGCCGCCCACCAGCGGTCCCGCCCGGTAATAGCCCTCGACGGACGTGAACAGCAGATAGCCGTTGCTGATCGCCGTGACGGCGACGCAGCGCCCCTCATAGCCCGGCCGGTCGGCCATGATCGCCGCGATCGTCGCCGGCTCCGCCCGCGCGGGATCGCACCGTTCGCGAGCTTTGGCTTCGGCAGCGAGCGCCGGCGAGGCGGCGCCTGCCGGGGCGGCAAGGGCGGCGAGCAAACCGGCCAGCCCGGCGATCACCGGCCGCCCGGCTTCCCGCCGCTCGGGCGGAACGCCGACCCGGGCGGCTCCCGGAGCGGGGCATAACCTCGGCGCGATTCCAGATAAACGGCGCCCGCGCCGTCGGTATCCACGTCGAAGCAGGCATAGGGATGATCGGGATTCATCCGCGTGTCGATCTCGGCGATCGGCCACTTGTCCTGGCAGTCGCCGGTTCGGCAAAAGCAGACGTAACCGTCGAGCGTCGGCACCGCGGCGGCAGGAACTCCATATTGTCCGGCTGCGTCGGCGAAGATTGCGAGCGGCGCGTCGAAATCGGGGTCGTGCAGCTCGCGGAACGGCGTTCCCGGTTTCTCGAGCAGCCATTCGAGCTCCGGCCTCGGGTTGCCGCCCTTCGCGAACAATTCGGTAAGGCGCTGCCGATCGCGATCGCCCAGCGCCTTGCGAGCCTGCCGGGCCAAAGCGAGCAGGCCCGAATAGCGAGGCCATTGCGGCGCGACCTCGACGAGACTGCCGACCGACCGCCGGGCCTCCTCCCCGACGCGCCGCTCGTACAATCTCGATACGTCCTGCTTGAAATCGGTCACCCAGACGACCGGCCCCGGATAGAAATGACAATATCCGCTGAGCATCCGGATCGTCATGGCCTGGCTGCCGGTTCGCTTGCGCAGCCGCTCCTCGGCCTCGTCCTCCGCATCCAGCACGCGTCGCATGCGCTCGCAGCTGTCGGCGACGCCCGTGACGCTCAGCGACCGCAGGCTTTCGAGCCCCGCCCACGGGCCGGTGAAGTTAAGGCCGACGCGACGACGACGCCCCTCCGGCCCGGTCCAGCCGTCCGGCCCCAGCCGATAGGTCAGGTAGAAGCCGTCGACGCCGCTGTACATGGACCGACGCCAGGCCGGCCCGCTCACCGTCACGCACTTGCCCTCGAACTGCCCGGCCGCGGCGGTAAGCTGCTCGACCGTTACCGCGACAGCCTTCTCCGCACGGCATTGGGCCATGTTCGCGGGCCGGAGATCGGTCCCCGCCGCCAGCATCAGCAACGGCAGAATCATGCCCGCAGCTTAGCGGAACATGCTCCCTCCCGCATAGCGGGCGGCCGAGCCCAGTTCCTCTTCGATGCGGATGAGCTGATTATATTTGGCGAGCCGGTCCGAGCGGGCGAGGCTGCCGGTCTTGATCTGCCCGCAATTGCTGGCGACGGCGAGGTCGGCGATGGTCGTGTCCTCGGTTTCGCCCGAACGGTGCGACATGACCGAGGTGTAGCCGGCGCGGTGCGCGGCCGCGACCGCCTCCAGCGTTTCCGACAGCGTGCCGATCTGGTTGACCTTGATCAGGATCGAATTGGCGATGCCGCGCTCGATGCCCATCGCCAGCCGCTTGGGGTTGGTCACGAACAGATCGTCGCCGACCAGCTGGACCTTGCCGCCGAGCCGCTCGGTCAGCGCCTTCCAGCCGTCCCAATCGTCCTCGGCCATGCCGTCCTCGATCGAGGCGATCGGGTAGCGGCCGGCGAGGTCGGCGAGATAATCGACCATCTCGCCCGAGGAGAAGGTCCGCCCCTCCCCTTCCATCCGGTAGGCGCCGCCATGATAATATTCGGTGGCGGCGCAATCGAGCGCGAGCAGCACGTCCTCGCCGGGCCGGTAACCGGCCTGCTCGACCGACTTCATGATGAAGTCGAGCGCGTCGGCGGTCCGCCCGAGCGCGGGTGCGAACCCGCCCTCGTCGCCGACCGCGGTCGACAGGCCCGCCTCGCTCAGCCCCTTCTTCAGCGTATGGAAGATCTCGGCGCCGCAGCGCACCGCCTCGGCCAGGCTTTCGGCGCCGACCGGCATCACCATGAATTCCTGGAAGTCGATGGCGTTGTCGGCATGTTCGCCGCCGTTCAATATGTTCATCATCGGCGTCGGCAGCAGGTTCGCGGCGACGCCGCCGACATAGCGGTAGAGCGGCAGCCCGCGCGCGTCGGCGGCCGCCTTGGCGACGGCGAGGCTGACGCCGAGGATCGCATTGGCGCCGAGCCGCGCCTTGTTGTCGGTGCCGTCGAGGTCGATCATCAGAGCGTCGATCTCGGCCTGGTCCTCGGCGTCGAGCCCGGTCACCGCCTCGGCGATCTCGCCGCGCACCGACTCGACCGCCTGGCCGACGCCCTTGCCGAGCCAGCGGCGGTCGTCGCCGTCGCGCTTTTCGACCGCTTCATGAGCGCCGGTCGACGCACCCGAGGGCACCGCGGCCCGGCCCATGCTGCCGTCCTCCAGCAATATCTCAACCTCCACAGTGGGGTTGCCGCGGCTGTCGAGAATCTGGCGGGCGTGGACATCGATGATCGCGGTCATTTGTTACGGCCTCGCTTCGAGTTTATAGGGAGCCTGCGCCGCTTATCGGCGCGGCTTTGGCGACGCAACTTTCCTTTCCGCCTCGGAACGTAAGCCGCGAGCCGTGTGTTTCTGGCTCGAATGCGTACACCCACAGAGTATGGAGGAACAGCTATGCCCCCTCGCAATCCCGAATTGCCCGAAGGCACCGACCACATCGTCAACGGCGCCATGGAGACCGGCGCCGGCACCAGCGCGAGCACCGGATCGAGCGGTGACGCCTTTGGCGGTGCGACGGCCGGCGGCGGCACGACGGGCGCTGCGGGCGGCGGCGCAAGCTCCGGCTTCATCGGCGGCGGCGAAGCGGCCGGCCTCGGCGACGGCACCGGCGGCACCGCCTTTGGCGGCGGCACCGGCGGCGGCGGCGGCGGAGACTTCGGCGGCGGCTCCGGCGGCTCCGGCGGCGGCACTCCGGTCAAGCAGCAGCTTCGCCAGAGCGCACAGACCCTGAAGGGGCAGGCCACCGACAAGGTCCGCTCCTACGCGGACGACGGCAAGCAGCGGGCGACCAGCGCGCTCGACGATTTCGCCCAGGTCGTGAACGAGACCGCCCAGACGATCGACGAGCGGCTCGGCGCCGAATATGGCGAATATGCCCGCCGCGCGGCCGGCTCCATCTCCGATTTCTCGGCGCGCCTGCGCGACAAGGAAGTCGACGAATTGTTCGACGACGCCCGCAACGTCGTGCGCAAGAGCCCGGCGCTCGCGATCGGCACCGCCGCCGCGCTCGGCTTCGCGCTGGTGCGCCTCATCAAGTCCGGCATGCCGGAGGAGGAGCGCGACGTGCAGTTCACGCCGGATAGCACCGGCACCGCGGGCACCGGCGCCGGCACCCAGCCGCAGGCGCCGGTCGTCGGCACCCCCTCGGGCACGGGCGTCTGACCTTGGACGCCCGGACGCAGAATCCGGTCGATCCGTCGATCGGGGACCTCATCCACCAGCTGGTGGATGACGGTCGCTCGCTGGTCGGGGCGGAGGTCAACCTCTACAAGCAGGTCGCCCTCTACCGCGCCGGCAAGGCCAAGACCGGCATCGCCGCCCTGGTCGCCGGCGGCCTGCTCGCTTTCGCCGGGCTGATCGCCTTCATGGTCGGGCTGGTGATGGGCCTTGCCGACCTGATCGGCCCGGTCGCCGGCGGCCTCGTCGTGCTGGCGGTGACCGGCATCGTCGCCTTCATCCTCGCCCGCTGGGGCGCCGCCAAGATGTCGGCGCTCTCCGGCGACCCCGAGGAAAAAGCGGCCCTCAAGGCCGGGGAGCAGAGAGCATGAAGGGACCCACGCCCGAAGCCGAGCTGACCCGCGCCCAGGCGGAGGTCGAGGCGGCCAAGAAGCGGCTCGCCTCCAGCGTCGGCGCGCTGCAATACCGGCTCAGCCCCGGCACCTTGATGAACAATGCCTGGGACGGCGTCCGCGAGAAGGGCGGGACGGTCGCGGACGATGCGCTGCAGGCGGTGAAGGACCGGCCGATGACCGTTTCGGGAGTCGTCGCCGCCTTCTTCATCTTCCTCGCGCGCGATCCGCTCTGGCGGTTCGTCTCGCGGCTGTTCCGGCCGCGCACCCCCGCCGAGGAAGGCACGATCAAGGCCGATCTCGACCATCATGACAAGAATTTCGACCTCACCGCCCCGACGGTTGAACGGTCGACCAGCCAAGGAGTGAACGCATGAGCATTACGGACACCGCCAACGACACCGGCACCACCACCAACAACGGCGCCGACGGCGGCGGCCGCGTCTCGGCCGTTACCGGCAAGGCGCGCGACAAGGCCAGCGCCGCCTATAGCGCGGCCCGCGAGCGCACCGGCTCGGCCTATGGCACGGTCCGCCAGGGCGCCTCGCAGGCCAAGAGCCGCACCGCCGACGGCATCGAAACCAATCCGGTCGGAGCCTTGATCGGCGGCCTCGCCATCGGCGCCCTGGTCGCCGCCATGCTCCCCAAGAGCCGGCGCGAGGCGGAGTTGCTGGGCGATGTCGGGCGGCGCATCAACGACACCGCCCGCGAGGCCGCCCGCGCCGCCACCGAGGCGGGCAAGGGCAAGCTCGACGAGCTCGGCCTCAATCGCGACACCGCCAAGCAGAAATTGAGCGACATTGCCGGCGGCGCCGGCGAGGCGCTCAAGACCTCCGCCGGCGCGGCGGCGCAGACGGTGAAGAGCGGGCAGCAGCAGCCGCAATAATCGTTCAGCGCGAAGCAAGGCGCCCCCGCTTAGGCGGTTCCGTTCAGGAATCGCCCCGGTCGGGGGCGCTTTCGCGCGTCCCGCCGCCGCGTTCCGGCACTGCCATGGAGCCTTACTCATGATCAAATTCGGATGGGCCGCCGCCGGCATCGCCGCCGCGAGCCTCGCCGCCCCCGCCCCGGCCCAGGTCCAGAACCAGGATCCCGGCCGCTTCATCCAGAGCCTCGCCGGCACCGGCCTCGGCGCGCTGCGCGGCGAGAAGAGCGCGGCCCGCGGCAAGTTCCGCAGCCTGCTCGCGCAGCATTTCGCGGTCGAGGCGATCGGCGACCGGCTGATCCGGCGCTGGCGCCCGAAGATCAGCCAGGCCCAATATGCTGCCTACAAGGCCGCTTTGCCCGGCTTCATCGTCGGTACCTATGCCGATCGGCTGCACGCTTATGCCGACGCCAGCGTCAAGGTGGTGCGGGTCCAGAGCCAGGGCAACAATGCCGCGGTGCTGACCCAGATCGCCAATCCCGGCTCGCGGCCGGTCAGCGCGATCTGGTCGGTCACCAAGGTCGGCGGCGGCTACAAGGTCACCAACCTCGTCGTCAGCGGCGTCAACGTCACCATGGCGCAGACCGCCGACTTCGATTCCTACGTCCAGCGCAACGGCTTCGACGCCCTCGTCGAATTCATGCGCCGCCGCGGCTGATCCGCTCAGGCCCTGCCGCCTGCCGAGCCCCTCCGTCATTCCCGCGAACGGGTTCTGGGCCCCTGCGAAGGCAGGGGCCGCCAGCCAAGCTCTCATAGACACCGCGCAAGTCCGGGACCGTATGCGGTGCCAAGCCTTCCCAGCCGCTGTGATGACCGGACTGCCGCTAAAGCGCCAGCCCGGGAATCCCGCTACCGCCCCGCAACCCAGGAACCCGAGCCGGGTTGTTCCCGGATGACGTCGCAAAACCAACCGGCTAAGGGCAGCGCATGAGCAACAAGCAGAGCAAGATGCATCTCGTTTTCGGCGGCCGCGTCCGCGATCCGCAGGGGCTGGACTTCGTCGATCTCGAGGCGGTCGACCTGGTCGGCCTCTACCCCGATTATGCCAGCGCGCTCGAGGCGTGGCGCTCCAACGCCCAGCGCACGGTCGACGATGCCGAGATGAAATATGTCGTCGTCCACCTCCACCGCCTGCTCGAGCCCGACCTCGACGGCCAACCCCAACCCTGACGCCAGCCCCGCCGCCGCTCACACAATGTCGGGCGGCGGGAAGCCCGGTGGCTCACCGACAAGCACCTTTCCGAAGGCACCTTCCAGCACTAGCCGAAGTGCGCCGACTATCCCCTATCAATCGGCAACGCCCATAGCGTGGCGAGGATGATTAGCGGGAAGGCCAGTTGAGGATATGCGGCACGTGGGATCTTGTGCATGGGCTTGCGGCCGGTTCCGATCCATCTTGGCGGCATGGGGCTCATGTGGCCGCGGCAGGAATGAACGCGCTCACTCCCGCTCTTCGGTGCTCCCGGCCTTGGCGCAGCTCAGCGTGATGATCGCCAGGGCCGCGATCCCCGACAGCATGAAGGCCAGCGCCGCATAGATATGCTCCTCGCCCTGCCGAACCAGCGCGATCGTGATCGCGAGCGTTACGATGGTGACGATGACGCCGGTAATGGCGAGCGCCAAACCATGCAGCTTCGTGAGCAGGGAAATCGCCCAGAACCAAAGTCCAAGGCCGACCATGAAGATGACAACCGCTATCGCAAGTTCCATTCCGCTCCTTTCCAATCCTGCCGAAAGTCGCGCTCCTGGCCCGCAACGCGAGAAGAAAGGGCGCAGGGCGCGAAGCATCGGATCGATGCGGGGCTTGCCCGCCCAAGCTGATGACGGCGTCCGGTCACAAAGCGGCACTACCCCCCGAAGATTATCCCGCCGTCGAACGCGATCACAACGATCGTCTCATCGGCGCCGGGCCGGCGACGAAGGCGCCGCCATCGAGCGATGCTTCCCCCTACCCATCGAAAACAGATTAGTGGGCGTACTAAATTACAGCAATACAGTGATACTCCGGTATTGCACCGTTTCGGACTTCGAAATATCGTCGCGGAGCGACGGAGGCGGCGGCGCCGGTCCGCCGCGAGCGCGCCCGGCGTCGGGCGGCCGGCAGGAAGCCGCTATGCCATGAACGGATGGCTGGTCTTGATCGCCCTGCTGCTGCTCGCCGACGCCGCGTTCGTCGCGCGCGCTGCAGACCGGGCGCTGGGGCTTTGGTGAGCATGTCCGCGAGCGCGGCGCCGAGCCGGCGGAATATTGGTTCGGGCTGTTCACCTTCGCGATCCTGTTGCCCGTCTACATCGGCGCGATGTTCCTCAGCGACCGAACCGGCGGGGACCCGCCGGCCGTTGGGTTCCTCCTTATTCCGATGTTCGCCTTGCGGCTGGTCCGCCTCCTGCAGACGCGCAAGGTGCGGATCGGCCTCGACGATTACGGCCGCGCCGAGACCCCGCGCGTCTACTGGACCGTCGTTACCGGGTGCGCGCTGATGCTGGCCGCCGCGCTCTGGCTGACCGTCCCTGGCCGGCCGACCGGGCCTAGCCCGTGTCACGCTCGAACAGCGTTCCCCGGCGAAAGCCGGGGTCCAGCCCCGACCAACCACTGGTCCCTTACGCGCGCCGGTAGCGAAACAGGAGCAGGGGCTTGGCGAGGACCAGCCCGGCGAGGAAGCCGCCGATATGGGCGGCGACGCCGGTCGGCGCGCCCGGCCGCTCGAAGGTGAAGCCGACCGCGAGCTGGAACAGGATCCAGGCGGCGCCCAGCCAGAGGATGTTGAGCCAGAGGCCGAGGGTCGGGTTCGCCACCTTCACCTTGAAGCGGCTGAACAGCATCGCATAGGCGCCGAGCACCGCCGAAACCGAGCCGCTCACCCCCACCATCGGCGACATATCCGACGGATCGAGCCCGTAATGGGCGGCGGCGGCGGCATAGGCGCCGGCGAGGAACAGGATCAGGATTGCCTGCCAGCCGAGGATATTCTCGACCGGGCGGCCGCAGACCAGCAGGATGACGAGGTTCAAGGCGAGGTGCAGGAAACCGATATGGACCAGGGTGGCGGTGAGCGGCGTCAGCGCCAGCGGCGCCATCGCCTCCGCGCCCCCGGCCCCGCCGACCCGCGCCGGGATGAAGCCGGCCCACATCATCGCGACATCGCCCAGGCCCGCGGTTGAAATGACCAGCCAGGCAAAGGCGGCGACCCCGGCGATGCCGAGCGTGAGCCGCGCCCGCTTCCAGCTGTCGGGCGGACGCATCAGTGGGCGCTCGCGGTCGTGGGTGCCGGGACGCGGCGATCGGCGATCGCCATAAGGCTAAATGAACTCGACCTTCTCGATCGAATAATATTTGTCGCCCGACGGCGCCGAGACCTCGACCTCCTCGCCGACGCTGCGGCCGATGAGCGCGCGGCCGAGCGGCGAGGAATAGGAGATGCGGCCGATCTTGGCGTCGGCCTCGGTCTGGCCGACGATCTGATATTTGACCGGCTTGTCATTTTCGTCGAGCAGATGGACGGTGGCGCCGAACACGACCTTGTCGCCGCTGAGGGTGGTCGGGTCGATCACCATCGCGCGGCTCAGCCGGTCGTCGATGTCGGCGATCTGCGCCTCGACCTGGCCCTGCCGCTCCT
>DASVRK010000221.1:0-3015 GCA_036388655.1 Allosphingosinicella sp. | reverse complement strand
CTACATCCTCTATTCGATGGCGGTCGGCGGCAACACCGACATCTACCGGGTTTCCGTGAACGGCGGGCCTTCGCAGCGGCTCACCAGTGCGCCCGGCATCGACGTGGGCGGCAGCTATTCCCCCGACGGCCGGCGGATCGTGTTCGAAAGCGATCGCTCGGGCCGGCAGCAGCTCTACGTGATGAACGCCGACGGATCGGATCAGCGGCGGATCAGCTTCGGCGGCGGCGGCTATGCGACTCCCGAATGGAGCCCGCGCGGCGACCTTATCGCCTTCACCAAGCTCGCCGGCAATTTCCGGGTAGGAGTGATGACGCCCGAGGGCGGCGGCGAGCGGCTGCTCACCAACAGCTGGCAGGACGAGGCGCCAACCTGGTCGCCCAACGGCCGCGTTATCCAGTTCTTCCGCACCAGCCAGGGCCGCGGCGGCTCGTCGAGCGTCTGGCAGGTCGACCTTACCGGCGTCAACGAGCGCCGCATACCGACCCCGCTCAGCGGCTCCGACCCGGCGTGGGGCCCATTGCGCCAGTGATCTATCCCATGCGTATCAGGAGGTGAACATGTACAGAAACGGCTTCAAGCTTGCGGCGCTGGCCGCGGCGCTCGCGCTCGGCGCCTGCGCCAAACGCGCGCCGGACCAGCTGCCGCCGCCGCCGTCGGACGGCGGAGGCGGCATGGATGCCGGCGCCGGCGACACGAGCGGTGCGGGCATGGACGGCACCGCAGTGCCCGGCAGCCAGGCGCATTTCGTCCAGAATGTCAGCTCCGACCGGGTGCTGTTCGACACCGACAGCCACACGCTCGACGACCGCTCCCGCGCGATCCTCGACACGCAGGCGGCGTGGCTTCAGCAATATCCCAATGTCGGCGTCTCGATCGAGGGCCATGCCGACGAGCGCGGCACGCGCGAATATAATCTGGCGCTCGGCGACCGGCGCGCCAACGCCGCCAAGAATTACCTTGCCGCGCGCGGGGTTTCGGCCGCCCGGATGACGACGATCAGCTGGGGCAAGGAGCGGCCGGCCGCGGAAGGCTCCGATCCGAGCGCCTGGGCCCAGAATCGGCGCGCGGTGACGGTGCTGCCGCAATGAAGTCGTGCCCCGGCGAAGGCCGGGGCCCAGGCTGGTAGGGCTGGTAGGGCTGGACCCCGGCCTTCGCCGGGGAACGGCTCCCGGGGAACGACAGGTGGCTATTCGTCGCCGAAAATGGCGACCGTCGCGCCTTCGGCCGACGCCATGCCGCGGTACATGCCCACCGAATTGAACGAGAACACCATCTCGCCGCGCGGCGTGACCACGATCACCCCACCGGTGCCGCCGAGCTCGCCGACCTCCGCCATGACCGTGTCCGCGGCGGCCTGCGCGGTGTCGCCGAGAAAACGGATGCGGGCGCAGATTTCGTGGCCGACGGCTTCGCGAATGAAAAATTCGCCCGATCCGGTCGCCGACACGGCGCCGGCGCGGTCGTCGGCATAGGTGCCGGCGCCGATCAGCGGCGAATCGCCGATCCTCCCCCAGCGCTTGCCGGTGATGCCGCCGGTCGAGGTCGCGGCGGCGACATGGCCGTGCCGGTCGAGCGCGACCGCGCCGACCGTGCCGTATTTCATGTCGGCGTCGAACCAGTCGCCGCGGCTCTTCATCTCCTCCAGCTGGCGCCGGCGTTCGGGGACGGCGAAATATTCCGGCTCAACCTGCTCCAGCCCCTGCTCGCGCGAATATTGGTCGGCGCCGCGGCCGCTCAGCATCACGTGCGGGCTGTTCTCCATCACCGCGCGGGCGAGGCTCACCGGGTTGCGGGTTCCGCTGACGCCGGCGACCGCGCCGGCCGCGCGCGTGCGGCCGTCCATGATCGCGGCGTCGAGCTCGTTGGTGCCCTGGAAGGTGAAGACGGCGCCCCGGCCGGAGTTGAAGTGCGGATCGTCCTCGAGCTCCCGCACCGCCGCTTCGACCGCGTCGAGGGCCGACCCGCCGCCTTCGAGCAACTCCGCTCCGGTCCCGAGTGCATGGTTGAGCGCCGCGCGGACGTCCGCCTCGTCCGCCGGTGAAATCAGGTGCCGCTCGAGGATGCCGGCTCCCCCATGGATGACGAGCTTCCAGCCGGCCTTGCGAGGGTCGTCATTCATTCGGCAGCTCCAGTGACGGTCGGCAGGCCGCATAGCAGAATAAGGGTGGTTGACCAGAGCAAGCCGGCCGCCTTGGCCTTGTAATCTCAAGCGTCTATAGGGTGCCCATGTCCATCCGTCCCTGGCGCGACATTGCGCGCCGCCCTTCGCGCCAGATCATGGTCGGCAACGTTCCGGTCGGCGGCGACGCGCCGGTGACGGTCCAGACCATGACCAACACGTCCACCGCCGACGCCAGGGCGACGATCGACCAGATCCGGCGCTGCGAGGAAGCCGGGGCGGACATCGTCCGGGTCTCCTGCCCCGACGTCGAATCGACGGCGGCGCTGAAGCAGATCGTGCGGGCGGCGAATGTGCCGATCGTCGCCGACATCCACTTTCACTATAAGCGCGCGCTCGAGGCCGCCGATGCCGGCGCGGCCTGCTTGCGCATCAACCCTGGCAATATCGGCTCGGCCGACCGGGTGCGCGAGGTGGTGAACGCGGCCAAGGCCAATGGCTGCGCGATCCGGATCGGCGTCAATGCCGGCAGCCTGGAGCGCGACCTCCTCGAAAAATATGGCGAGCCCTGCCCGGAAGCCCTCGTCGAGAGCGCGCTCGATCATATCCGGCTGCTCGAGGACCATGATTTCCGCGACTATAAGGTGGCGGTGAAGGCGTCGGACGTCTTCCTCGCCGTCGCCGCCTATCAGCAGCTTGCCGAAGCGGTCGATTGCCCGCTCCACCTCGGCATCACCGAGGCCGGCGGCCTTCGCGGCGGCACCGTCAAGAGCGCGATCGGGATCGGCTCCCTGCTTTGGTTCGGCATCGGCGACACCATCCGGGTCTCGCTCTCCGCCGAGCCGGAGGAGGAGGTCCGGGTCGGCTTCGAAATCCTCAAGAGCCTGGGCATC
>DASVRK010000220.1:0-7600 GCA_036388655.1 Allosphingosinicella sp. | reverse complement strand
GTCCAGCTCCACGGCGAGGAGGATGCCGGCTACATCAAGGCGCTGAAGGCGCTGCTCCCCGAAGGCTGCGAAATCTGGGCGGCCGGCGCGGTCGGCCGCGACGTGCCGGAGCCGCGCATCGGCTCCGACCGGACCTTGTTCGACACCAAGGTCGGCGGCCGATCGGGCGGGACCGGCATGGCGTTCGACTGGTCGCGCATCGCCCGCCGCCGCGACCTTGGCCAAAGCCTGCTCGCCGGCGGCCTCAAGCCCGCCAATGCCCGCGCCGCCAGCCAGGTCGGCGCCTTCGCGCTCGACGTCGGCTCGGGCGTCGAGATGGCGCCCGGCCGCAAGGACGCCGCCAAACTCCACGCCTTCTTCGAAGCCTTGCGCCGCCCCGTGCGCGGGGATGTCCAGACATGTTGAGCCCTCTTCGTTATTCCCGCGAAAGCGGGAATCCCACTTCTTCTTCTTCCACACCACACGCGAAGCGGGACCCCCGCTTCCGCGGGGGTGACGGCTTGGGGGAGCGGTCATGCTGATGAGCGGCCGCTTCGGCGCTTATGGCGGCGCCTATGTCCCCGAAATCCTGATGCCGGCGCTGGAGGAGCTCGAGGCGAGCTTCCTCGCCGCGCAGCAGGATGCCGATTTCCAGGCTGAGCTGGCCGAACTGCTGTCCAAATATGCCGGCCGGCCGACGCCGCTGACGCGCTGCCGCAACCTCGGCAGCGACCGCGCGCGCATCTATTTGAAACGCGAGGACCTGCTCCACGGCGGCGCCCACAAGACCAACCAGGTGCTGGGCCAGGCGCTGCTCGCCAGGCGCATGGGCAAGACCCGGATCATCGCCGAGACCGGCGCCGGCCAGCATGGCGTCGCCACCGCGCTGGCGGGCGCCTTGTTCGGCCTCGAGACCCGCATCTACATGGGCGCGCATGACGTCGAGCGGCAGCGGCTGAACGTGTTCCGCATGCAGCTGATGGGCGCCGAAGTGGTGCCGGTGGAGAGCGGCGGCCGGACGCTCAAGGACGCGGTCAACGAGGCGCTGCGCGACTGGACGGCGAGCTTCGCCGACACCCATTATCTGCTCGGCACCGTGGCCGGCCCGCATCCCTTCCCGCTGATGGTGCGTGAGTTCCAGCGCGTGATCGGCAAGGAGGCGCGCGCGCAGATATTGGCGGAGGAAGGGCGCCTGCCCGACGCGGTGATCGCCTGCGTCGGCGGCGGCTCCAACGCGATGGGCGCCTTCGCCGACTTCGTCGACGACGAAGACGTGGAATTGATCGGCGTCGAGGCGGCCGGGCGCGGGCTCGACGGCGCCGAGCATGGCGCCACCTTGCTGCGCGGGCGGCCGGGAGTGCTGCACGGCGCCGAAACCTATGTGCTGCAGGATGCCGACGGGCAGATCGCCGACAGCTGGTCGATCTCGGCCGGGCTCGATTATCCCGCGGTCGGGCCCGAGCATGCGCACCTCAAGGAAAGCGGCCGCGCCGAATATGTCGGCTGCACCGACCAGGACGCGCTCGACGCCTTCGCCCTCCTGGCGCGCTCCGAAGGGATCGTCTGCGCCTTTGAGTCCGCCCATGCGCTGGCCCATGCGCTGAAGCTCGCCGATGCCGCCACCGAGGACACCTTGCTGCTGGTCAACCTCTCGGGCCGCGGCGACAAGGATATGGAGCAAGCGCAGCGGCTCCTGAAGTTCGGCGCGTGAACGACCGCTACGGCGTCCTGTTCGAGCGGCTTCGCGCGCGCGTCGAGGGCGCGTTCGGCGCTTTCGTGATGCTCGGCGACCCGGATCTGGAGACGAGCGCCGCCATCCTCGACGCGCTGGTGGAGGGCGGCGCCGACATGATCGAGGTCGGCATCCCCTTTTCCGATCCGGTCGCCGACGGCCCGACCATCCAGGCGGCGGCGGAGCGGGCGCTGGCGCGGGGGACCACCCCGGCCGACTGCTTCGCCCTGCTCGCCGCCTTCCGCGCGCGCCACCCGCACGTGCCGGTGGGAGTGCTCACTTACGCCAACATCGTGCTGGCGCGGGGACGCCCGGCTTTCTACCGCGCCTCGGCGGCGGCCGGGGTGGACAGCGTGCTGGTCGCCGACGTTCCGGCATTCGAAGCCGACCCTTTCGTCGCCGCCGCCCGCGCCGAAGGGGTGGCGCCGGTGATGATCGCCGCCACCAATACGCCGCCGCCGACCCTGCGCCGGCTGGCCGAACTCGGCCAGGGCTATACCTATTGCGTCGCCCGCGCCGGCGTGACCGGCGCCGGGGCCGAGATGCGGCTCGACCATGGCGACCTGTTCGCCGCTTTGGCCGAATGCGGGGCGCCGCCGCCGGTGCTCGGCTTCGGCATTTCGACCCCCGCCCATGTCCGCGCGGCGCTCGCCTCCGGCGCGGCCGGGGTGATTTCGGGTTCGGCGATCGTCAAATTGATCGAGGGCGGCGCCGCGTCGCTGCCCGCCGTCCGCACCTTCGTCGCGGCCATGAAGGCGGCGACCGCCGGCTGACCCGGCCGCCCCCTCGCGCCCTGAGCTAGGCGAAAATGTCGGCGAGGCCGTCCGGCGTGGCGCCTTCCTTGACGGTGCGCAGCTCGACATAGAGCGATGCCAGCATGGCCCCGACGATCAGCGCCACGATGCCGCCGGTCAGCGACTGCACCACCGCCATCGCGTCGAGGGCGCTGCCGATCCCGATCGCACCGAGGGCGAACGTAGCCAGCATCGAGACCGCGAAATAAATGATACCGAAAAGCAGGAGGAGGACTAAGATCCGCCACCTCGACCCCTTGGTCAGCGCGCGGCTGCGCTGCATGCTCCCAATGACGCCGTTGCGCTCCTCGACCAGCACCGGGACGGCCACGATCAGCATGATGTAGGCGATGATGCCCGGAACGACGAGCAGCATCATGCCGATACCCACGATCATGGTCGTGAGGATGGCGATGCCGATCATCGGCAGGAGCAGCTTGACGGCCATCGCCAGGCTGCCGCCGACGTCCGGACCGCGCCCGCTGAGCTCAAGGATCGACGAGCGTACCAGCGTCGCCTGGAGCAGATAGGTGCAGATCAACGATATCAGCGTGCTCAGCCAGTAAAAGGGGCTCAGGAACATCGCCGCCCCGATCTCGAGGTTGCCGATCAGAAAACGGTAGGTGAGGAAGGTCGGCAGCACGCCGAGCAGCAGCGCGAGCCCGATGAAGGGGAGCGCGTGCCGCCCGATCACCTGAAAGCCGCGCGAGACGACCCTGCCCATGTCGATCTTTGCATCCATTGCCGCCGCCGTGGCCATATCCGCCTCCCCTGTTGCCGAGCCCCCAAGCTTTCCGATTGCGGCCGCTCTGTCCAGCCGGAAATGCGAAGTCCTTGCGCCGCTCGCGCGGGCCCGCCTAGATGCGGCCGGCCGGCGGAACGGCGCGAGGGGATGGCGTGGCGAACGAGACGGCTGAAGCGGAGACGGGCTCCGAATTCGCGGCCGCGCATCGCGACCTCGTCGCGGACGAGTCGATCCAATTCGCCTTCTCCGACTTCAAGCCGCCCGAAGTGCCGGCCTGGCTCAAGTGGCTCGGCGAGTTCCTGTACGAGATCTTCCCGCTGCTGAAGATCCTGTTTTGGGCCGGCGTCGCCGCCGCCGTCATCGCGATACTCTACGTGGTCGCCCGGCGCCTCTCCGGCTCCGACTGGCCCTGGCGCCGGCGCCGGGACGACGAGCCCGCCCCCGCGACCGACTGGCGGCCCGAGGAGGCGCCGGCGCGGGCGCTGCTTGGGGAGGCGGACGCGCTCGCCGCGCGCGGCCGTTTCTCCGAAGCGGCCCACCTCCTCCTGTTCCGGAGCATCGAGGAAATCGACGCCCGCCGGCCCAGGCTGGTGCGGCCGGCGCTCACCAGCCGCGACATTGCCGGCGAGCCGGCAATCCCGCCGGGGCCGCGGCAGGCGTTCGCTTCGATCGTGATGACGGTCGAGCGCAGCCTGTTCGGCGGGCGTCCGCTCGGCGAGCCCGACTGGCGTCAGTGCCGCGCCGCTTATGAGGAATTCGCCTTCGCCGGAGCCTGGCGCTGATGACCGCGAGCGCAACCGGCGAGACGTTCGACGTCAAGGTGGTGATCGGCCTGATCGGCGCCGGCGTGATCGCCTTCGCCGCCTTCTTGCTGCTGGCGGCCTACGCCGACGACTTTCGCAGCGGACTCGACGGGCGCCCGCACCCGCTCTCGCTCTCCGCGACCGGCTTCAAAGGGCTGACCCAATTGCTCGAGGCGACCGGCGCCCGGCCGCGGCTGATCCGGTCGGGCGACGGCCTTGACACGGAGGATCTGGTGGTCGCGGCGCTCGACGAAACGCTCGCGGAAGGCGCGCTGGCGGCGCTCACCGACCGCCGCGAAAGCCAGGCCACTTTGCTGATCCTTCCCAAATGGTCGACGGCTCCGGACGAGCTCCATCCTGGCTGGGTGAGGCGGATCGGACCGCACTCTCCGGGGGACGTCGCCGAGTTGCTCGAAGGCGTGGCCGACGTGACCGTATCCCACGACGAGGTGCCGGCCGGAGGCGCCGCGGTCGGGGGGAACTATCTGGAGGGCGTGCGGGTGCCGGCACCGGCGCTCAGCCAGACGATCGCGGGCGAGGACCTGACGCCGCTGCTGACCCATGCCGGCGGCGGGATATTGCTTGCCCGTCTCGGCGAGGGTCCGCTCTACATTCTCGCCGACCCGGACCTGATGAGCAATCACGGCCTCCGCGACGCTCGGACCGCCCGCGCCGCGCTCGATATCCTGGCGCTGCTCAACTCGACCGGCGCCGAAGGCATCGCCTTCGATCTCACCCTCAACGGCTTCGGCCGCAAGCCGAGCCTCCTCAAGCTCCTGTTGGAGCCGCCCTTCCTCGTGCTCACGCTCGCCCTCGCCGCCGCGGCCCTGCTCGCCGGCCTGCACGGCGCCTTCCGGTTCGGGCCGGAGCGGCGCGAAGAGCGCGTGATCGCGCTCGGCAAGGGCGCGCTGGTCGAGAATAGCGCCGGCCTGATCCGCAGCGCGCGGCGCGAGCATCGCGCCGGCGGCGCCTATGCCGAGCTGGTCCGGGAAACCGCCGCCCGCGAGGCCGGAGCCGCCGGCCTGACGGGGGCCGAGCTCGACGCCTATCTCGACCGCCTGTCGCGCGCGGGCGGGCCCCGGTTCAGCGCGCTCGCCGCCCGCATCGCCGCCGCGCGCGACCGCGACGAACTCGTCAGCGCCGCCCGCGCATTGTTTCAGTGGAAGAAGGACATCAGCTCGTGAATGTAACCGACGTCAAATCGCTCGCCGACGGCATAAGAAGCGAGATCGGCCGCGCCATCGTCGGCCAGGACGAGGCGGTCGAGCTGATGCTGATCGCCTTATTCTCCTCCGGCCACATCCTGCTCGAAGGTCCGCCGGGCACCGCCAAGACCTTCCTCGCCCAATGCTTCGCCCGCGCGCTGGGCCTCGATTATGGCCGCATCCAGTTCACGCCGGACCTGATGCCCGGCGACATCGTCGGATCGAACCTGTTCAACTTCCAGACCAGCCAGTTCACGCTCACCCGCGGCCCGATCTTCTGCGAGCTGCTGCTCGCCGACGAGATCAACCGCACCCCGCCCAAGACCCAGGCGGCCCTGCTCGAGGCGATGCAGGAGCGGTCGGTGACGATCGACGGCGCCACCCACCGGCTGTCCGACCGCTTCATGGTGATCGCGACCCAGAATCCGATCGAGCAGCAGGGCGTCTATCCATTGCCCGAGGCGCAGCTCGACCGTTTCCTGTTCAAGCATGTGATGGCCTATCCCTCGCTGGAGGAGGAAAGAAGGATCGTCGCCGTCCACGGCGCCCGCTTCGGCGCGCCGCGCCCCGGCGAATGGGGCGTCGAGACCCGGGTCGGCGCGGCCGAGGTGGCCGCCGCCATCGCCGGGGTGGCGGCGGTGCCGATGGTGGAAGAAGTCGTCGACTATGTCGTTTCCCTGATCCGCGCGACCCGCGATTCGGCGGAGATTGCGAGCGGCGCCAGCCCGCGCGCCGCCGCCATGCTGGCCGGGGCGGCGCGCGCGCGGGCGGCGCTGGAGGGGCGCGACTATGTCATCCCCGACGACGTCAAGGCGCTCGCCCCGGCGGTGCTGCGCCACCGCCTGATCCTCTCGCCGGCCGCCGAGATCGAGGGCCGGCCGGTCGACCAGGTCGTCGCCCGCTTGCTCGACCAGGTCGAGGCGCCGCGTTGATCTATCCCGCCGGCCGCCTGATCCTCGCCGCAGCGGCGATCGCCCCGCTCGCGCTGGTGATCGGCGTGGCCGTGCCCGTTTATTGGTTCGCCGGCCTCGCCCTGCTCGTGTTCCTGCTCGCCATGGCGGGGGTCGACGCGCTCGCCGGCGCGCGCCCGGCAGATGTGGATATCGTCTACGAAGGCCCTCGCGCCGTCACCGTCGGCGAGACTTTCGAGGTGGCGATCGACGCGAGCTTCCGGGGCGCCTCGCCCGCCGCGGCCCAGGCGGCGCTCTCCGCCGACCCGCTGCTGGAGGCGCCGCAAGGCTATCGCCGGCCGGTCGCGATAGCGGGCGGCGCCGGCCAGGCCTCGCTGCCGTTTACGGCGACGCGGCGCGGCATAGCGCGGCTGAGCGGCGTCTGGCTGCGCTGGCGCGGGCCGCTCGGGCTGGTCTGGAAGCAGCGCCGGCTGACGCTCGACCAGGAGATAATCGTCACGCCCGACATCCGCCCGGTGCGCGAGAAGAGCGCGCAAATGCTCCACCGCGACGCCGCGCACGGGCTCACGCCGCAATTGCAGGTCGGCGAGGGCGCGGAGTTCGAGGCGCTGACCGAATATCGCCAGGGCATGGACCGCCGCAGCATCGACTGGAAGCAGTCGGCCCGGCACACCAAGCTGATGGCCAAGGAATTCCGTACGGAGCGCAACAACAACGTGATCCTGGCGATCGATACGGGGCGGGTGATGTGCGAGCCGCTGGCCGGTGTGCCGCGGGTCGACCGCGCGGTCGCCGCCGCCCTGCTCACCGCCTTCGTGGCGCTGAAGGACGGCGACCGGGTCGGGCTGTTCGGTTTCGATTCACACCCGCGCGTGACGAGCAAGGCGGTCGCCGGGGCGCGCTCCTTCGCCTTGCTCCAGCGGCTCGCCGCCGGGATCGACTATTCGACGGCGGAAACCAATTACACGCTCGGCCTGGCGACGCTCGCGACCGGGCTCAACCGCCGGTCGCTGATCGTGATCTTCACCGAATTCGCGGACACGACCAGCGCCGAGCTGATGCTGAACGCGGTCGGCGCGCTGCTGAAGCGCCACCTCGTCCTGTTCGTGGTCATGCGCGACCAGGAGCTGGAAGATTATGCCGGCGCCGAGCCGCGCGAGCCCGAGGACGTCACCCGCGCCGTCACCGCGGCCGCGCTGCTGCGCGAGCGGCGGCTGGTGATGAGCCGGCTGCGCCACCTCGGCGTCCACGTCCTCGAAGCCGGGCACGACCAATCGGGGCCGGCTTTGGTCAACGCCTATCTCGACCTCAAGCGGAGGGATGTGCTGTGAGCGCGCTGCCTTCGGCCGATTCCCGGCGCTTCAGGGCCGCGCGCGAGGACGAGTGGCGGCGGCTCGAGGCGCTGCTGGTCCGCGCCGAGCGCAAATCGGT
>DASVRK010000219.1:0-6940 GCA_036388655.1 Allosphingosinicella sp. | reverse complement strand
CACGAGCCGGCCCGAGCCCGGGTAGCGCGGCTCCCAATCGGGCTTGGGCTCGAGCTGCGATTCATGCCCGGGCAGCTGATCCTCGTGGATCATCTCGAGGGTTTCGGTGTCGGACATGGCGCTTACTCCTTGGCGGCGATGCCCGCGCCTTCCTCGCCGAACGCTTCGATGGTCGATCGGTCCTGCGCGTCGTTGGGAGGCTTCTTCTCGACCGGGCTGGTGCCGTCCTTGCCGAGCGTGAAGCTGGTGCGGCTGCCGTCGCCCGGATCGTCCGACATCTCGTTATTCTGGTTCTGGGTGAATTGCATGGCGTTGTGGTTGTGGTTGTTCTTGCTCATCGCGAATCTCCTTGTCCGAACAACCGAAAGCGAAGGCGCCAGTTCCGGCGGACGGGCCGATGCGAGGCGCCGTGCCGTTGGTCGGTCGCCCGATGAGGCTCATCGAAGTCTTGCTGCGTGCGGGTCTTCGATGCGCTTGGCCCCGCGGCGGCAGCGAAGGGGAGCGGATGACGAATATCCTGAACGGACCGAGGCTGGCGGCGCTGGTCGCCGTGACGCTCGGCGCACCGGCCGGCACAGCCGCAGCCCAGGCGCAGGTGCCGGCGGAGGCTGCGCCGGCGCTTCCCGCCGCCGCCGAGGGGGCAAGGAGTTATGCCCCGGCCGATTTCGCCCGCTTCAGCCCCAAGACGGCGCTGGACATGCTGCGCCAGGTGCCGGGCTTCACCATCCAGGAAGGCGACGACGAGCGGCGCGGGCTCGGCCAGGCCGCCACCAACGTGCTGATCAACGGCAGCCGATTCTCGGGCAAGTCGAACGACGTCGTGACCGAGGTCGGCCGGATCGCCGCCGCCAACGTCGTCCGCATCGACATCGTCGACGGCGCGACGCTCGACGTGCCGGGCCTGTCGGGCCAAGTCGCCAACATCGTCACCGCGGCGTCCGGCGTCAGCGGCAGCTTCGCCTGGCGCCCGCAATATCGGCCCAAATTCGACAAGCTCCGGCTCACCAACGGCGAAGCCTCGGTCAGCGGCGCGGCGCTGGGGTTCGACTATACGCTGAGCATGGCGAATGAGAGCTATATCGGCGCCGAAGAAGGCCCGGAGCTGGTGTTCACACCGGACGGGACGGTGACCGACCGGCGCGCTGAGACCCTGACCTATGAGGGCGAGGTGCCGCGGCTCGGCGCCAGCCTCAGGCGCGAGGCCGGCGGGACGCTCCTCAACCTCAACGCGGCGGTGGCGCTCGACTACCAGGATCTGCGCGAGGTCTCGCTGCGCAGCTTCCCCGGCCTCGTCGACCGCGACCGGCGGCTGGAGGAGCGGCGCCGCAAATGGGAATATGAGCTTGGCGGCGACTATGAGTTCGGCCTCGGCGGCGGCCGGCTGAAGCTGATCGGATTGAGGCGGTTCGAGCATACGCCCTTCCGGCAGCGGCTGACGATCGACTTCGCCGACGAACGCGCGAGCGCCGGCGATTTGTTCACCCAGACCGCCGACGAGGCCGAGACGATCGCCCGCGCCGAATATCGCTGGCAAGCCGGCGCGGCCGATTGGCAGGTGTCGGCGGAAGGCGCGCTCAACATACTCGATATCGCCAACAGCCTCGCCCGGCTCGATGCGGCCGGCCAGTGGGTGCCGGTGCCGCTGCCCGGATCGGCGGCGCGCGTGGACGAGAAACGCGGCGAGGTCATGCTGAGCTACGGGCGGCCGCTGAGCCCCGTTCTGTCGCTGCAGGCCTCGCTCGGCGGCGAATATTCGCAGCTCAGCCAGTCCGGCGAGAACGGGTTGGCACGGACCTTCCTGCGGCCCAAGGGCCTGATTTCGGTCGCCTGGAAAGCCTCGCCGCGGCTCGACGTATCGGCCAAGCTCGAGCGGGTCGTCGGCCAGCTGAACTTCTTCGACTTCGTCGCCTCGTCGAACGTCAGCGCCGGCACCGTCAATGCCGGCAACCCGAACCTCGTCCCGCCGCAAAGCTGGGACGCCGAAGTCGAGGCGACCCGCAACCTCGGCCGCTGGGGCACCGCGACGGCGCGGGTCTACGGCCGCCTGATCAGCGACATCGTCGACGTCATCCCGGTCGGCGACGACGGCCAGTCGCCGGGCAATCTCGACAGCGCGACGCTCTACGGCGTGCAAATGACCGGTACCTTCAACTTCGATCCGCTTGGCTGGCGCGGGGCCAAGCTCGACCTCGACCTCCAGTTCCAGCGTTCGTCGCTCGAGGATCCGGTGACGGGCCGGAACCGCGGCATCAACGATACCATGACCCGGCGCATCGTCGCCAATCTGCGCCACGACGTGCCGGGGACGCCCTGGGCCTGGGGCGCCGGCTACGACGAATATCGCCAGTCGGCGGGCTACCGGCTCGACCAGCGGCTCCAGTTCCTGAACGCGCCCGGCATCCTCAGCGCCTTTATCGAGCATAAGGACGTGCTCGGCCTCACCGTCCGCGGAACGGTCGAGAACCTGATCGGCCAGAATGTGCAGTTGACGCGCGATTTCCACGACGGCAGGCGGACCGGGCCGATTCTGTTCACCGAGGACAGGAACCGCGATATCGGGCCGATCCTGACGCTGGCGATCAGCGGCAAGATCTGACGGCCGGGGCCGCCGTTGACCCGCTTGTTCATCGGGGCGCAAGCTTCCTGTGGGGAATGTGCAACAACGCCAAACGATTCGTGCCTAACGGGCACCAGTCCGCTGGTCAGGGGTTTGCACTCATACTACATCCACGGGCGACGACGGAGTCGACAGACGTGATGAAGCTAGGTGGCATTGCTGCAATGGGTGGGGCGTCGCTTGTCGCTCTATCCCTGCTGCTGGCCCCAGCATTCGCCGCTTCGAACCAGCCGCAAAAGGCGAAGAAGGCGCGGTCCGCGCCCTCGTTCGGCTCCAGCGGCTTCACGCCCGCGGTCGCCGATCCCCGGCTCGCGGCCGAATTCGCCCGCCGCGGTCTGCAGGCGAACAGCTTCCGCTTCACGCCCTCATCGGCTTCCCCGGACAAGAGCAAGGCCGTCCGCGTCGCCGTCCGCGCCCGCGCGACCACCGCCGCGGAAGCGGTCCGCTCGGCGGCGGCGACGGCCGAAACCTCCGCCAGTCCGGTTACGGCGATCACGCCGACCGCCTATA
Organism: Allosphingosinicella sp.; assembly: GCA_036388655.1. Taxonomy (GTDB): domain Bacteria; phylum Pseudomonadota; class Alphaproteobacteria; order Sphingomonadales; family Sphingomonadaceae; genus Allosphingosinicella. The sequence continues at coordinate 3,813 of DASVRK010000219.1, read as the reverse complement.
ATCTGGGCGTCGCGGTCGGCTGGAAGCAGTTCGCGCTTTCGGGCGACGTCGCCAAGGTCCAGGGCGGCCCGATCCCCGGCGGCCGCGAAGCAGCCGAGGTCGGCGTCAGCTATCTCGGCAAGAAGTTCACCGGCCGGGTCGCGGTCGGCGCCGAGCGTACCGACGGCAATCAGCTGCGCATCATGCCGCAGGAAAGCAGCTATTCGCTCGATGTCGGCGGCTCCTATTCGATCGCGCGCAACGTCGATGTGACCGGCGGCGTCCGCTACAAGATCCAGCGCGAGCGGCTCGAGCCGCTGGCCGACGAGCGCCGCGACAGCCAGGCGGTCTACGTCGGCACCGCTTTCCGCTTCTAAGCCGGTCCGGCGCTCCACGCGTCGATCGCAGCCCAGCCGTAGATCCTGAAGGCCGCCAGCCCCCGAAAGCGGCTCGGCGTCATTCCGCCCAGCGCCACCACCGGCCCGCGCGCCTGCCGCGCGAGCAGGCCGAACCGCACCCGCCCGAGCGGCGCCGCGCCCGGATGCGACCGCGTACCGAACGCCGGCGAGACGAACAGCAGGTCCGCCCCCGCTCGGGCCGCCGCGATCATATCGCGCACGTCGTGAACTGGCGCGGTGCGGACCTGCCCCCGCAGCGGGGCATGGGACCCGCGGCCATGGCTGCCATCGGCGCCCCACGCCGCGGCCAGACGCGGGGTTCCGGCCAGCAGCAGCACCAGCCGCCGCCGCCGCGCCACCGCCCGCACCTGCCCGAACAGCCGGCGACGCTCCGGGGTGGGAAGTCCGTAATGGCGGAACACCACGCCCGAGCCTCGCGGCAGCCGCTCGAGCGCGCTGCACAAAGCGTCCCCCTGCCGCTCGTCGGTCATCAGCCAGAGGCGGGGCAGAGGCTGGCGGCGGTGCATAGCGCTCCCTATAGCAGCGTCCATGAGCGAGGCATCAGCCGCCGGAAGATTGGGGGAGGTGCGCGCCGCGATCGCGCGCTCGGCGGCGCTGGCCGGCCGCTCGCAGGGCGAGGTGGCGCTGATCGCGGTCTCGAAGACCCACCCGCCCGAAGCCATCGTGCCGCTGCTCGAGGCCGGCCACCGCATCTTCGGCGAGAATCGAGTCCAGGAGGCGCAGGCGAAATGGCCGGAGCTTCGCGAGCGCTACGAAGGCGTGGAGCTGCACCTGATCGGGCGGCTCCAGTCGAACAAAGCGGACGAGGTCGCTGAGCTGTTCGACGCGATCCACTCGCTTGACCGCCCATCCCTCATCCCCGCGCTAGCCGCCGCCATGGCCAAAGCGGGGCGGCGGCCGGACTGCTTCATCCAGGTCAATATCGGCGATGAGGCGCAAAAAGGCGGCTGCGCGGTGGCGGAGCTTCCCGCCCTGCTCGATGCGGCCCGCGAGGCCGGCCTCCCGGTCCGTGGCTTGATGTGCATCCCGCCGGCCGAGCTCGAACCGGCGCCTTATTTCGCCTTGCTCGCCAAGCTCGCCCGCCGGCACGCGCTGCCCGGGCTCAGCATGGGCATGTCGGCCGACTTCGAGACCGCGGTGACGATCGGCGCCACCCATGTCCGCGTCGGCACCGCCTTGTTCGGCGAGCGCGGCTGACATGACCTTCGGGGCGATCATCTTCGATTTCGACGGCGTCATCGTCGACAGCGAGGTCGTCGCCAACGCCGCGCTCGCGGAGTTGCTGACCGAAGCCGGCCATCCCGTCACCGCCGACCACGCCCTCGCTTATTATTCCGGCCTGCGCTGGAGCGACTGCCACCGCCGGATCGAGGAGGAGAGCGGCCTCTCCTTCGATCCGGACCAACTCGGCGACATGCTCGACCAGGCGATCGCCGCCCGCGTGGCGGACATCCTAGCCATCGAGGGTATCCAGAAATTCCTCGCCGCCCAGGCGCACCGCTCGCTCGCCATCGCCTCGTCGAGCGAGAAGGACTGGCTCGACGCTTCGCTGGCCCGGCTCGGCCTCGGCCACTATTTCGAGGAGCGCGTCTACAGCGCCGCCGGCCTCGCGCGCGGCAAGCCTCACCCCGACATCTATCTCGGCGTCGCCGAGCGGCTCGGCATCGCTCCGCCCCGGTGCCTGGTCATCGAGGACCATCCGGTCGGCGTCGCCGCCGGCGCGGCCGCCGGCATGACCGTGATCGCCCTCCTCGCCGGCGGCCACATCGGCCCCGGCCACGGCGACCGCGCGCGCGCCGCCGGAGCGCATCACGTCGCACGCGATTATGCCGAAGTGGCCGAAATCCTCGCCCGGCTGGAGCGCGAGTGACGCCGCGGCGTCACAATTGGTGCCCGCTCCGCGCCCGCTTGGTGTCGAGATAGTCGCGATTGAACGCATTGGCGCCGACCTTCAGCGGCACTTGCCGGACCACGTCGATCCCTTCCGCCCGCAGCCCCGCCGCCTTGCGCGGGTTGTTGGTCAGCAAGGCGACCTCGGTCTGCGACAATTTCGCCAGCATCCGCGCCGCCACCCCATAATCGCGCTCGTCGTCGCCGAAGCCGAGCCGGTGGTTGGCGTCAACCGTGTCGAACCCCTGGTCCTGGAGCGCGTAAGCGCGCAGCTTGTTGACGAGGCCGATGCCGCGCCCCTCCTGGCGAAGATAGAGCAATATCCCCCAGCCCGCCCGCCGGATCTCCGCGATCGCGGCGTCGAGCTGTGGCCCGCAATCGCATTTGAGCGACCCCAGCACGTCCCCGGTCAGGCATTCGCTGTGCAGCCGCACCAGCGGCGGCTGGCCGTTCGGCTGGCCGATCAGCAAGGCGACATGCTCGGCCGCATCCTCCTCCGACCGGAAGGCGACGATCTCCGCCTGCTCCGCGGCCCGCGTCGGCAGCTTGGCGCGCGACGCGATGGCGAGCGAGGGCGACTTGTCGAAAGCGGCCACCGCGGCCGCATCGATCGAGATGGCGTCGGCGCCCGCGTCGCCGTCGATGAACAGCGCCGGCAGCAGGCCGGCCCGCCGGGTGAGGGTGATCGCCGCCAGCGCCGCCTTGTCGCAGCCGAGCGGGATGGTGCGGAACGGCCCCTTCAGCGGCGTTTTGAGGTCGAGCGCCGGATCGGCGACGGCGGTCGCCTCGGCAAGGTCGAGCCAGGGCGAGCGGACGATCCGTACCGGCCCGGTCGGAACCGCGTCGCGCTGGTTGGCGAGCTTCAGCGTTACCGCCCGGTTGCCGGAAATTAGGAGGTCGGCGGGCCCGCCCGCATCGAAGGCGGCGAGGCCGGCATCGTCGGCCGTCTCGACCGCGAGGAAGCCGGAGCCGTCGATGACGACCGGCCAGCCCCGCCGCAACGCGTCGATGGCGCGGGCGAGGTCGCGGCCTCCGCTCACACCGCGAACTCGGTGACGAGCGGCACGTGGTCCGACGGACGCGTCCAGTTGCGGCAGGGCTCGTGGACCTTGTGGCCGACCGCGAGCGCGGCGACGTCGGGCGTCGCCCACATATGGTCGAGCCGTCGGCCGCGGTCGTTCCTGGTCCAATCCGGCGAGCGGTAGCTCCACCAGGTGTGGAGCCGGCCGGGCGCGGGAAAGAAGCGGCGGCCGAGATCGACCCACTCGCCGCTCTGCTGGAGCCGCGTCAGCGCCTCGACCTCGACCGGGGTATGGCTGACGACGTTCAGGAGCTGCTTGTGGCTCCAGACGTCGCATTCGAGCGGCGCCACGTTGAAGTCGCCGACGAGCAGGGTCGGGCAGCGGCAATCCTCCGACCAGCGCGTCATCCGCTCGATGAAGTCGAGCTTCTGGCCGAACTTGGGATTTTCGTTGCGGTCCGGAATGTCGCCGCCGGCGGGGATGTAGACGTTCTCGATCCTTAT
>DASVRK010000218.1:0-9881 GCA_036388655.1 Allosphingosinicella sp. | reverse complement strand
AGGGTCATGCGCTCGCTGCGCACGACCCGGCGGATGTCGCGGGCATTGACGGTGAGCAGCAGCGCCGCCCCGCCCTCGATCTCCGTCCCCGCCGCGGCCGAGACATAGGCGGTGCCTTCGGGCGCGCGGCGGAGGGCGGTGGCCGGAGCGCCGGTCGCCAGCGCCGCGGCCGCTTCGGGCCAGGCCGCCAGCCGGTCGACCCCCGGCGTGACCAGCGGCGGCGGCTGCCGCGCTCCGACCACGGCGTCGAAGCCGTTGTCCATCAGCCGCGCCACATCCTTGTCCCAGGACTCGCGCGCCGGGTCGCGCAGCTCGTAGGTCGGGCGCGCGCCGGCCCAGCTGTCCATCCGCTTGGCGCCGTCCCGGCCGTAGACCCGCAGCCGGGTGCCCGATTCGGCGCCCAGCTCGCGCAGCAAGGCGCGCCGCGTCCCCGGCGCCGCCACCGCAAGCACGTCGGCGATCAGCACCGCTTCGCTGCGCGCCTGGGCAAGCCGCGCGGCGGTGAGCCGGCCGCGGAAGCTGTCGAGATAGAACAGGCTGCCGGCCAGGATCGCCAGCGCGAAGATGTTGACGGCGAGGATCCGCTTGGTGAGCGACAGCCGCCCGGTCCAGCGCAGCGTCAGCGCCCGCTCCTCATTCCTCGGCAAAGCGGTATCCGACGCCGTAGAGCGTCTCGATCGCGCCGAACTCGCCGTCGACCGCGCGGAACTTGCGGCGCAGGCGCTTGATTTGGCTGTCGATGGTGCGGTCGTCGACATAGATGTCATCCTGGTAGGCCACGTCCATCAGCTGGTTGCGCGATTTCACCACCCCCGGCCGCTGCGCGAGCGCCTCCAGGATCATGAACTCGGTCACGGTCAGCGTCACGTCCTTTCCGTCCCAGGTGACGCGGTGGCGGGCGGGGTCCATGGCGAGCCGCCCGCGCACGATCTGCGGCGGCTCCTCGGCCGGCTGCTCCTCGACCGGCGTGGCGCGCATCTCGGTCCGCCTCAGGATTGCGCGGATGCGGGCGATGAGCAGGCGCTGCGAGAAAGGCTTGGCGATATAATCGTCGGCGCCCATGGCGAGGCCGAGCGCCTCGTCGAGCTCGTCGTCCTTGGACGTAAGGAAGATGACGGGGAGGGCGCTCTTCTCACGCAGCCGCCGGAGCAGCTCCATGCCGTCCATCCGCGGCATCTTGACGTCGAGGACGGCGAGGTCGGGCGGGTTGTCGAGCAGCGCCTTCAGCGCCGTCTCCCCGTCCGTATAGACCCGGGTGATGAAACCCTCGGCCTGGAGTCCGATCGACACCGAGGTGAGGATGTTGCGGTCATCGTCGACCAGCGCGATCGTTACCGACATTCGAACGCCCCTGGTCGCATCCGCCCGGCTTTATCCAAAGCGGGACGGAGCCGCAACCGCGGGTCCCCTCGGTTTGACGGGGCGCATCTCGTTGGATATGCGGGCGGCAACTTCGTTGCGGCGCGTTTCGTGCCGCCTTCAGTCGTGCAGGAAACAGGAGATCGACTTGGCCACTCGCGTGCCCGCCCATGGACTTGCCGCCCAGGGCATCGAAACGTCCGCTCAGCTCCACTGGAATTTGGGGACCGCCGCCCTCGTCGAGCAGGCGGTGCAGCGCGGCGAGGGCGTGCTTGCCAAGGACGGACCGCTGGTGGTCGAGACCGGCAAGCATACCGGCCGCTCCGCCAAGGACAAGTTCACGGTCCGCGACGCCGAGACCGAGAGCAGCCTCTGGTGGGACAATAACAAGGCGATGAGCCCCGACCATTTCGCTGCCCTCAAGGCCGACTTCCTCGCCGAGCTGGCGCGCAAGGAGACCTTGTTCGTCGCCGACCTTCATGGCGGCTCGCAGCCCGAGCACCGCGTCAACGTGCGCGTCATCAATGAGCTCGCCTGGCACAACCTCTTCATCCGCACCTTGCTGGTGCGCCCCGAGGCCGCCGAGCTCGACGGCTTCGCGCCCGATTTCACGATCATCGACCTGCCGAGCTTCGTCGCCGATCCCGCCCGCCACGGCTGCCGCTCCGAGACCGTGATCGCCGTCAATCTGAGCGAGAAGCTGATCCTGATCGGCGGCACCAAATATGCCGGCGAGATGAAGAAGTCGGTGTTCGGAGTCCTCAACTACCTGCTGCCGCCCAAGGGCGTGATGCCGATGCACTGCTCGGCCAATATCGGCCCCGCCGGCGACACCGCCGTCTTCTTCGGCCTTTCGGGCACCGGCAAGACCACGCTCTCGGCCGATCCCGCCCGCACCCTGATCGGCGACGACGAGCATGGCTGGTCCGACACCGCCGTGTTCAACTTCGAGGGCGGCTGCTACGCCAAGATGATCCGCCTGTCGGCCGAGGCCGAGCCGGAAATCTACGCCACCACCAAGCGCTTCGGCACCGTGCTGGAAAATGTCGTCATCGACCCGGCGACGCGCGAGCTCGACCTCGACGATCCGAGCCTCGCCGAGAATAGCCGCGGCGCCTATCCGATCGATTTCATCCCCAATTGCTCCGATCGCAACATGGGGCCGGTGCCGCGCAACATCGTCATGCTCACCGCCGACGCGTTCGGCGTGCTGCCGCCGATCGCGCGGCTCACGCCCGACCAGGCCATGTATCATTTCCTCTCCGGCTACACCGCCAAGGTCGCCGGCACCGAGATCGGCGTCACCGAGCCCGAGGCGACCTTCTCGACCTGCTTCGGCGCGCCCTTCATGCCGCGCCACCCGAGCGTCTACGGCAATCTGTTGAAGGAGCGGATCGCCCGCGGCCACGTCTCCTGCTGGCTGGTCAATACTGGCTGGACCGGCGGCAAATACGGCACCGGCAAGCGCATGCCGATCAAGGCCACCCGCGCGCTTCTCAACGCCGCCCTCGACGGCAGCCTCGAGCGCGCCGAATTCCGCATCGACGAGAATTTCGGCTTCGAAGTGCCGGTGAGCGTCCCCGGCGTCCATGCCGCCATCCTCGAGCCGCGCGAGACCTGGGCCGACAAGGCCGAGTACGACGCCACCGCGGCCAAGCTGGTCAAGCTGTTCATCGACAATTTCGCCAAGTTCGAGCCCCATGTCGACGCCGGCGTCCGCGACGCCGCGCCGCGCGCGCAGGCGCAAGCCCAACAGGAGCCCACCGCGACCGCCGCCTGACGCTTTAGCCACTCAAGAGGACCCGAAAGGGCGCGTCGGCGACAGGCCGGCGCGCCCTTTTTCTATGCCTTCAACGGAGGAACACATGACCGAGGAACACGAACCGCGCCTGTTCGCCGACGACGCGGCGGTAAGGCGGATCGGGGAGGGGCTGATCGCCTGCAGCTTGACCCGCCCAGACTGGACCCACGAGGCGCATCTCGCCGCCTGCCTCTATATCCTGACGGAGCGCCCCGACATCGCCCCCGAGCGCGACCTCCCCGGCCTCATCCGCCGCTTCAACGAGAGCGTCGGCGGCGTCAACAGCGACACCGAAGGCTATCACGAGACGATCACCCAGCTCTACATCAAGGGCGTCCGCGCCTTCCTCGCCCGCACCGATGCCACGCTGCCGCTCGCCACGAAGGTCAATCTTTTGCTGCGGGCGGAGGAGGGCAGGCGGGATTGGCCGCTCCGCTTCTACAGCGCCGAGCGTCTGTTCTCGAAGGAGGCGCGGCTTGGGTGGGTGGAGCCCGATCTGAATGCTTTGGCTTGATTGGTGCCGAGCACGGCCGGGAGTAGATAAGCCAGGGCTAGACGAGAAGCTGTATTATACCTATAATACAGCTTCAGGAGGTAAAGGCCATGGATCCCATTGCGAAGCGGACGGCGATTGCGGCGGCCATCGGCGCGGCGATCGCCATTCCGGTGCCGTTCGTCGGGCCGCTGTTCGGAGCGGCGGTCGGGGCCGGCATCGGCTATTTCTCGGCCAAGCGGCGAGGCTGAGGCGGACAGCGCCTGCGGACGCGGTCCGGATCAAGGCGGCGTCACGAAACGGGCCGCGAGTTGTTCGAATCCGAACCCTGAAGTGTCCGCCAGCGAACAGCGAGGTCCCTCTTGCCGTGCGCGGCGCCATAGGGGCGGGCTGGCCCGAAAGTTGCAGCGTCGCCGATCGTATCGGCCAGCGCCGCAATCGAAAGGACGACATGTGATCCAGCCGCTCATGCCCAGCAAGTTCCGCCGCCTCGCTTTGGCCCCGTCGGCCGCGCTTTGCGGCCTGACCATGGCCGTCCCTTCGCCAATCGCGGCCGCGGGTGCGGCCGAGTCCGACCGCGACTCCTATGTCCTCCTTGCTCCGGGGAGCCGGAGCAGCACGATGAGCGGATCGATCGAGGATATGAACCGCGCCCGTGCGCTGCGGACGGGCCAGGAGGGGCTGCTCTACGTGCGCCAGGGCGGCGTCGCCATCCGCGACTCCGCGACGTTGCGCCAGGCCCAAGCCATTTTCGAGCCGCAGCAGGCGCTCGGCGCGCGACAGGGCGAACTGGGTTCGCGCCAGGCGGCGCTCGGCCGGCGCCAGGCGAGCCTCGGCAAGGAGCAGGCCCGGCTCGGCCTTCAGCAAGCGAGCGCGTCGCCGGGGCGCGGGGACGAGCTCGGCCGCCGGCAGGACGCGCTCGGACGGCAGCAGGACGAGCTCGGCGAGCAGCAGGACGTGCTCGGCCGCCAGCAGGACGCGCTCGGCCGCGAGCAGGACCGCCTGGGCCGCATCGCCGACGCCAAGTTCCGCGCCCTGGTCGCCGACGCCACCCGGCGCGGCGTGGCCCAGCGCGTCGACTGAAGCGGTCTCTTCAAACTCGTCACGCCGGACTTGACCGGCCATCCCGAGCGGCGCATCCATCGCCGCCAGTTATCGTTATGGCTTCGAAACCACCGCCAGCAGGAGACGATTGATGGCCGACATCAGCCAGGTTCGCGAGCATATGGAAATTATCGGGGCCGACGGCGTCCATATCGGCACCGTGGACAAGGTCGAGGGCCACCGCATCAAGATGACCAAGGCCGACAGCGGCTCGCACCAGAGCCACCACCATTATATCTCTGGCGGACTGATCGCCGGCATCGAAGGCAACAAGGTGCGGCTGTCCGCCAATGGCGACGCGGCGGTGCTGCTCGAGGAGGAGAAAGGCGGCCAGTTCCTCGGCGAAAGCCGCTTGTTCAACTGGACCACGATCGGCCTCGGTGCGGTCGCGGTCGGCGTCGCCGCCGCCGCCGGCGCCGCCCTGATGCAGCGCTGGGGCCGCGACGACTGATCTGCAGGCCACTTGTGCCCCGGCGAAGGCTGGGGCCCAGCCCTGTGAAAGCCTCCCGCTTACTAAGCGGCTCTACCGGGCCGGCAGCGTCCCGCCCGCCGGCTCGACCTTCTCGACCCGGAGGCAGGTCCCCTGCGCCCCCGTCACCCGGACCCGTGCGCCTACTTCGGCGTCGGGACCCATCGCCGCCCACACGCTGTCGCCGACCTTGACGCGGCCGCGGCCGTCCTCGAACGCGCTCACCACCACCACCGTCTGGCCGACCAGGCGGGCGGCGCGGTCGTTGAGAAGCGGATCGCTGCTCTCGACCGGGTTGGCGGCATACCAGCGGCGGCCGAAATAGACGGCGGCGATGGCGAGCAACGCGAACAAGGCGAACTGGAAAGCGGGCGGGATGCCGAGCAGCAAGGCCGCGAAGCCGGTCACCGCGGCGGCGGCGGCCAGCCAGACCAGGAACACGCCCGGCACCAGCAATTCGGCGATGCCGAGCAGGGCCGCGGCGATCAGCCACAGCCAGTGCGGCTCGATCCCGTCGAGGTTCATCTCTTGACCTCTTCAAACGGGCCGGCGCGACGCGGCGCCGGGGCGGGGGCCGGTGCCGGCGGCGGCGCGGCGCGCTCGCCGAGCGCTTCGCGGGCGAGTTCGCCGATCCCGCCCAACGTGCCGATCAATTGCGTGGCCTCGACCGGGAACAGGATCGTCTTGGCGTTGGGCGAGGTGGCGAAGCGCGCCACCGCCTCGATATATTTCTGGGCGACGAAATAGTTGATCGCCTGGGTGTTGCCGCCGGCGATGGCGTCGGAGACCATCTGGGTCGCCTTGGCTTCGGCTTCGGCCGCCCGCTCGCGCGCCTCGGCTTCGCGGAACGCGGCCTCGCGGCGGCCCTCGGCCTGCAGGATCTGCGACTGCTTCTGGCCTTCGGCACGGAGGATCTCCGAGGCGCGCATGCCTTCGGCCTCTAGGATCGAGGCGCGCTTCTCGCGCTCGGCCTTCATCTGGCGCGCCATCGAATTGACGATGTCGGTCGGCGGCCGGATGTCCTTGACCTCAATGCGGGTGATCTTGACGCCCCAAGGCGTGGTCGCGTCGTCGATCACCGCCAGCAGTCTGGCGTTGATCTCGTCGCGCTTCGACAGGGTCTCGTCGAGGTCCATCGAGCCCATCACGGTCCTGAGGTTGGTGGTGACCAGATTGAGGATGGCGTTGTAGAGGTCGGACACTTCGTAGGCCGCCTTGGCCGCGTCCAGCACCTGGAAGAACACCACGCCGTCGGTCGAGATCATCGCATTGTCTTTGGTGATGATCTCCTGGCCCGGTATGTCGAGCACCTGCTCCATCATGTTCACCTTGCGGCCGACGCGGTAGAAGAAGGCCGGGTAGAAATTGAAGCCCGGGCGCGCGACCGTGGTGAAGCGGCCGAAATATTCTATCGTATATTGATAGCCCTGACGGACGATCTTGATGCTGGCCATCAGGTAGATGATGGTCAGCACCAGGACGAAGAACATTGCCGTCACTTCCATCGCCTTAGCCTCCCGAACGCTTGCCGACGATATCATGTAGACAAGCGGCCCCTCTTCCAAGCAGAATCGGAGGCGATGGACACCGCCCGCCTGCGCCTTTGTCGCTCCCTCCTGTTCCTGCCCGCCTCCAACCCGCGCGCGATCGACAAGGCGCGGACGCTGGAGGCGGACATGATCGTGCTCGACCTCGAAGATGCTGTGAAGCCGGAGGAGAAGGCGACCGCCCGCACAGCCGCGGAGACGGCGGTGGGCGAGGGGTTCGGCGACCGTCTGGCTGCGATCCGGATGAACACGGTCGGCAGCGAATATTACGGGGAGGACGTGGTCGCGATCCGCTCAAGCTCGGCCGAGTTCGTGATCCTGCCCAAGGCCGAGAGCCGCGAGCAGGTCCACGATACGCGCCGGCTGGTCGAGCGACCGGTGCTGGCGATGGTCGAAACCCCGGCCGGCGTGCTCGCCGCCCGGGCGATCGCCGCCGAAGCGGCCGCCTTGGTCGCCGGCACCAACGACCTTGCCGCCGAGCTCGGCATCCCGGTCTCGGCCGACCGGCGCGGGCTGACTTTGGGGCTCCAGACCATCGTCCTCGCCGCGCGCGCCGCCGGCATCCCCGCCTTTGATGGCGTCTATAACGGGCTCGACGACGATGAGGGGCTGGCCCGCCAGTGCGAGGAGGGGAGGGCGTTCGGCTTCGACGGCAAGTCGCTCATCCACCCGAGCCAAATCGCGACCGCTAACCGCCTGTTCGGGCCGAGCGAGGCCGAGCTCGACGCCGCCGCCCGGCTGGTCGCCGCCGCCACCGGCGGCGCCGAGCGTCACGAGGGCCGCATGATCGAGGCGATGCACGTCGCCCAGGCCGAAGCCTTGCTCGCCAAGGGACGGCGATAGCGGCCGGCCAGCCGCTGGCGCTTGTCACATTCCATCCCTATGTAGCGGCACCGAAACCCGACACGCGAGACGCATCCATGGACATCAGCCTCGGGCTCACCTTCGACGACGTGCTGCTCCGGCCCGCCGAATCGAACGTGCTGCCGAGCCAGGCGGACACCCGAACCCGGGTGACCAAGGAGATCGCGCTCAGCATCCCGATCCTGTCGTCGGCCATGGACACCGTCACCGAAGCCGACATGGCGATCGTAATGGCGCAACTCGGCGGCATCGGCGTACTTCACCGCAACCTCTCGGTCGAAGGGCAGGCGGCGGCGGTACGGGCGGTGAAGCGCTACGAGAGCGGCATGGTGGTGAACCCGATCACGATGACCGCCGAGCAGACCCTCGCCGACGCGCTCGAGCTGATGAAGCGCCACAAGATTTCGGGCATCCCCGTCACCGACGCCGGCGGCAGGCTGGTCGGCATCCTCACCAATCGCGACGTCCGCTTCGCCGAAAACCCCAAGCAGCCGGTCGCGGAGCTTATGACTCGCGACAATCTCGTCACCGTCGGTCCCGGCGTCACCCAGGAGGAGGCGCGGCGGCAGCTTCACCAGCGCCGGATCGAGAAATTGCTGGTGGTGGACGAGCAGCAGCGCTGCATCGGCCTCATCACTGTCAAGGACATCGAGAAAGCCGTCAATTATCCCTCCGCGACCAAGGACGCGACCGGACGCCTGCGCGTCGCCGCCGCAACCACGGTCGGCGACAAGGGGTTCGAGCGCTCCGAAGCGCTGATCGACGCCGAATGCGACCTCATCGTCATCGACACCGCCCACGGCCACAATCGCGACGTCGGCGTCGCGGTCGAGCGGATCAAGAAGCTCTCCAACTCGGTTCAGGTCGTCGCCGGCAACGTCGCCACGGCCGAGGCGACCAAGGCGCTGATCGGAGCCGGGGCGGACGCGGTCAAGGTCGGCATCGGTCCCGGCTCGATTTGCACCACCCGCATCGTCGCCGGCGTCGGCGTGCCGCAGCTCACCGCCATTCTCGAGGCGGCCGGCGAGGCGGCGCGGAGCGGAACCCCCGTCATCGCCGACGGCGGCGTCCGGACCAGCGGCGACGTCGCCAAGGCACTGGCGGCCGGCGCCTCGACCGTCATGATCGGATCGCTGCTCGCCGGCACCGAGGAGGCGCCGGGCGAAATCTTCCTTTACCAGGGCCGCTCCTACAAGAGCTATCGCGGCATGGGCTCGGTGGGCGCGATGGCGCGCGGGTCGGCCGACCGCTATTTCCAGCAGGACATCAAGGACCAGCTGAAGCTGGTGCCGGAGGGGATCGAGGGTCAGGTCCCCTATAAGGGCCATGCCAGCGACGTCATCCACCAGCTGGTCGGGGGCGTCAAAGCCGCGATGGGCTATACCGGCTCCGCCACCATCGAGGACCTCCAGCGCCGCGCCCAGTTCGTCCGCATCACCAATGCGGGCCTGCGCGAAAGCCATGTCCACGACGTCTCGATCACCCGCGAGGCGCCCAATTACCCCACCCGCTAGCATATCGCCGTGACCCCCGCCGCGCGGGTGCAGGCCGCGATCGAGCTGCTCGACGAGATCATCGCCGCGGCCGGTGGGGGCGGAGCCGCCGCCGACACCATCGTCTCGGCCTATTTCCGGACCCGCCGCTATGCCGGCTCCAAGGACCGTCGCGCGGTGCGCGAATTGGTCTATCGCACAATCCGCCGCTCCGGCGAGATCCCCGCCTCGGGCCGCGCCGCCCTGCTCGGCCTCACTGAGGAGGAGCCGGCGCTTCGCGACCTGTTCGATGGCTCGGCCCATGGGCCCGCTCCGCCGCTACCGGACGAGCCCGTCGCTGCCGCCCGCGCCGTGCCCGCCTGGATCGAACCCCGTTTCGACCCGCTGATCGAGGCGGGCGAGTTCCACCCCCTTCTCGAGCGCGCACCGCTCGACCTTCGCGCCAACCGCCTTCGCGGCACGATCGAGGACGCGCTGGCGGCCTTCCCCGACGCAAGCCCGACGCCGCTGTCGCCGCTCGGCCTTCGCCTGCCGGAGGGGACGCAGGTCGAGCCGAGCCCCGCCTGGCGGTCCGGGCTCGTCGAAGTCCAGGACGAGGGCAGCCAGTTGCTGGCGCTCGCCACCGCGCGACGAAAAAGCCGTCGGTCCGGTCGTGGGCCGGGCTGAGCAGACGGCCCGGACCCGACGGCCTTCCCCACAGGATATGCTCGCAATCCGATACCAAAGATGAATGGCGGCGCCCGAACGCTTC
>DASVRK010000217.1:0-4202 GCA_036388655.1 Allosphingosinicella sp. | reverse complement strand
CACCACCTTCGCCGCCACCTTTGATCGAACAGACTCGCCCCGCCGCGCGTCAGGGGCGCCCTGCGGAATAGCGCTTGGCCCGGGCCCCGCCCTGCCGCTTATTCGGAGCGCGTTAAGTATCGGGGGCGCATAGGCGTTCGCGAAGGGGGATTGGGGTCAGTGTTTACGTACCGATTTGCTTCGTTCGCGATCGCGTTCACGCTTGCCACGGCCGGCGCGGCCGCGCCGCCGCGCGAAAGCGGGCCGATCGAGGTGATCGACCTTCCCGCCGGCCGCGACGACGGCATGCTCTATATCGACGAGGAGACCGCTCCGGTCGCGCGCAAGGCCGACGAATTGCTCGACCAGATCTTGTCAGGCTCGGGCGAGGCCGGCCAGGATCTGCTGCGCCCGGCGAGCCCGCTTTACACCGCCTTGCGCCGCGGCCTCGTCCGCTACCGCCAGAAATGGGGCGACCTGCCTGAGGTCGAGATTCCGGCCGGACCGACGCTGCGCGTGGGCCAGGAGGGTCCGCGGGTCGAGCTGCTCCGGCGCCGGCTCGGCCTTCCCGCGGGGACCAAGTTCGACAAGGCGCTGGCGGCGGCGGTGCGCGAATATAAGGACGCGCACGGGCTCTCGCCCGACAGCCTGGTGGGCGCGGAAACCATCGCCTCGCTCAACCTCGGCGCCGCGCACTATGAGCGGCTGGTGGCGATCAATCTCGAGCGCACGCGCTCGCTGCCCGTCGGCGACCGCCAGCGTTACATTCTGGTCGACGCCGCCGCGGCGCGGCTGTGGATGTACGAGAATGGCGAGGTCAAAGGCACGATGAAGGTGATCGTCGGCACCGCGGCGTCGAAGACGCCGATGATGGCGGCGATGATCCGCTATGCCGACGTCAATCCCTATTGGAACGTGCCGCCCGACCTCACCCAGAAAAGGATTGCCCCGCGCGTGCTCAGCGAGGGCCTCCCATACCTCAAGGGCGAACGCTACGAAGTGCTCTCCGACTGGACCGACGACGCGGTGCCGGTCGACCCGGCCGGGGTCGACTGGAAAGCGGTCGCGGACGGCAGCGAGGTGCTGCGCGTCCGCCAGCTGCCCGGCGTCGCCAATTCGATGGGCGACATCAAGTTCATGATGCCCAACGACTATGGCATCTACCTTCACGATACGCCCGACAAGGCGCTGTTCGAGAAGAACGACCGCTGGCTCAGCAACGGCTGCGTCAGGGTCGAGGATGCGCGGCGGCTGGCGGCTTGGCTGTTCGGCAAGATGCCGGAGGGGCAGTCCCGCGACGTCGAGGAGCGCGTCGACCTCGACGAGCCGGTGCCGGTCTACATCACCTATTTGACCGCGGCGCCGGCGGACAAGGGCGGCGGCATCGCCTTTCGCGCCGATCCCTATGAGCGCGACGCGCCGGTGCTGGCCCGGCTGAAGGCGTCGAGCCCGATCATGGACACCGCTTCGCGCGACTGATCCACTGTGTTCTCAGCCGCACCAGCTGCGGCGCCTGCCTTCCCACGGACGCGCCAGCCCTTCCGCGACCAGCACCCCGCCGAGCGACCGGCCGTCGCGGGTGACGATCCTGAGCTTGCGGCCGTAGCGATCCTCGTCGCGGTCGGCCGCCTGGAGCAGGAACGGACCCTGCCCGAGCAGCTCGGCGAGCCGCTGCGTCGCCCGCTCGCCGAGCTGTGCTTCATGCGCGCAGCGCGCCGGATGGGTTTCGGGCGTGTCGATATCCGCGATGCGGATCCGCTCGCCGCGATAGTCGAAAGTGTCGCCGTCGATCACATCGACGATCCCGTCCGAGGCCCATGTGGCGGGGCGGCTGGGGGACGCCGAGGCCGGCGCCGGCGCTCCCTCCTGCGGCTCGAGGATGGCGCGCGAGCGCAGCGATTCGGCCCAGGGGTTGGGCGTTTCGGGGCGGGCGCCGGCGAACGGGTCCGAGCCGGGCAGCCAGCGTGCTTGCCAATAAGGCGCCGCCAAGCCGAGCGCGAGGCCGAGCAGCAGGGTGAGGGCGACCTCGGACAGCGAAAGCCGGACCCGCCGGCTTCGAAAGGCGGTCCACGCCGTCGGCCAGCCGCGTCCGGCATAGGCGCGGCGGCGGCGGACAGGTCGGGGGTTCCAGCGTCTCGGCACCCGCCAACGCTAGCGGCCGTATCTCAAGGCTTGGTAAAAGGCTGCTACGAAACGGATCGACGGCGAGCGGAACGAGCGCCGGGAGCCGTCTTGCCTGGAACCTCCGGCCTCGGCCATAGTGGCACGGGCTGGATGGGAGACGGCGGATGCTGATCGGCTTGCTGGCGCTCGTGGCGGCCGCCTGGTTCACGGGCGCCGCTTCTTACATCAACCTGGCCGAGCATCCGGCCCGGCTCGGTCTCGACGATGCCGCTTTGCTCCGCCAGTGGCAGCCGAGCTACAAAGCGGCGCTGCCGATGCAGGCCGGGCTGGCGATGCTGGGCGGAGCGCTGGCGATCTGGGCCTGGGCGAGGGATGGCGATCCCCTCTGGCTGGCCGGAGCGCTGCTGCTGCTCGCCAACTGGCCGTTCACCGCGCTTATCATCATGCCGACCAACCAACGCCTGCTCGCCATGGCGCCGGAGGAGGCGGGCCCCGGCAGCCGGGCGATGCTGCTCAAATGGGGCAGGCTGCACGCGGTGCGAACCCTGCTCGGCGCTGCCGCGACTTTTCTGATGGTCGGTGCGATGCTGGACTGAGCGGCGCCTCAGCCGACCAGGATCATGTCGAACTCCGCCACCTGCTCCCCGCCGCAATAGATCTCGCCGCGGCGATAGCTCGGCGATCCGCTCTTCTCGTAGCGGACCTTGTTGCTGAGCTCGGTGGTGCCGCCCGGCGCGAGGGCGAGGTCGAGCCGCAGCACCGGCGGGGCCGAGCCCGGACGCTCGATCAGCCGCGGCTGAAAGCCGCCCATCAGCAGGTCGACGCTTCCGTTGACCAGCAGCTTGCCGCCTTCGATCGACCCGACCCAGTTGGTGGTCTCGCGGAACGGGCAGCCCGGCAGGCCCGGCGCCGCCGCGGCTGTGGCGTTGCCGGCGGCTGCGGCCGCGTCGTTCCCCACCGTCGGCTCCGCTGCCGCCGAAGCGCCCGCCTCGGCCGCGTTGCCCGAATCCTGTGCATTGCCTGCTTCGCCGCCGGGGCCGCAGGCGGCCAGGCACAGGCCGAGCGTCATGCCGGCCACGCTCCGAAGATGCTTCATCCCTCTCTCCTCCGTTGGCGATGACAACCCGCGGCCGGCCCGGCGGTGCCGCTCGCTTTGCATCAAGACGTGTCCGGACGGGCGGGCACCTTGGCGGCGAGTTCGCTGAGGAAATCGAGGAACACGCCGATCTTGGGCGAGAGGGCGGTGCGGCCGGCATAAAGGGCGTAGACCGTCGGCTGGTCGACCAATTTGTATGCCGGGAGGACGTGGAGGAAGTCGCCGCTCCGCAGCAGCTCGGCGCCGGAAATCGAGCCGAGATCGCCGACTCGCGCGAAGATCGCCATCTCCTCCAGATGCCGCATCCGCATCCCCCACCGTTCCACAGCTGGAACGCTGTATCCCGGATTGGCCGTCTACTGGAAGGCCGACCGACGCGCCATAACGGGTTGACGTTTACGTAATCAGGGGAAGTGTGATGGCCGAACTCGCATTGGTGGCGCGCAGCGATCAGCCCCAGGCGCGGCAGGAAGTCCCGCCCGCCGAGGCGCCCGCGGGAGCCGCCGAGGTTTCCGCGCAGCCGCCCCGCGGCCGCAAGAAGCGCATCGTCGGCGGCGCCGGCGCGCTGCTGCTGCTCGCGGGTGCCGGGCTCGGCTATCAATATAATGCGGTCTGGGCGCATCGAGAGACCACCGACAACGCCTATGTCCGGGCCGACATCACCCCGGTTGCGGCCAAGGTCGAAGGCTATGTCGCCAGGCTCGCCGTCGGCGACAACCAGGCGGTCGAGGCCGGCGACGTGCTGATGGTGATCGAGCCCGCCGATTATGAAGCGCGCGTCGCCAAGGCCGAGGCCGAGCTCGCCAGCGCGCGCGCCAACCTCGTGACGCTCGCCGCCGCCCGGCGTTCGGCCTCGGCCCAGGTGGGCGCGCAGGGCGGCGCGATCGGCGAGGCGAGCGCCCGCGTCGCCGCCGCCCGCGCGGCCGCGGGCCGTGCCGCCGCCGACGAAGTGCGCTTCGCCGAGCTGGCGGCGAAGGGCTGGGCGACCCGCGCCCGGCTCGAC
>DASVRK010000216.1:0-4413 GCA_036388655.1 Allosphingosinicella sp. | reverse complement strand
GATTCGCCGGCGCCGGGCGGCTGTTCAGCTATGGCGGGACGATGGTGGCGATCCAGTTCTTCTGGTTCCTGCAGAGCCAGTCCGACGTGTTCATCGCCGGCCGGCTGCTCGATCCGCACCGGCTCGGCCTCTACACCACCGCCTTGTTCCTGACCCAGATCCTGGCGGCCAAGTTCGTGCCGCCGCTCAACGAGGTCGCGTTCGCGGCCTATTCGCGGATGCAGGCGGACCGGGACATGATGGCCGGCGCCTTCGTCAAGGCGGCGCGGCTGATCATGTTGGTTACCCTGCCTTTCTATTTCGGCTTGGCGGTGACGGTGGAGCCGCTGGTGCTGACCTTCCTCGGGCCGAAATGGGCGGGGATCGTGGCGATCGTGCCGACGCTGGCGCTGGCGATGCCGTTCCTGACGCTGCAGATATTGTTCGCGCCGGCGACCAACGCGCTCGGCCGGCCCGGCATCGCGCTGGCGACCGGCGTCGTAGGCGCGGCGATCCTGCCGACCGCGTTCCTGATCGGCATCGGCCATGGGCTGGCCGGGCTCGCTTACGCCTGGCTAGGGGGGATGGCGCTGCTGACGCTGGCGACGGTGGCGCTGTCCGCCCCCGCCATCGGGCTGAACCTCGGCGAGCTGCTGCGCGCGCTGCGGCCGGGCTTCCTCGCTTCGGCGGCGATGGCGGCGGCGGTGCTGGCGCTCGATGGGGCGCTGCCGCCGATGCCGCCGCAGCCGCGGCTGGCAATCCTGGTGGCGGCCGGGGCGGCGCTGTACGGCGGGCTGCTGCTGGCTTTCGCGCGGCCGCTGGTGGTGGAGCTCGTGGCGCTGATTCGCGGGCGCAGGGGCGAGCCGGCCGCGGCCTAGGCGCTCTGGATATAGGCGCGCATCGCCTCGGCTTCCTGCTCGATCCGGTCGATCCGGTATTTGACGAGGTCGCCGATCGAGACGATGCCGATCACGCTTGTGCCCTCGAGCACCGGCAGGTGTCGGATCCGGCGCTTGGTCATCATCGACAAGGCGGCCAGCACCGAAACCTCGCGCGTGACGGTGATCGGCGGCGTCGTCATCACCCGGTCGACCTTCCAGTCGAGCATCGCCGCGCCGTCGGTATTGATGCAGTTGATGATGTCGCGCTCGGAAATGATGCCGACCACCTCGCCCTCGCGGAGCACGGGCATGGCGCCGATTCGCTTGTCGGCCAGGCGCGCGACCGCGTCGCGCACGATCGTCTCGCACCCGACGCTGACGACTTCATCGCCCTTCCCGCCCAGAATCGCGCCTATCGTCATGTCCCGGCCTCCGTTTCTCGTTTTCACGCCGACTCAGGCCTTGATGATCACATGACCGTCCCGCAAAGGGAAGCATGCCCAGACACGACCCGATTCCGCCGCGGGCGGAGCGCACCGCCATCGCCTGGGCGCGCTACAAGAAGCTGATGGGCTGGATGGTGGTGGCGGCGGTGGTCGCGGTGCTGCTCTCGCTCGTCTATCTCAAAAGCTCGGGCGGGCCGGTCCCGATCCATATGATCATCGCGACCGTCGCCGGAGTCGGATTTTCGGTGCTGCTCGGCACGGCTTTGATGGGCCTCGTCTATTTCAGCAACAATAGCGGCCATGACGAGGGCACCCATCGCGGCGGCGGCACCGCGATGGGCTCGGGCGACGAGGATGTTCATCGAAGCGGTACGTCGATGGGCTTCCCAAGCGAGGGCGCCGCCCGCCATAAGGATCACGATGACCGACGCTAAGCGCGAGCCGATCCTGCGGCTCGTCCCTCGCCCAGCCGACATCAACGCCAACGGCCACATTTTCGGCGGCTGGGTGCTGAGCCAGATGGACATCGCCGCCGGCATCGTCGCGTCCCGGCGCGCCGAGGGGCCGGTCGCCACCGTCGCGATCGAGGCGATGGAGTTCATCGCGCCGATCCTCCTCCACGACATCATCTCGGTCTACGCGCATGTCGAGCGGACCGGGCGCACCTCGATGGGGCTTCGCATCGAGGTCGTCGCGAGCCGCGACCGCGGCAAGCAGGAAGTGAAGGTGACCGAGGCGCTGTTCACCTTCGTCGCATTGGACGAGAGCAACCGGCCGAAGCCGCTGCCGGCGCAGTAGCTGCCGGATCGGACAGTCCGTCAGGGGCCTCGGTCGGACGGCGGCGGCGCCGTGACCTTGGCAAGCTCGATCCGCTTCCACTCAGGCTCGCGACCGAGCCGCGCGTTGAACAGGGTATTGAAGGTCAGCGCGTCGGTGGACCTTTCGACCAGCGAGGGGCCGTAGACCGCCCGGACCGGCGCCTCGTCATAGCCCATCAGCGCCAGCAAGGTGGGGAACAATTGGTAGTGGCTGACCCGGTTGCGATTGGCGGCGAGGTGGCGATCCCAGTTGAGCGCCGAGGCGCCGGCGCCCTCGATCACCACCAGCGGCACCAGCCCCTCCTCGATCACCGGCTCGCTGCTGCAATGGGTGTTGAGCCCAGGCCGGCCGCGCTCGTGCAGATCCTGGCCATGGTCGGACGTGTAGATGAGCGTCGCCCGCGAAAGATCGGTGCGCGCCAGCAGCCGGTCGAAGAAGCCGCCGACGTTCCACAGCAAAGTGTTGCGATAGGCGTTGCGGTAGCGCCGCCAATCCTCGGCGGTGCCGCCGAAGCCGGCGCGGCTGCCGGTGTCGCTGACATCCTCGTGGCCGCCGCGCGGCAGGGCGGGCCGGTAGCGCATGAAGGCGTCCGGATATTTGTCGTGGATCGGGAAATGCGCGCCGACCTTGTTGACGAGGATGAACTCGCGGGTGCCGTTGTTGAGCAGCCCGGCCAGCGCATCGGCCGCGGCCATGTCGCGGCGCTGCACAGGCACGCCGTCAAATTGGATGTGCCGGTCGACGCCGGCGAGCTCTTCCGCCGTCATCAGATTGTGGAGCTGCCCGCCGGTCCGCTGGGCGTCGATATAGACGGTGCCGAGCCCGGCCTTGCGCGCATAATCCCACACCGAGGGCATATTGGCGTTGATGCGCTGGTAATCGGACCGGGTGCCGCCGAAGCGCAGGGTGAGGTTGGTGCCGACGCTGCAATTGGTGATCGCGGCGGCATATCCGTAATTGCGGATCGCGAGGCCGGCCCTGGGCTCGTTGAGCCCGGACCTGACGCCGTCCGGGTGGCCGAGGTCGAGATAATTGGCGGCGACGCTCTCATCGACGATGAGGACGATGTCGCGCCCGGCCGGGCCGGCGGCGCGGGGCAGCGCCACCGGCCGGCGTTCGCCGCCCCAGCCGGCGCCTTCGTAGGCCGACAGGCTCGAATAGCTGAGCGCGGTGAAGGCTCCCGGGAGGCCGCGGGCGCCCTCGCCGCCGCGCACGAACAGCAGCGCGGCGAGGAAGGCGATGCCGGCGATCGGCGCTACGGCGGCGGCGAAGGCCAGCGGCGGCGACCGCCGCGGCTTCAGCGCGATGCCGGCGAACAGCAGCAGGGCGCCGAACGCCGCCGCAGCGATCGGCGCCCTGTGCTGGCCGAGCGCGTCGCCGGCGAACCCGGCCGAGTTCAGGAGGTTGATGAAGGCGTCGTAGCTGAGATGATCGCCGAGGATCCGTTCGGACGAATCAAGAAACAGGGCCGAGGCCGAGAGCAGGGCGGCATAGCCCCAGCGCAGCGCGTTGTTGCGGACATAGGCCGCGAGCAGCAGGCAGGCGGTGAGGAAGCCGAACAGGCCGAGATAGAGCAGCAGCGGCAGGGACAGGCCGAGCGAGCCGATCCTGTCCCCGACCGCCCCATATCCGGCGGCGAGGTACAAGATGATCAGCAGCTCCTTGAGCGGGAACTTCACCGGCGCCCTTCCGCTTCCCCAGACCGTCCGACGCTTAGCGGCGCTCGGATAAGGCTTGGTTAAGCGGGCGGAGCGAGGGCGCGTCCGGCCCCGCGGCCGGACCCTTCATCGACCGGGGCGAGCCTTGCCTCAGGTGGTGGTGTAGGCGCCCTGGTACCAGTCGGAATTTTGATCGTAGCACCATTCGACGGTCTTGTCCTGGAAGGTGCAATAGACACGCAGGTGGACGCCTTCCGAATCCTGCCAGCAGGTTGCCGAGATGTCCGATCCAGGCATGCTGAAGCCGGACACCCAGCCCTCGCCGTCGTTGCATCTTTCGGTCACATTGTACCCGTCGCTCGAATAGACCCGGAGATGGAGCTGCCCTCCCGGATCGAACCAGCTGACGACCGCGGTCCTGATCGGAAAGCTCGGGTTGTTGGAAGCCATATTTCCCTCCCCTATCTGCGTGGCAGGCGAACGAACGAATCGTTGCGCTGGAGGAACACTCATCCTTTGCCTCGACACTTGCAAGTGGGGACGAATCCACAGCGGCGCGACCGGCACCCGTCAGTCTTCCTCCTCCTGCTCCTCCTCCGGCTCCGGGATATATTCCATCACATAGCCGAG
>DASVRK010000215.1:0-4096 GCA_036388655.1 Allosphingosinicella sp. | reverse complement strand
GAGCAAGGCGTGATCCAGCGCCGGGTGGCGCTGGTCGATCCCGAGGCGATCGGGCTCGGCCTCACCGTGTTCGTCGAGATCGAGGCCGGCGACCATTCGGCCGAATGGCTCGCGCGCTTCGCCGCGGCGGTGACGCAGATGCCGGAAGTGATGGAAGTCTATCGCATGGCCGGCGACGTCGACTATCTGCTCCGCATCGCGGTGCCGAACATGGGCGCCTATGACGATTTCTACCGGCGGCTGATCGGCGAGGTGCCGATCAAGAACGTCACCTCGCGCTTCGCGATGGAGCGGGTGAAGGCGACCACCGCCTATCCGATAGCGATACCCTGACGAGGCGCTGACGGGGCAGAAGGCTGGAATCTCCTCCCGTCATTCCAGCGAAAGCTGGTATCTCCCTTCTTCTTCCCGGCCGCAAGTTTCCAGCTTGCGCTGGAATGACGGGAATGTTTGACGACATTCGATAAATGCTTTATCGTTTACCGATATTAAGAGCCGCTGGAGCCAAAGCCGATGCCCCGATCCTATTCCGCCGCCTTGCCGATCGCCTTCGTAGTGCTGCGGATCATGATCGTGCTCAACTGGCTGCTCGGCGCGGCCATTCTCGTCCTGCTGTTCCTGATGCCGAACGAGCGCTGGATCATAAGCGCGTTCGAGCTTTCGCCCTCGCCCGAGGCGAGGCGGGTGGTGATGGGGCTGCGCGCGGTGGCGGCGGTCGGCCTGGTCACGATCCCGCTCAATTATATCGTCCTCAAGCGGCTGCTCGCGATGGTCGGATCGGTCCGCGCCGGCAACCCGTTCGTCGCCGCCAATGCGCAAAGATTGCAGGCGATCGCCTGGGCCCTGCTCGCGCTGCAGCTGCTCAGCCTCGTCATCGGGGGGATCGCCAAAGCGGTTTCGAGCCCGGGGCACCCGGTCGATCTCGACGCGGGCTTCTCCGTCAACGGCTGGCTGGCCGTGCTGCTCACCTTCGTGCTGGCGCGGGTGTTCGCCGAAGGCACGCTGATGCGCGAAGACCTCGAGGGGACGGTCTGACGATGGCCATCGCGGTCAAGCTGGACGACGTGCTCTACGCGCGGCGCATGACGCTCACCGAGCTCGCCGAGCGGGTCGGCATCACCATCGTCAACCTGTCGATCCTGAAGACCGGCAAGGCGCGCGCGATCCGTTTCTCGACGCTCGAGGCGATCTGCCGCGAGCTCCAATGCCAGCCGGGCGACATCCTCGAATTCACCGCCGACCAAGGCAGCGGCATCGACGGCGCGGACGATCAAGACACCGGGTCGCGAGCGGCCGCCTGAGAAGGAGCAGACCATGAGCAACGGCACCATCGACGAGCGCACAGCGGCCCCCGATCACGGAGTGTCGAACGCGCGCCTGATCGCCTTGCGCGCGCTCTACGCGCTCATCGTCGTAGGGCTGGCCTTCTTCGTCTGGCCCTCCTTCCTCGCCCAGCTCCCGGCGCCGGCGCACTTTCACGGCGTCGCGATGACCATGCTCGCGGCCTTCTCAATTCTGTGCGCGGTCGGCATCCGCTATCCGCTGCAGATGCTGCCGATCCTTTTCTGGGAGCTGCTCTGGAAAGGCCTGTGGCTGCTGCTGATCGCCCTGCCGCGCTGGATGGCCGGCACGATGGACGCGGCCACCACCCAGACGGCGATCGACTGCGCCGCGGTGGTGCTGGTGCTGGCGGCGGTGCCCTGGGGCTATGTCGCGCGCCATTATGTGTCGAAGCCTGCCGAGCGGGCGTTGCGTCCGGCCGCCGCCGCGGCGGGCGCGGCATGAACCTCTTCCTGTGGGCGCACATCGCGGGCGGAAGCCTCGCCCTCCTCGCCGGCGCGGCGGCGGTTGCGGCGCGCAAGGGCGGAGCGCTCCACGCCCGCGCCGGAACCTGGTTCGCCATCTCAATGCTGGTGCTGGGCGTGACGGCCACGATCCTCGCGCAGGCCGATGACGATACCGGGCTGGGCCTGGGCGGCATCATCACCTGCTATTTCGTCGCCACCTCCTGGATGACGGCGCGGCGCCGCGACGGGACCAGCGGCCGGTTCGAGGTCGCCGCCGGCGCGCTGGCGCTGGCTTCCGCCGCCGCCATCACCTGGTCAGCCTGGGCCGGAGATGCGTCCACGCCGGCCGGCGCCGGACCGTTATTCGGCCTGGCCGCCTTGTGCCTGCTTGGCGGGATCGGCGACTTGAGGGCGGTCGTCGCGGGCAAGCTGACGCCGGTCCAGCGCCTTTCGCGTCACCTCTGGCGGATGTGCTTCGCTTTCTTCATCGCCACGGGATCCTTCTTCCTGGGCCAGCAGGACGTGATGCCGAAGGAGGTGCGCGGCGCGCCCATCCTGTTCGTCCTCGCGCTCGCGCCGTTCGCGGTGATGCTGTTCTGGCTGGTGCGCCTGCGCTTCGCCAAGGCGATCGCGCGGTCGAAGCGGACCGGGCTGATGTTCATCGGGCGGCGGGCCCAGCCAGATGGCTGACGGAGGGGCGGGCCTGCTTGCTTCCGCCGCTCCCGTTTCGCCTGGCGCGAGTAGCGGGCGCGATCGCGAAGTCTCGCTGCTGCGGCTGCACCTGCTCCGCGCCAATTATCTGCTGTGGGCCGTCGCCGGTTTGTTTTTCGCGCTGCCGCCGCTGCTCGATCCCGATCCGGCGGCGCGCGGAATGATCGACAGCATGTTCGGCGGCTTATGGGCGATGGGCGTGTTGGGCGTGCGCTACCCGCTGCAGATGCTTCCAATCTTCCTGTTCGAATTCGTGTGGAAGACGATCTGGCTGCTCGTGTTCGGCCTGCCGCAATGGCTGGCGGGCGACGGCTCGGAGCGGCTGGGTGAGGATCTGATCGGGATCGGCAACGGCCCGATCCTGTTCGGGCTGATCATCCCCTGGGGCTATGTCTGGCGCCACTATGTGCGGGAGCCGGCGGAGCGCTGGCGTTGAGGCCAATCATTCGAGCCGCCACATGATGCTGCGCTCGAGCGGGGTCCAGATGCCGGTGCGGATGCCGGCGGCGCGGAGCGCCTCGCCGGTCCATTCGTTGCAGGTACGGAACATGTCATAGCGGCCGCCGGCCGCGTAGAAGATGTCCGCCCGGCCGTAGCCGCGGCCGAGCACGGGGCGGGTGCGGCCATCGGCACCGGTCTTGAAGCTGGCGCGGATGAAGGCGGCGAGCCGGCGATATTCCTCGGGGCTGATGGTGAGCGGGCGGTGCCATTCGTCGCGGCGCGGATCATGCTCATATTCGGCATGGACCAGAGCCGGCCCGCCGCCGAACGCGGCCGCCAAAGCAGTGCGCGGGCGCAGGTCCCACCAGGTCGGGGTGTTGAGGTAGAAATCGCGATTGCCGTAGCCGAAGGCGAGATAGTTTCCGGCGTAGCGCGGATCGGCGATGTGGGCGGCGGGCACCCACGGGCGCCAGTCCATCTCCGGCCGCACGGTCGGCACCATGATCCAGGTATGGACGCCGTTGGTGCGCAGGAAGATGCGGACGCCGTCCTTCGGCTCGCGCCAGTCCGAGTTGGCCGGAATCAGCGCCCCCACCAGGGCGGCCGCGAAATAGAGGACGAAAAATGCAAGCAGCGCCAGGACGGCGATGCCGAAAGCCTTGAGCGTGCGTCGGGCGGCGAGGGCAAGCGGCATCGCCCCAGCTTAGCCGCATCGCGCGGGTTGATGAAGCGGGCTTGTGCGGGCACGCTCGGCCGGTGAGCGCGCGCCGGGATTTGGAGACGATGTTTCGCGCTGGCGCCGAGGCGTGCCTGCCCGGCCGGCTGCTGCCCCGGCACCTGCCGGAGCCGCCGCCGGGGCGCACGATCCTGCTGGCGGTGGGCAAGGCGGCGATCGGGATGGCGGCAGCGGCCGAGCGGGAGTGGACGGGCGAGCTGGCGGGGCTAGCGGTGGCTCCTTATGGCTCCCAAGGATCGCTGCGGCGGATCGAGACGATGACGGCGGCGCATCCGGTGCCGGACGGCGCCAGCCTCGCGGCCGGCGAGCGGCTGCTGGCGCTGGCCGGGGAAGCGGGGGCGGACGACCTCGTGCTGGTGCTGCTGAGCGGCGGCGCTTCGGCGCTGGCGGCGGCGCCGGCGCCCGGGCTGACCCTGGAGGC
>DASVRK010000214.1:0-5075 GCA_036388655.1 Allosphingosinicella sp. | reverse complement strand
TCGGCGGCCCAGCGGTCGGTGCCGGCGCCGCCGTTGATGGTTGCGGTGCCGGCGCGGCTGTCGAGCGTGTCGTTGCCGCCGCCAGACGAGATGCTGTCGGCATTGTCGCCGGTGGTGATGGTGTCGTTGGCCGAGCCGGTGGTGACGGCGAACCGCTCGACGCCCGTGAAGTGGAGCCGCACCGAGCTGCCGAGGAACACGCCCGAGCCCGCCGAGAAATAATCCTGGGTCGTGCCCGATCCCGCCGCGAAATTGACCGCTTCGGTGGCGGCGGACCAGTCGACCACGAGCAGGTCGTTGCCGCCGGTGCCGAGCCCGACATTGTCGGTACCGGTGGTGACGGCGGTGCCGGCGCTGAACAGGGTGGCGGTGTCGTCGCCGAGCCCGGTGTTGAGGATGTCGCCCTCGCTGCCGGCGGAGCGGGTGGTGATGACGTCGTTGCCGGCCCCGGTGGTGAGGGTCAGCGCCTCGATCGCCGTGATGCTGCTGCCGTCGGCGAGCGCCTGGGCTCCGGCCATATTGAGGTTCAGAATGATGGCTCCGCCGAACGCCGACAAATCGGCGGCCCAGCGGTCGGTGCCGGCGCCGCCGTTGATGGTTGCGATGCCGGCGCGGCTGTCGAGCGTGTCGTTGCCGCCGCCCGACCCGATGCTGTCATTGTTGTCGCCGGTGGTGATCGCGTCGTTGCCCGAACCGGTGGTGACCGCGAAGCGCTCGACGCCAGTGAAGTTGAGCCGGACCGAGCTGCCGAGGAAGACGCCAGAGCCCGACGAGAAATAATCCTGGGTGTTGGCGGACCCGGCCGCGAAGCCGACCGCCTCGGTGGCGGCCGACCAGTCGACGACGAGCAGGTCGTTGCCGCCGGTGCCCATATGGGTATTGTCGGTGCCGGTGAGGGCGGCGGTGGCGGCGCTGTACAGGGTGGCGGTGTCGTCGCCGGCACCGGTGGTGAGCGTGTCGCCTTCGGTGCCAGCGGCGCGGGTGGTGATGACGTCGTTGGCGGTGCCGGTGGTGAGGGTGAGCGCTTCGATGGCGGTGATGCTGCTGCCGCCGGCCAGCGCCTGGGCTCCGGCCAGGTTGAGGTTGAGCAGGATCGCGGCGCCGGAGGCGGAGAGGTCGGCGGCCCAGCGGTCGATGCCGGCGCCGCCGTTGATGACCGCCGCGCCGGCGCGGCTGTCGAGCGTGTCGTTGCCGCCGCCCGAGAAGATGCTGTCGGCATTGTCGCCGGTGGTGATGGTGTCGTTGTTGGAGCCGGTGGTGACCGCGAAGCGCTCGACGCCGGTGAAGTGGAGCCGGACCGAGGTGCCGAGGAAGACGCCGGAGCCGGCCGAGAAATAATCCTGGGTGGTGCCCGATCCCGCCGCGAAGTTGACCGCTTCGGTGGCGGCCGACCAGTTGACGACCAGCAGGTCGTTGCCGCCGGTGCCGAGGCCGACATTGTCGGTGCCGGTGGTGGCGGCGGTGGCGGCGCTGAACAGGGTGACGCGGTCGTTGCCGCCGCCGGTGTCGATCGTGTCCCCCGGAGCGCCGCTGGCGAAGGTGGTGAGGACGTCGTGGCCGGACCCGGTGTTGAAGTTCAGCAGGCTCTCGATATTCCGGACGGTCGTTCCCCCGGCCAGGGTGGTCGTGCCAGCGTCATTGAGGTCGAGGATCACGGCGCTCGTCTGGGGTGTGAAATCCGCGGACCAGCTGTCGATGTCGCTGCCGCCGTCGATCGTGTCGCGGCCCTTGCGGCTGTTGATCGCGTCGTTGCCCGCGCCGGCGCTCACGGTGTCGGCATTGTCGCCGGTGGTGATAGCGTCGTTGCCGGTGCCGGTGGTGACCACGAAGCGCTCGACGCCGGTGAAGTTGAGCCGCACCGAACTGCCGAGGAAGACGCCCGAGCCCGAGGAGAAATAATCCTGGCTGTTGCCCGAGCCAGCGGCGAAATTGACCGCGTCGGTGGCGGCCGACCAGTCGACGATCAGAAGGTCGTCGCCGCCGCTGCCCATCTGGACGTTGTCGGTGCCGGAGGTGGCGGCGGTCGCGCCGCTTTTGCCCACGTCGACGATATCGTCGCCCGAATTGGCGGGGCCGGGGTCCAGCTGAGGCTCGCCGAAGGTGTAGATAGTGTCGCTGCCGAGCCCTCCGACGAGATAATCGCCGCCCGAGCCGCCGCGCAGATCGTTGTTGGCGGTCGCGCTGCCGATCACGAAGAAGCGCTCGAAATCGCGATATTCCACGTTCGAGGATTCACCGCCGGCGGGCGCCAGCCCGCGGATGCGGTAGAAGGTCACGCTGCCGCTCGGGCTGGTGACGATATTGGTGTTGAAGGAGACCGAGCCCAATTGGCTATAGTCGACGTACAGGATGTCGATGCCGTCGCCGCCGCGCGCCTGGTCGCTGCCGTAATAAGGGATGATGATGTCGTCCCCGCCTTCGCCGTACAGATAGTCGAAGCCGGCGACGGTGTTGCTGCCGTGGATGGTCTGGTCGGCGTCGGAGCCGACCCGCAGCGTCGGATCGCCGGTCGGGATCCGCCCGTAGATCACATAGCTCTCGCCGGCGGCTGACGAGCCGACGATGATGTCGTCGAGAAGGTCGCCGTTGACGTCGCCCGCGGCGGCGACGGCGATACCGCCATTCTCGCCGACCGGTATGTCGGAGATGCGGAAGCCGTTGCTGCCGTCGAGGTTCGCGAGCCCGCCGAATAGGCCGTCCTTGTTGCCGAACACCACATAAGCGGAGCCGGTCGTCCCGGTAATGCTGGGAGCGGCAACGAGCAAATCGTCATAGCCGTCGCCGTTGACGTCGCCGGCTCCGGACACCGCATAGCCGGCGGCGGAATATTCGGTGCCGAGGATGGTGAAGCCGTCGGCGTCGCTGAGCGCGCCAAGATCGAGCTCCGCCTCGAAACCGGGCTTGCCGAACACGACATAGGCCGCGCCGTCATAAGCGCCGGCTCCATTCGCGCCGACGATCAGATCGTCATAGCCGTCGCCATTGACGTCGCCCGCCGAGGCGATGGAGGTGCCGCTATAATCGCCTTCAGCGGCGCCGGTCAGCGCGAAGCCGTCGCTGCCGTTGAGCGCGGCCAGATCGATGCTCGGCCCGAAGCTGCCGTTGCGGCCGAACACCACATAGGAGCGGCCGCTGCCGCCGTCGGCGGAGCTGTCGCCGATGACGAAATCGTCGATGCCGTCATTGTTGATATCGCCCGCGCTCGAGACCGCGCGGGCCTCGCCCATATTGTCGATGCGAAAGCCCTGCACGCCGTCGAGCGAGGCGAGGCTGAAATTCACCGGCAGCGGCGTCTGGCTGCCGAACACCACATAGCCGACGCTTCCAGTGTCGGAGCCGGTGGTGCCGGTCACCGATACGAGGATGTCGTCGAGGCCGTCATTGTTGACGTCGCCGGCCGACGATACATAACTGCCGCTGGAGTCGAAGCCGAGATCGAGGGCGTCGAGCCGGAAGCCGTTGAAGCTGTTCAAGGCGCCGAGCTGGAGGTCGGCGGCGAAGCCGCCCGCTTTGCCGTAGACGACATAGGAATCGCCGGCGGAATTGGGGCCCTCGTCGTCGGTGCCGTTGGTGCCGACCAGCAGGTCGCCATAGCCGTCGCCATTGAGGTCGCCGGCCGAGGAAACCGAGGTTCCGGAAAAGCTTTCTTCCTGGCTGAGGCGGAAACCGTTGGTGCCGTCCAATGCGGCAAGGTCGATCACGTCGGGGAGGGCCGTCCCTCGGCCGAACACGACATAGCTGTAGCCGGGCGGGCCGTATTGACCGAATGTGCCGATGATGAGGTCGTCGAAGCCGTCGCCATTGACGTCGCCGGCGGAGTCGACCGAGTAGCCGCTCCCCAAGTCGGTGGGGCCGCTGAGGGTGAAGCCATTGGCGCCGTTGAGCGAGTTTACGGAAAGCGTAGCTGCGAACGTCATTGTCGGCCCCCCCGCGCGCACGTCCTCAGCCGGACGGCGACCATTGGGGAGACTGATCCGGGCCGCCATCCAAAGCACTGGGCCTAAACTGCTGATTCCCCACTAGAAGCGCCGTATCTGCCTAAATGGTCAAATTGTCGAGCCATTTCTGGGCGGGGAACATAGGTTAAGAAGGTGGGGGGACTATGAAGTCGCCCCCCTCGTCATTCCAGCGCCCCCGTCGTGATTCCAGCGCCCCCTCGTCATTCCAGCGCAAGCTGGAATCTTGCGGGTCGGGAAGGGGAAGGGAGATTCCAGCTTTCGCTGGAATGACGGCGAGTCGAGCGAACCTTACCGCCGGGGAGGCGTTCGGCAGGGGAGACGTCGAAAAAGGACAATGAGATGGACGATCGACGCGGCGGCCCCGGCGACATCCCCACGGCGGAGCGGATGCGGGATGTCGGCACCGCGATGGCCAGCCGCATGGGCCAGGCGGTGACCGGAAACCGGGCCCGCGACCAATCCGGCGCCGAGGCCCGGCTGACCGAAGCCGACGTCGCGGCGCTGACGGGCGACTGGCCCAGGGGCCCGCGCAACATCATCGAACAGATGCTGCGCCAATATGGGCCGCCCAACGAAGGCACGCGCTACCGCCTCATTTGGTATTATAACGGCCCCTGGAAGCGGACCGAGGTGACCCGCGACGAGATCGCCCACAATTTCCCGGCCCCGCACACCGACTATATCACCAACTGGATCGACTATCCGGTTCCGGTCGACCTCGCCACCGAGCTCACGCGCTACGACGGCAGCTGCCTGATCGACCGCACCGCCGGCGAAGCGGGCGCCCGCTGCGACAGCGAGGCGGCCAACTTCATCACCCTCAACTTCATGCACGAGATCGCGACCGGCCGGAAAAGCGTGGCAGCGGCGCGCGAAGCCTATGCCTCGCAAATGGCGGCCTATCTGGTCGGCCGTCCCGCGCCTTACGCCGAGCGGCTGCTCTTCGACCCGCCGGCGGGCGGCACGGTCGACCCCGACGAGGCGGTACTCGCGCCGCAGGTTGAGCAAGTGAAGGAGAAGGTGAAGGACCTGTTCCGCGGCGACGGCTGAGGCGAGCGTGGGCTGAGGCGGGCCGGGCCCGGCCCGTCATTCCAGCGCAAGCTGGAATCTTGCGGG
>DASVRK010000213.1:0-8054 GCA_036388655.1 Allosphingosinicella sp. | reverse complement strand
GGTCGCCGACCGTCCATTCGTCATAATAGCGCCCGGTCATCTTAATTCCTCCCCGGCACGGGGAGGGGGACCGCACGAAGTGCGGTGGAGGGGGCGGCGTGCCAGGCGCGAGCCCCCCTCCACCCCGCCGCTTCGCGGCGCGGTCCCCCTCCCCGTGCCGGGGAGGAATTAAGATGACCGGGCGCTATTATGACGAATGGACGGTCGGCGACCGGCTGCAGCATCAGCCGCACCGGACCGTCACCGAGACGGACAACCTCCTCATTTCGGCCCTGACCCACAATCCGCAGCCGCTCCATCTCGACGCCGAATATGCCGCTGGGACCGAATTCGGGCGGATCGTCGTCAACGGGACTTTCACGTTCGCGCTCATGGTCGGCTTGTCGGTGGGGGACACGACGCTCGGCACGCTGGTCGCCAATCTCGGCTACGACAAGGTGCGGATGCCGAAGCCGGTGTTCGTCGGCGACACGCTGCGCGCGGAGACGGAAGTGATCGCGCTCAAGGATTCGAAGTCACGGCCCGAGGCGGGGATCGTCACGTTCGAGCACCGCCTGCTGAACCAGAATGGTGAGCTGGTCTGCGTGTGCGAGCGGACTGCGCTGATGCAGAGGCGGGGCCCCCTCCACCAGCCTGCGGCTGGTCCCCCTCCCCGTTGCGGGGAGGAAACATGAGGCTGCGCTCGCTGCTGTTCGTGCCTGGGGACAGGCCGGACCGGATGCACAAGGCCTTGGGCGCCGGGGCGGACGCGTTGATCCTCGATCTCGAGGATGCGGTCGCGCCGGCGGCCAAGCCGGAGGCGCGGCGGGCGGTGGCCGAGTTCCTGGGCGCGAATTCGGCGGCGCCTCTGTGGGTGCGGGTCAACCCGCTAGACGGCCCGGAATGCGACAGGGACCTGCAGGCGATCCTCGGCAGCCACCCGCACGGCATCGTGCTGCCCAAGGCCGAGGGCGGCGCTTCCGTCGCCGAGCTGGCGCGCCGGCTGACCGAGCGCGGCAACGTCGCCGCCCAGATCCTGGCCATCGCCACCGAAACCCCGGCCGCGATGTTCCAGCTCGGCACTTATGGCGGCGCCAAGCGGCTGGCCGGCCTCACCTGGGGGGCGGAGGATTTGCCGGCGGCGATCGGCGCTTCGACCTCGCGCGAGCCGGACGGGCGCTTCACGCCGCCTTACGAGCTGGCGCGCTCGCTGTGCCTGTTCGGCGCCGCGGCGGCGGGCGTGGCGCCGATCGAGACCGTCTATCCCGCCTTTCGCGACCTCGACGGGCTGGCCGCTTATGCCGCCCGCGCGCGGCGCGACGGCTTTACCGGCATGATGGCGATCCATCCCGACCAGGTGCCGGTGATCAACGCCGCCTTCACGCCGTCGCCGGCTGAGGTCGAGCATGCCCGCGCCATCGTTGCCGCGTTCGAGGCGCAGCCGGGGGCGGGGGCGCTGTCGCTCGCCGGGAGCATGATCGACCGCCCGCACCTCGTCCAGGCCCAGCGCGTCCTCGCCGCCGCCGGAGCTAGCCCTTCTTGAACGGGGTCATGCCGTGCAGGATATCGATCTCGTTGACCACCGCGCGGCGCTCGCTTTCGAGATAGTCGGCGACGGCGGCGCGCAGGCTCGGGTCGAGCAGATAATGGGCCGAATAGGTCGGCACCGGCTCGTAGCCCCGCGCAAGCTTGTGCTCGCCCTGGGCCCCGGCCTCGACCCGGGCGAGGCCGCGGGCGATGGCGGCGTCGATCGCCTGATAATAGCAGATCTCGAAATGGAGGTGCGGCACCTCCTCGGTCGCGCCCCAATAGCGGCCGTAAAGCGTGTCCGCGCCGATCATGTTGAGCGCGCCGGCGATCGGCACTCCGTCGCGGAGCGCGAAGATCAGCAGGACGCGGTCGGCCATGCGCTCGCCGAGCAGGGTGAAGAAGCGGCGGTTGAGATAGGGGCGGCCCCATTTGCGCGCGCCCGTATCCTGGTAGAAGCGCCAGAAATGGTCCCAGTGGCGCTCCTCGATGGCGCCGCCGGTGACATGTTCCACGGTCAGCCCGGCCAGCGCCGCGGCGCGCTCCTTGCGGATCGCCTTACGCTTGCGCGAGGCGAGGGTGGCGAGGAAATCCTCGAAGGTCGCATAGCCGCGATTGTGCCAGTGGAATTGGCTGTCGACGCGGATCAGCCAGCCGGCGCGCTCGAAAAGCCGTACTTCGTCGGGATCGATGAAGGTGGCGTGGGCCGAGGACAGGCCGTTGCTCCGGACTACCGCCTCGGCCGCCTTGATCAAAGCCGGCGCCAAGGCGGGCTCGGCGGTCAGCAGCCGCCGCCCGGGGACGGGCGTGAACGGGACCGCGATCTGGAGCTTCGGATAATAATGGCCGCCGGCGCGCTCATAGGCGCTGGCCCAGCCATGATCGAACACATATTCGCCCTGGCTGTGGCTCTTGGCGTAAGCGGGCATCACGGCGGCGGGGCGGCCATCGGGGCCGTCGATGGCGATCGGCACGGGCTGCCAGCCAGTGCGGCCGCTGGCGCTGCCCGAATCCTCGAGCGCCGACAGGAAGGCGTGGCCGAGGAAGGGATTGCCGGCACCGGCGCAGCCGTCCCAATCGCCGGCCGCGAAGCTGGCGACGCCGTCGCCGATACGGGCGAGGATCTCACCGCTCATCGGCCAGCCTCGCTTGGGTCATTCCTCGTAGATGATCTGGTCGGCATGTTCGGCCGCGCGCGCGCCCTCCGCCGCCGTCCGCACCGTCCAAGTGCAGACCGCAATTCCCCGCGCGCGAGCCGCGGCGGCGAAGGGGGAAGGGAGGTCGCGTATGTCATAACCGAGGAAATGGGGCCGCGCCCGCGCCAGCGCCAGTCGCCGCTCCATCCGCCCGCGCAGGTTTTTCCGATTCATTTCGGTGACGACGAGGCCGCGCAGGCGATGCGGCGCGTGGCGGGCGAACCAGGCGCCGACCCGCGGGTCGAACGACATCACGCCGGCCGCGCCGCGATAATCGGCGAGCGCGCCGGCGACCGAGCGGCAGAGCGGCGCCACGTCCCGTGCCGTCTTGACCTCGATCAGCAGCGGCACGCGGGCGGCGATCAGCGCCAGAATATCCGGAAGCGTGGCCAGCCTTTCGCCGGCGCCGCGAAGCTCCAGCCGGCTGAGCTCGGCGGAGCTGCGGGCGGCGATCGGGCCGGTCGCCAGCGTCAGCCGGTCGCAGCTTTGGTCGTGGAACACGAAGGCATCGCCGTCGCGGCTCGCCTGGACGTCGAGCTCGATGCCGTGGCCGCGGGCGATGGCGGCGGCGAAGGCGGCGCGGCTATTCTCGACGATGCCGCCGCCGTGGAGGCCGCGATGGGCGAAGGGTAGGGCAATCAGCTCCGTGAGCCGCTCGCCGGCCCGGTCAGCTGCCCTTGATGGCGACGATCGCATCGACTTCGACCGCCGCGCCGAGCGGCAGCGACGGCACGCCGACCGCGCTGCGGGCATGGCGGCCGGGCTCGCCGAACACCTGTTCCATCAGCTCGGAGGCGCCGTTCGCCACCTTGGGCTGGTCGGTGAAGCCGGCCGCCGAATTGACGAACACGCCGAGCTTGACGATCCGCTCGACCTTGTGGAGGTCGCCCAGCGCCTTTTTGATCTGGGCGAGCAGCATGATCCCGCAGGCGCGGGCGGCGGCATAGCCGTAAGCGACGTCCTTGTCCTCGCCGAGCCGCCCGGTCATCAGCTTGCCGTCATCGAACGGGAGCTGGCCCGAGACGTGGAGCAGATTGCCGACCCGCACCGCCGGCACATAGGCGGCGACGGGGGCGGCGGGTTCGGGGAGCACGATGTTCTGGCCTGCAAGGCGCGCTGCGATATCGTCGGTCATGCCGACAGCCGTAAGCACCGCCGGGGGCGGCCGGTCAAGGCGCAGAATGGACCCTTGGCGCGCGCGCCCTCAGAAGACGAGGAAGTCGGCGGCCGTCAAAGCTATGCCGGGGGCGAGGGTGGCGAAGCGGATCTGGGCCGCCCCGCCGGTGCCGTCGGCATCGAAGAATAAAGCGCCGGTTTCGGGATTGTAGACGATCCGGTCCGAAGCGTCGATCGCGCGGGTGCCGATGCGGAAGGCGTCGGCCGCCAGAGCGCCGGGCGCGAGGCCCGCGAACACGGCATCGTCGAGGCGCAGATCGTCGACGCCGGCGGCGAAATCGGTGACTCGGTCGACATTGGCGGCCGGATCGAGCCGGTTGGTGAACAGGAACCGGTCGCCGCCGCCGCCGCCGGTCAGCGTGTCGCGCCCGCCGCCGCCGTTCAGCGTGTTGGCGCCGTCATTGCCGACGAGGATGTTGGCGAGGGTGTTGCCGCGGCCCGTGACGCCGGCGGCGCCGGTAAGCTGCAGCCGCTCGATATTGTCGCCGAGCGTATAGGCCACGTCCGAGCGGACGGTGTCGGTGCCCTGACCGGCGAGCTCGATCGCCTCCCCCTGATGGTCGACGGTGTAGAAGTCGTTGCCGCCGCCGCCGCGCAATATGTCCGGCGCGCCGCCGCCGGCGAGGATGTCGTTGCCGCCCGCGCCGCTGATGTGGTCGCGTATGGCGGTGCCGGTGATCCGCTCCGCGTCGCCGTCGCCGTGGACCTCGATGAGGCGGGAGTCGAGGAAGTCTTCGGGGTCGAAGAAGCCGAGCTGGAGCCGCGACAGGTTCAACGACGTGTCTTCCGCCATCAGGACGCGCAACGTGTGGCCCAGGACGGGGTCGCCGAACCCGACCCGGAGATCGGCGGCGAGCCCGTTGCCGAAATCCTCGGCCAGCACGCTGATCTCGATCCTCTGGGCGACGTCGAAGGCGAAGTCGATCCGCTCGATCGACACCAGCGACGCCCTCAGCAGGCTGATCGTGGAGAAGGCATGGATGCGGTCGGTGCCGGCGCCGCCGTCGATGACCTCGCCCGCGCCGACCTCGAACGTGTCATATTCGAACGCATCGTTGCCGGAGCCGCCGTTGAGGATGTCGGCGTTGAGCCCACCCCGCAGCACGTCGTCGCCGCCGCCCGCGCTGAGCTGGTCGATGAACTCGGTGCCGACCATGCGGTCGCCCTGGTCGTCGCTCGCCTGGCTGCGCACGACGTTGAACACCCTGGCGGCGACCTCATTGGTTTCGACGTCGGTGTAGAGCTGGGCGACTCGGCCGAGCGAGAGGCCGGCCACGCCCACGAAGCTGTTATTGCCCTCGGAATGGCCGGTGAGCGCGGTGCGCATCGCGCCGGTTTCATCGAGGATGGCGATGCCCGACCCGCCGCCGAGCGGGCTGTCGTTGAGGGCTCCGACGGCGATGAGGCCGTTCGCCAGCCGGGCCGTGGTCGGCGCGGTATCGTCATTCTCGTTCGAGAAGACGTTGTGGCTGTCGACGAAGGCGCCGCCGGAACCGAACCGCGCGAAGCTGATCTCGATGTCGCCTTCGCCGCCGCTATTGTCCTCATAGGCGATGGCGAAGCCGCCGGTGTCGAGCGCGACCACGCTTGCGTTGCGGTTGATGGTGCCGCTGCCGTCGAACAGGGTGTCGGCGAGGCGGACGCTGCCGTTCGAATTGTAGACGGCGTAGCGCAGCTCGGTGCCGCCGGCGACGACGCGGTGCCAGGCGACGGCGAAGCCGCCGTCGGCGAGGCTGGCGACGCTCGGCGCCAGATCGTGGGCGCCGGCGAGGGCGGTGACGGTTCCGCCCTCGCCGGCGCTCCCGTCATTGTTGCGGATGTTGAATTCGACGGCGTTGTTCTGGCCGCCATTATTGTCGACATAGACGATCACGAAGCGGTCGCCGGCGAGGCCGCCGGCGACATCGGGGGCGAGCACGTCGTTGCCGCTCTCGCCGATGCCGGTCGAGGCCCGGACTTGGTTGCCGGCCGAGTCGACGATCTTGAAGAAGATATCGAGGCCGTCGTCGGCGGCGATGACGAGGTTGCCGTTGCTGAGCTCGGCCAGCATAGGCGTGAGGCCGACATGGTCCGGGGTATTGGCGGTGACGTTGACGGCGGCGTCGACGATCAGGGTTTCGTTGTCGCCGTTCAGGAGCCGGTCGCCGGCGACCGCGAAGCCGCCGCTGGAAAGGCCGATGGCGTCGCTGACGCCGTCGAGGGCGCCGAGATCGAACGTATCGACAAGGCTCAGATGATAGTTGATCGAGCTCAGCATGGCGCACCCCCCTGGGTCGGTCCGGCTCCGCTCGGCCGGGACGGCTGCTATCCTGCGAGCCTAGACCGGCGACGCTGCCTGGCGAACGCTGCGCGACCAAGCTGCCTCTGGACGGGACGAGCCGTTTCGCCCGCATCGCCGCGTAGGGCTGCGGTCAGTCCTCGCGGGCGACCGTGAAGCCGGCGAAGGATTGGGTGACCGGCATCAGCTCGATGCTGTTGATGTTGATGTGCGGCGGCTGCGAGGCGACCCAGAAGATGGTGTCGGCAATGTCCTCGGCGGTCATCGGGTCGATGCCGCGATAGAGGGCTTCGGAAGCGGCGACGTCGCCGCCGGTGCGGACGATGGTGAATTCGGTCTTGACCAGGCCGGGCTCGATCGCGGTGACGCGCACGCCGGTGCCGTGGAGGTCGGAGCGCAGATTCAGGGTGAACTGGCTGACGAAGGCCTTGCTGCCGCCATAGACGGCGCCGCCGCGATAGGGGTAGGTCGCCGCCACCGAACTGAGGTTCACGATCGCGCCGCGGCGCGCGATCAGCCCCGGCAGCAGCTTGCGGGTCAGCGCCACCAAGGCGACGATATTGGTGTCGATCGCGCGGCGGAGCGCGCCGAGCTCGGTCTCGTGCAGCGGCGCCATCGGCGGCGCGAGACCGGCATTGTTGAGCAGCAGGTCGATGCCTGCGAACGGAGCGGGCAGGGCGGCGAGCGCGGCGTCGACGGCGTCGTGGTCGGTAATGTCGAGCACCACCGGATGGACGC
This sequence comes from Allosphingosinicella sp., assembly GCA_036388655.1. GTDB lineage: Bacteria > Pseudomonadota > Alphaproteobacteria > Sphingomonadales > Sphingomonadaceae > Allosphingosinicella. The sequence continues at coordinate 1,160 of DASVRK010000213.1, read as the reverse complement.
GCTCGGGGCCGAGCTCGGCGACGAGGCTGTCGAGCCGGTCGCGGCGGCGGCCGGTCGCGATCACCTTCCAGCCGGCGCCGGCGAAGCGCCGCGCCGCGGCCGCTCCGATGCCGGCGGTGGCGCCGGTGATGAAGATGGTTCCGCTCATGTGCGCTCTCCTCGGCCGGGCGCCTGCCCTTCGGCGAAGCGCTCCAGGATCCAGTCGGCCGCAGCGTCCCAATCGTCGATCCGGGCGTGGGCGTGGGGAGCGGCCGGCATGTGCGCGGCGACGATCGGTTCGGCGATCATGTGGAGGCGCCAGACCTGGGGCGCGTGCTTGGCCACCGATTCGTGGTGGACGGGGAGATCGTCGACGAAGACGGTGACGCTCGGCCGCATGCTCTCGATCAGCTCGACCACCGGACGGCCCTTGCCGCCGCGATTGCAGAGCACGCGGTGGCGGATGTCGAAGGCTTCGAGCTGGCGGACGCGGCCGGCTTCATATTCGTCGCCGATATTGGTGAGGATGACGATGTCGGCGGCCTCGCCGATCCGCGCCAGCGCCTCGACCGCGCCGGGGACGACGTTCTGGCGGTGCATCTCGCTGTCGAAGAAGCCGTCGAGCAGCGGCCAGATCCGCTCCTCGGCGACGACCTGGCCGGTGTCGCGGTGGGTGAGCGCTTCGCGGAAGCCGGGGGCGTCGAGCGCGAAGCGGAGGTCGTGCGCCTCGTCCACCCAGTCCGCGAAATGGGTGAGCATGTGGAGCAGCACCTCGTCGCAATCGGAGATGAGCAGCGGCCTCACGCTTCGAACTCGCGGCGGGCCGAAGCGAGCCGGGCCGGGGCGACGCCGAGGGCATCGGCGCAGGCGATGAGGTCGGGCTCGTGGGCTTCGAGGAAACGCAGGATGGCGGCGAGCAAAGGCGGCTCGCCGATCCGGGCGCGGAGGTCGGCCGGGGTGAGTCCGGTGAGCGCGAGCAGCCGCTCGGCGCGGGCGGGCTCGGCGAGGGTCCAGCCGAGCGCGCCCAGCGCGAGGGCTTCGGCGTCGCCTTTATTTGTGTCCTGAATCGTCATCGCCTAAGGTGCCGGGGGGCTTTCTCCGAAGGCAGGCGCGTTGGGACAAAAAATCCTCGTTGTCGAGGACAACGAACTCAATCTGAAGCTGTTCTGCGACCTGCTGCG
>DASVRK010000212.1:0-6260 GCA_036388655.1 Allosphingosinicella sp. | reverse complement strand
CGGCGAACCGCCCCCAGCCCTTTTCCGCTTCGGCGCCGATCCGCTCCTCGCTCCACCCGGCGGCGCGCCAATAAGCGACCGCCTCGGGCGGCGGGGCGTCGCGAATGTCGGCAGTCAGCAGGCGGGCGAACAGCCATTCCTCCCGGCTCATCCACAAAGGCGCCGCGAAGCGCCGCGTCAGCCAGCCGGCGAGGCCGACATGATCGGGGTGAAAGTGCGTGCAAAGGACGCGGGTGACGCGGCGGCCGGCGAGCGGGCCGACCAGCAGCGCCTCCCACCCTTCGCGCGAGACCGGGCTGTCGAGGCCGGTGTCGACGATCGCGATGCCCCCGGCCTCGCCATCGTCGAGCAGCCAGATGTTGATATGCTTGAGCGAGCCCGGCACCGGGAGCCGCGTCCAGCCGACGCCTTCGGCCAACGCGATCACCTGCCCCGGCTCCGGCCCGCCGCGCCCGAACGGGTAGGTCAGGCCCTTATGGCTATAGGCCTCGCCCGCGTCGGCGAGCGAGACGTCCAGCGTCGCCCCACCCGCATTGCTGCGGGCGGAGGGCTCAGCTCCTGAAGGGATCGACAAAGCCCTGGTCGGCACCGGCGTCGGCGGGCTCGCCGGCCGCTTCGGCCGCGAGCGCCGCTTCGGCGTCGCGGTGATGCTGCTCGCGCTCGCGCCGCAGCTCCTCGATCAGCGCCTCGCGGTCGCCGGCGAGACGCGTGTCCTGCGGCGCCTCGAACCCGGCGGCCTTGGCGGCCTTGGCGACGACGGCGTCGAGCTCGCGCTGCGAGGTGAGGCCGAGCGTCACCGGATCCTTGGGCTGGATGTTGGCGATGTTCCAGTGGCTGCGGTCGCGGATCGCCGAGATGGTGGTGCGGGTGGTGCCGATCAGCTTCGACATCTGGCCGTCGGTCACTTCCGGATGGTTGCGGATGATCCAGGCGATGCCGTCGGGCTTGTCCTGCCGCTTGGACACCGGCGTGTAGCGCGGACCTTTGGTGCGGCGGACCTTGTCGGGCTCCTTTTGGATGCGCAGGCGATAGCCCGGATCGGCCTGGCCGCGCTCGATCTCTTCCTGGGTGAGCTCGCCGGCACGGAGCGGATCGCGGCCGGTAAGCTTGGTGGCGGCGGTGTCGTCGGCGATCGCCTGCACTTCGAGGATGTGGAGCCCGCAAAAGTCGGCGATCTGCTCGAACGTCAGCGCGGTATTGTCGACCAGCCAGGAGGCGGTCGCATGCGGCATGAGCGGCTGGGCCACTTTGATCCTCCAGATAAAATAAGGGCCGCCCCGTGCCGGAGCGGCCGCAACATTGCCCCGGCGATGTAATCCGCCCACCCCCGCGAGGCAAGGGAAGAGTTGCCCCGCGCGAGGACGGAGCGCCCGAATCAGGCCGCGTCGGCCGCCTTCCAGGGGACCAAAGCGGCGGCGAACTGGCGGGCGCTCGCCGCCCAGCTGAAGGTCGCGCCATAAGCCGCGCATTCGGCCCGGCTGCAGCGGAGCGCGGCCGCGACAGCAGCCCCGAGCTCCGGGTCGATCGCGCCGACGCCGCCCCGCAGCACGTCGACCGGTCCCGGCACCGGATAAGCTGCGACCGGCGTCCCGCACGCCAGCGCTTCGATCATGACGAGGCCGAACGTGTCGGTGCGGCTGGGGAAGACGAGCACGTCGGCGGCGGCATAGGCCGAGGCGAGCTCGGCGCCGTGCAGCGCGCCCATGAAGGCGGCTTCGGGGTAGCGGCGCTTCAGCCCCGCCAGCGCGGGCCCGTCGCCGACCACCACCTTGCTGCCGGGACAGGGGCAATCGAGGAAGGCGCCGATATTCTTCTCGGCCGAGACGCGCCCGACATAGAGGTTGAGCGGGCGGCGGACCTCGACGAGCGCGGGATGCGGCGGCGCGTCGGGGCGGAAGACGGACAGGTCGACGCCGCGGCCCCAGTGGCGCGTGTGGGGAAGGCCGTGCGCGGCGAGCTGGCGCGCCATGGTCGGCGTCGAGACCAGGACCGCGCGGGCGGGCGCATGGAACCAGCGGATGTAGCGCCAGAACAGGCCGGCCGGGAGCCTGGTGCGGCCGGCGAGATAATCGGGGAACTGAGTATGGTAGGCGGTGGTGAAGGGAATGCCGCGCCTGAGGCACCAGCGGCGGGCGGCGAGGCCGAGCGGCCCTTCGGTGGCGATGTGGATGGCGTCCGGCGCCGCCGCCGCGATCCGCTCGCCGACGCTGCGGCCGCGCGCGATCGCCAGCCGGATCTCGGGATAAGTGGGACAGGGGATTGAGGCGAACTGGTCGGGCGCGATCAGGTCGACGCGGTGGCCGGCCGCTTCGAGCTCGCTCCGCACCGATTGCAGCGTCCTGACGACGCCGTTGACCTGCGGCGCCCAGGCGTCGGTGACGATCAGGATACGCATCAGGCGGCCGCCTGGAAGGGCGCGGCGGCGGCGGGCGGCGCTTTGCGGGCGGCGATCTCGTCAGCCCAGTGGAGTATCTCCATCCGCCCGTCGCCATGCTCGACCAAGGCGGTGCAGCTTTCGACCCAGTCGCCGTCATTATAATAAACGATGTCGCCGTAGCGGCGCTCTTCGGCGGTGTGGATGTGGCCGCAGACCACCCCGTCCACCTTCTTGGCCCTGGCCTCGTGCGCGACCGCCTCCTCGAAGCGGGAGATGAACTCGACCGCATTCTTGACCTTGCGCTTGGCGTGCTTGGAGAGCGACCAGTAAGGCAAATCGAGGCGGCGGCGGACGGCGTTCACCACCACGTTCAGCTTCATCAGGAATTCGTAAGCGGCGTCGCCCGCGAAGGCGAGCCACTTATGGGCCATCACCACCGCGTCGAACTCGTCGCCGTGGAGGACCAGCAGCCGCCTTCCGTCGGCGGTGACATGCACCGCCTTGTTGCGGATCCGCACCCCGCCGAAGTTCATGCCGGCGAACTGGCGGAACATCTCGTCATGGTTGCCGGGAATGTAGACGACCTCGGTGCCGCGCTTGGCGCGTTTCATGATGCGCCGGACGATCGCGTTGTGCCGCTCGGGCCAATAATAACGCTTCTTCATCCGCCAGCCGTCGATGATGTCGCCGACGAGGTAGAGCGTGTCAGAATCGACATGGTCGAGGAAGTCGATCAGCAGCCGGTCGTTGCAGCCGCGCGTGCCGAGATGGACGTCGGAGATCCAGATAGTCCGGTACCGCCGCCGCGGCGCCCCCGACGGCCCGACCGCCTTGTCGACTTTCGAAAGGCGCTTGCGGACCAGGTCCGCCGGCCCGAGTTCCCCTGCCAACGCCTTCATACGCCGTCTCCCCTCGTGGGTTCGACTGTCAGCGTATCGCAGTTGATTGTGACAATATGGATCGGGGCGGTGTGACGTTTCCGTGACGATCGATGTGACGATGAAAGCCAACAACGTCATTCCAGCGCAAGCTGAAATCGCTTTTCTGGCAGTTGTCTCGACAGGAAGAAGAAGTGAGATCCCCGCTTTCGCGGGGATGGCGCGGGGGGGGGCGTCACCTCATGTCGACGCCGCGGGGGGCGTCACCTCACCTCAGAACGATCGTCACTTCACCTGGAGCACGATCTTGCCGACATGCTCGCTGCTTTCCATCCGGGCATGGGCCTCGGCCGCGCGGGCGAGCGGGTAGACGCTATCGATCACCGGGCGGATGCGGCCGACTTCGAGATGCGGCCACACTTCGCGCCGGATCTCGCTGGCGAGCGTCGCCTTATACTCGGCCGAGCGGGCGCGGAGCGTGGAGCCGGTGAGGGTCAGGCGGCGGCGCATCACTTCCCAGAGCGGAATCTCCGCGGTCGCGCCGCGCTGCGCCGCGATCGAGACGTGCCGGCCCTCGTCGGCGACGCAGGCGAGGTTGCGGGCGACATAATCGCCGCCGATCATGTCGAGCACGACGTCGACGCCGCGCCCCTCCATCAGCCGCCGCACCTCCTCGACGAAATCGTGGGTGCGGTAGTTGATCGCCCAGGCGGCGCCTTGCTCGAGCGCGCGGCGACATTTCTCGTCCGAGCCCGCAGTCACGATGACGTTAAGCTCGAAAATCTGGCCGAGCAGCAGCGCGGCGATGCCGATCCCGCTGGTGCCGCCATGGACCAGCAACGTGTCCTCGCGGCCGAGATAGGAATGGTGGAAGAGATTGGCCCAGACGGTGAAGAAGGTCTCCGGCAGCGCCGCCGCCTCGACCATGGTGAAGGTGCCGGGAACGGACAGGCACTGGCCCGACGGGGCGGTGCAATATTCGGCATAGCCTCCGCCCGACACGAGCGCGCAGACGGGCTTGCCGATCCATTGCGGCAGTTCGCCGGCGCCGACCGCGACCACGCGCCCGGCCACTTCGAGGCCGGGGATGGTCGGCGCGCCGGGCGGCGGCGGGTAGCGGCCGAGGCGCTGCATCACGTCGGGGCGGTTGACCCCGGCCGCGGCCACCTCAATCAGCACCTCTCCCGGGCCGGGCTTCGGGACCGGCCGCTCGACCGGCTTCAGCACCTCGGGTCCGCCCGCCTCGTCGGGATCGATCGCCATCATGGTAGTGCGAATAGGGGTGGTGGCAGTGTTCATCGGGTCACGCTCCGCTGGCTTTCGGCCGTAGCCCGCCCGATCTTGTTGACACAAGCGCCCGTTCCGGGGGATTCTGCCGGCGATGGATCTGGACGAGCTCTTTCCGAACAAGCCGAGCGACCCGCTGAGCCAGCTCGCCGCCCAGGATCTCGATCCCCTGTCGGTCGACGAGCTTCACGAGCGCATCGCCGCGCTCGAGGCCGAGATCGCGCGCACCAAAGCCAAGGCCGAAGCCTCGGTCAGCTTCCGCGCCGATGCCGACGCGATCTTCAAGAAATGAGCGCCGCGGCGAAACCGACGCGGTTCTCCCCGGTTATTTGTGAGACGTGCTTGATGCTGGGCCGACGCGGCACGACATTGAGGGCAAGTCGCCCGTGACCCACGCGGGCAGGTAGGAGTTTGAAATGCCGTCATTTGCCCGCGAACTCGAACAGACGCTCCATACCGCCCTCGCGGAAGCGAGCGGCCGCAAGCATGAATATGCGACGTTGGAGCATCTGTTGCTCGCCCTCATCGAAGACAGCCACGCCTCCAAGGTGATGTCCGCCTGCGGCGTCGACCTCGGCGAATTGCGCGAGGCCGTCCGTCTTTATCTCGACAACGAGCTCGAAGCCCTGAAGGTGGAGGGCGACACCGATCCCTCGCCGACCAGCGGCTTCCAGCGCGTCGTCCAGCGCGCCATCCTCCACGTCCAGTCGTCGGGCCGCGACGAAGTGACCGGCGCCAACGTGCTCGTCGCTTTGTTCTCGGAGCGCGAGAGCTATGCCGTCTATTTCCTGCAGCAGCAGGATATGAGCCGCCTCGATGCGGTCAGCTACATCAGCCACGGCGTCGGCAAGGGCGAGACCTCGTCCGAGCCGCCGGAGGTCAAGGGCACCGAGGAGACCAAGCAGGAGGACGGCAAGAAGAAGTCCGAATCCGCGCTGAAGCAGTTCACCGTCAACCTCAACGAAAAGGCGCTGGACGGCCGGGTCGATCCGCTGATCGGCCGCGGGCCCGAAGTCGACCGCACCATCCAGATCCTCTGCCGCCGCTCGAAGAACAACCCGCTCTATGTGGGCGATCCCGGCGTCGGCAAAACCGCCATCGCCGAGGGCCTCGCGCGCAAGATCGTCGAAGGCCAGGTGCCCGACGTGCTGAAGCCCGCGGTGATCTACTCGCTCGACATGGGGGCGCTGCTCGCCGGCACCCGCTACCGCGGCGATTTCGAGGAGCGGCTGAAGGCGGTGGTGACGGAGCTCGAGAAGCTGCCCGACGCGATCCTGTTCATCGACGAGATCCACACCGTGATCGGCGCCGGCGCCACGTCCGGCGGCGCCATGGATGCGTCGAACCTCTTGAAGCCCGCTTTGTCGGGCGGGACGATCCGCTGCATTGGCTCGACCACCTACAAGGAGTTCCGCAACCATTTCGAGAAGGACCGGGCTTTGCTCCGGCGCTTCCAGAAGATCGACGTCAACGAGCCCACGGTCGAGGACACGATCAAGATCCTCGCCGGCCTGCGCTCGGCCTTCGAGGGGCATCACTCCGTCAAATACACGCCGGATGCGATCAAGTCCGCGGTCGAGCTGTCGGCGCGCTACATCAACGACCGCAAGCTGCCCGACAAGGCGATCGACGTGATCGACGAAGCCGGCGCCAGCCAGATGCTGGTCACCGAGGCCAAGCGGAAGAAGACCATCGGCGTCAAGGAAATCGAGGCTGTG
>DASVRK010000211.1:0-3332 GCA_036388655.1 Allosphingosinicella sp. | reverse complement strand
TCGCTGGCGCTGACCGCCCTGCTCTGCGTCCGCCTCCTCGCCCGCTTCTTCGACCTGCGCCTGCTCCTCCGCGCCCCCGTGGACGCCCACCTCGTCTGGAGCCTGCTCGGCACCGGCCTCGCGCTCCTGCCCGGCGCCCGCGGCGCCACCGCCGCCGGCCTGTTCGAGATCGCCCGCAAGATCGCGACCGTACCGCTGATCGTCCGTCAGGCCTTCCATTATGTGATGAGCCCGCTCGCCTCCGCCCAGGCCCGCGCCGATCGCGCCGCCATCGCCCCGCTCTACCGTTTCGCCTGCCGCGTCTCGGCCGCTTTGGTCGTCCCGCTCGCCGGCCTCGTCATCTTCGCCGGCGCCGACATATTGAGCGTCTACCGGCCCGAGGCCGCCGCCGCCCTCCCCTTGCTCGTCATCCTCGTCCTCGCCCGCTCCGCCGAAGCCATCCTCGGGCCCGCCGTCGCGATCGTCGAGATGACCGGCCACCGCGCGCTTCCGCTCATCAACAGCGCCGCCGCCGCCGCGCTCTGGGCGGCGCTCGCCTGGTGGCTGGTGCCGGGCTCGGGCGCGACCGGCATGGCGATCGCGACCGGCGCCGCCACCTTCCTCGCCGTCGCCGCCGCCGCCGCCGAGCTCCGCCTGACCGAGCGCCTGTCGCCGTTCGACCGCCGCCTGTTCGCCGCGCTCGGCCTCGCGCTTGCCGGCGTCGCCCTGATGGCGCTGGCCGAAAGCCTCGCCGGCGGCCCCGCCCGCTTCGCCTCCATCCTCCTCATCTGGGCGGCGACCAGCTGGTGCGCGCTCCGCTTCGGCCTCCAGCTCGGCGACCGCGAGGCGCTCGGCGGCCTCGCCCGCCGCCTCAAGCTCGTCTGAGCGCCCAAAATCCGCCTCATTGCGAATTCATGACAAGGACACATATGGATGTGCAGGAGCTTCGGCTCCCGTGCGCCCGCGGCAATTTTCCGAGGTACGGCCCTTTTTCCGAGGTATGACAGAGTGAAGCTCGCCCAATCCACGCGTCCCGGCTTTTGGAAGCGCTCGCACCATCTCGACAAGATGACGCTGCGCGAGCTCGTCATCGCCTATGTCCAATATCCGGCGATCATCGCTTATTTCGCGCTCTCGGTCGCCGCGCTCGGCCTGTTCGCGCTGAAGCCGGCACCGCTGCTCCCGACCCTCGTCGCCGCGGTCGCGGCCGCGGTCGCTTATCCGTTGGTGTGGTACGTGCTCCACCGCTGGGTGCTGCACAGCCGCTGGATGTTCAAGGTGCCTCTGCTCGCCTCGACCTGGAAGCGCATCCATTACGACCACCACCAGGACCCCAACCACCTCGAAGTCCTGTTCGGCGCGCTCCACACCACTTTGCCGGCGATCGCCATCGCCTCGGCGCCCTTGGGCTATCTGATCGGCGGCTTCGGCGGCGCCTGCATCGCCTTCGCGACCGGCCTTCTCACCACCTGCTTTTATGAATTCTGCCACTGCATCCAGCATCTCGCCTACAAGCCGAAGAGCCGCTGGCTGGCCGAGATGAAGAAGCGCCACATGGCCCATCATTTCCACGACGAGACCGGCAATTTCGGAATCACCACCTTCTTCTGGGACAAGCTCTTCGGCACCTATTACGACCGCACCGAGCGCCCGGCGAAGAGCCCGACGGTGTTCAACCTGGGCTACACGCCCGAGGTGGCGGAGAAGTGGCCGCACGTGGCACAGCTGTCCGGGGGGGTGGCGACGGGGCATCCACGGGAGCGAGTGCGGAAGTAGGGCTTCCGAGCGGGGCGCGGTCCTGGCGCGTGGCTCGCGGCAACAAGCTTCTCGACCGCATGCGAGCCAATCCGCGCGACTGGCGAATCGAGGATGTCGGCACGCTGTGCGGCGCGTTCGGCCTTGATTTCGATCGTCCTCCGGGCGGCTCTCACTATGGCGTCAGCGATCCGACGCAAGAAATGCACGTCACGATTCCCTTCGCCCGCCCGATCAAGCCAGTATATATTCGGAGGCTCGTCAAGTATGTGGACGCGGTGCTCGCGGCCAGAGAGGATGGTTGAGGTGGCGAACGGCCAGGTGACCTACAAGGTGGTGATCGAGCCGCTGTCCGAAGAGGATGGCGGGGGCTATCTCGCGACTGTGCCGGAGTTGCCCGGCTGCATGTCCGACGGAGAAACGCCAGCGGAAGCCCTTGTCAACGTTCAAGATGCGATCGCCACGTGGATCCACTGCGCCCGCAAGATGGGGCGAACCATTCCGGAGCCGCAGCTTCACCGCTCCGCGGCCTGACGCGAGGCGCCGCCGATCAAGCTGCAGGACTGATGGGCACTTGATAGCCACCCCCGCGAAGTGCTGGGCGGGGATCCCGGCAGACCGCACGGAGCGGCCGGCGAAGCCTGTCCTGAGGCGACCAAGGGAGCCCGACGGTCTTCAACCTGGCCTACACGCCCGAAGTGGCCGAGAAATGGCCGCACGTGGCGCAGCTGTCCGGGGGCGTCGCGACCGGGCATCCGCGGGAGCGGGCGAAGGCTGACCGGTTGTCAGCTTAGCGCAGAAGCTGCCGTCCAGCCTATCTGCTCGACACCTCTGAAGCAGACTCAGCGATGCAGGCCGCCTTCGACGGGCGAGCTGCTTTGCTGGCTTCCAACTCACCGCAAACGATCGAGAGCCACCGGGTTCTTGGCTCTTGGTCTCGACCTGCGGACCTGAGCGGCTTTAACGAAGGTATCAATTCTGGACATGCCCTTGATACAAAGCTGGGGTATCCTCGGCGCATGGCTCCCGCCCTGACCAGCACCGCACGGATCATCGTCGTTGACGATGATGACAGCGTCCGTGACGCTCTGCTCGAATATTTGAGCGGGCGTGGCTACGGCGTTCGCGCGGCGGCCCACGCCCCGGCCTTTGACGCCCTGTGGGCGGCCGAACGCGCCGAGCTGGTGATCGTCGATGTAATGATGCCCGGAGAAGACGGTCTGTCGCTCTGCCGCCGGCTCGCCCCGCTCGGTGTCCCGATCCTGATGCTGAGCGCGCTCGACGGCGTGACGGACCGAGTGGTTGGCCTGGAAACGGGCGCGTGGGACTATCTTTCCAAGCCGTTCGAACCGGCCGAGCTGCTCGCGCGGGTGCGGGCGCTGCTTCGGCGGCCGGGCAGCGGCGGCGCGGCGGCGCGGGGGCAGGAAGAAGTGACCTTTGCCGGCTGGTGGCTCGATGTCGCCCAACGGCGGCTGCGGGACCCCGCCGGCCGGCCGCTGTCGCTTACGGCGAGCGAGCATGCCTTGCTCGCCGTCTTCGTCGAGCGGCCGGGGCGGGTGCTCAGCCGGGATGCGCTGCTCGATGCGGCGCGAGGGCTG
>DASVRK010000210.1:0-18361 GCA_036388655.1 Allosphingosinicella sp. | reverse complement strand
CCCAGCACCACGTTGATCAGCTGCGGCAGCTCGTCGATGCTGGTGCGGCGGATGAAGGCGCCGATCCGGGTGATGCGGTCGTCGCCGCGGGCGGTCGACCGGACCCCGGCGGAATCGGCGGAATCGGCGCGCATGCTGCGGAACTTCAGCACGTGGAAGATGCGATTGCCGCGCCCGACCCGCGGCTGGCTGAAGAAGACCGGGCCGGCCGATTCGAGCTTGATGGCAATGCCCACGATCAGCATCAGCGGCAGCAGCAGCAGGGTGGCGGGCAGTGCGATGGCAAGGTCCAGCCCGCGCTTGGCGACGCGATCGCGAAGCCCGAGCGGGCCGCAGCCGACCAGCACGGTCGAACGGTCGCCGAACCGCCTGAGGTCGAGCGCGCCGAGGCCGTCCAGCTCGGGCACCAGCACTTCGACGTCGACGTCGGTGCCTTTCAGCATCGCCGACCAGGCGGCGCGGCGCTCGGCCGGGCAGGCGACCAGCACGCGGTCGCAATTCTTGAGCAGCCGCCCGATCCGGTCGAGCAATTCGGGGTCGTCGGTGCGCGGGCTGAGGTTCACCTGGTCGGCGAACAGCACGATCTCGCCGTCGCGCGGGAACACCTGCAGACCGTCGACCAGCAGCACTTCGTTGGTGAAGCTCCAGCCGCAGCGGCGGCCGGCGAAATGGCCGAGGCCCCAGCGCCCGAGCGCGACGAAGCCGACCGCGCTCGCGCCGCCGATCGCAAACAGCAGGCGCGAGAAGGTCTCGCTCGCCTTCAAGTAGAAGATGATGCCGATCACCGCGACCAGCGCGAACACCAGCGACTGGAGCGCGCGGCGGATGCCGACTCGCGGCGCCTTCAGCACTTCGATCGAATAGGCCCGGCTGTTGAGCGCGATTCCGATGAACAGCGGCAGCACCACCGCCAGCGTGTCGATGCCTTCGCCGTGCAGCGGGCTGCCGAGGCGGATCCAGCTCGCCAACATGAAGGCGAGCGCCAGGCCGGCAATGTCGACCGCCATCAGCGACGAGTAAAGCTTCAGCCGGAGCAGTTCCTTGGAGCTGCCGAGCGCCCGTACCGCGTGGACGAACGAATGCTGCTCCTCCGCCGACTGCGGCAGGACGAGGGGCTCGCTTCCGCCCCGATCGACCAAGAACGATGAGCTGGCCACGCCTTCCCCTTACAAGCTGTCCAGAACTGGCGATTCACCCTAGGGCGAAACAGGCAAAAACACAAAGGCTTAAGGCCCTGCTCTCAAGCGCGCCGCGACCAATGCCCCCGTCTAGGCGACGAATCTGCACCGTTGGCTAGACGGGCAGGCTTGTCTATGGACCGCCTTAGCATTGTTTCGGTCCAGACGCCAACTAGCGGGGTGAAGTGGAGTGACGGCGGTCCGGCTGACACCGAAGCGGGTCGAAAAGCCCTGGGGGCGGCGCGACCTGGCGATGTTCGGTACGGTACCGTACGAAGCGGAGCCGGTCGGCGAAATCTGGTTCGAGGATCCGGCCGGCGCCGCCCGGCCGCTGCTGGTCAAATATCTGTTCACCTCGGAAAAGCTCTCGATCCAGGTCCATCCGGGCGATGCCGACGCGCGCGCCGCCGGCTATCCGAGCGGCAAGGACGAGGCGTGGGTGGTGCTGGGCGCCGACGCGGGCGCGGTGATCGGCATCGGGCTGCGCCGTCCGGTCACGCCCGATGAGCTGCGCGCCGCCGCGCTCGACGGGTCGATCGAGCAATTGCTCGATTGGCGTCCGGCCGCGGCCGGCGACGTCTATTATTCCCCTGCCGGGACCATCCACGCGCTCGGCCAGGGGTTGGCGCTGATCGAGGTCCAGCAGAATGTCGACCTCACCTACCGGCTCTACGATTATGGCCGCCCGCGCGAGCTTCACCTCGACGAGAGCATCGCGGTCGCCAATCCGGTCCCTTACGAGCCGCCGTTCGCGCCGCGCGCGGAAGGCGAGGGGCGCCTGATCCTCGCCGAAGGCCCGGCCTTCGTCCTCGAACGCTGGACTGGGCTCATCGAGGGCCGGCTCAGCGCCGCCGCCGCTCCGCTGTGGCTGATCCCCGTCGCCGGCACCGGCCGGGTCGCCGGCGAGCCGCTCGAGCCGGGCGAAGTCTGGATGGTCGAGGCCGAAACCGCCCTCGCCCTCGATCCCGGCGCCGACCTCCTCATCGCCTACGCCGAGCCCAAGGCCCGCGCCGACCTGTTGAAGTCGTAACGGCCCGAGTAAGCGTCATCCCAGCGAAAGCTGGGATCTCCCTTCTACTTCGCGCCGCCCCCAAGCCGCTCGATCGCCTCGACCGCCTCCTTGACCCGCTGGCTCTCCCCTCGGGGCACGACCAGCACCGCCTCCGGCGTCGCCAGGATGATCAAATCATTGACCGCTATCGCCGCCACTTTCGGCCCGGTCGTGCGGATCAGCGAGCCGCTGCCGCCGATCGCGACGACCTCCCCAGACAGGGCGTTCCCATGCGCATCTTTCTCTATGAGGTCGTAGAGCGCGTCCCAGCTGCCGATGTCCGACCAGCCCATGCTGACCGGCGCCACCGCCGCCCGCTCCACTTTTTCCATCACCGCATAGTCGATCGAGATGGACGGCGATCGGGCGAACGCGCTCGCCTCGGGGTAGAGCCGGCCGGCTTCGCGCCGTCCCCCGGCCACCGCAGCCCGCACCGCCGCCAATATGTCGGGGGCGTGCCGCTCCAGCGCCTCCAGATAGTCGCCCGCCCGGAACAGGAAGATGCCGCTGTTCCACGAACATTGCCCCGCCGCCAGATAGGCTTCGGCCGTCGCCCGGTCCGGCTTCTCGACGAAACGCTCGACCTCGTTGACACCCTCGGCGAGGGCCTCCCCGCGGAAGATATAGCCATAGCCGGTCTCCGGGCGATCGGGCTCGATGCCGAAGGTGACGATCCAGCCATCCGCGGCGGCGGCGAGCGCCCGCTCGACGACCGCGCCAAAGGCCGCCACGTCCGCGACGACATGGTCGCTCGGCATCACCAGCAGGCAATCGTCCGGAGCCGCCGCCAGCGCCGCGAGCGCGATGGCGGGGGCGGTATTGCGGGCGCTCGGCTCGACGATCACCAGCGCCGGGGGGGTGCCGATCGCGGTCAGCTGCGCCTCGACCTGATCGGCATGGCGCTCGCCGCACACCGCGATCGGCGCCGCATAGCGCTCCGCGTCCCGCACCCGCTCGGCGGTAAGCTGGATCATGGTTTCTTCGCCGGTCAGCGCCAGCAATTGCTTGGGGCGCTCCGGCACCGACAGCGGCCAGAGCCGGGTGCCGGACCCGCCGGAGAGGATCACCGGCTGGATGCGCTGCCCCGCCATCGAGGTCAGGCGAGCGCGGCCCGGACGCGCTCGGCAAGGCTGCGGTGGCAGATGAGCAGGTCGGGAAGCTTCGGGTCGGCCCGGTTATATTCGAGCGGCGAGCCGTCGAGCCGGGTGGCGTGGAGGCCGGCGCCGAGCGCCACCGCGGCCGGCGCGCAGTTGTCCCATTCATACTGCCCGCCTGCGTGGAGATAGACGTCGCCCTGGCCGAGCAGCACCGCCATCGCCTTCGCCCCGGCCGAACCCATCGGCACGAGCTCGGCGCCGAGCGCTTCGGCGACCCGTTCGGCTTCGGCGGGCGGGCGCGTGCGGCTGACCAGCAGCCGCACCGGCCCGTCCGCAAGCGCGGGCAACGCCGGCGGCGCATCCGATCGCAGCACCAGTCCCTGCGCCGGCAGCGCGACCGCGCCCAGCGCCGGGCGGCCGCCGATCGCCAGCGCGATATGCACCGCCCAATCCTCGCGTCCTTCGGAATATTCGCGGGTGCCGTCGAGCGGATCGACGATCCAGACCCGCTCCTGCTCCAGCCGATCGGTCGTGTCGACGCTCTCCTCTGAAAGCACCGCGTCGTCCGGCCGCTGCGCCTGCAGCGCGTCGAGGATGAAGGCGTTGGCGATCCGGTCGCCCGCCGCGCCCAGCGCCTTGCCTTCGATCAGCCCGGCGGCGCGCACCGCGAGCAGGATCGCGCCCGCGCCCTCGGCGATGCGGGCGGCAAGGTCGGCATCGGTCATCGCAGCAGCTCTGCGACGATATGCTCGGCCGCTTCTTCCGGGCTCATCTTGGTGGTGTCGATCCGGAGCTCGGCATTTTCCGGCTCCTCATAGGGGCTGTCGATGCCGGTGAAATTGGCGAGCGCGCCGCTGCGCGCCTTCTTGTACAGCCCCTTGACGTCGCGGCGCTCCGCTTCGGCCAGCGGGGTGTCGACCCAGACTTCGGCGAACTCGCCCTCCGGCATCATCTCACGGACCATCCGCCGCTCGGCCCGGAACGGCGAGATGAACGCGCACATCACGATCAGCCCGGCATCGGCCATCAGCCGCGCGACCTCGCCGACGCGGCGGACATTCTCGACCCGGTCGGCGTCGGTGAAGCCGAGATCCTTGTTGAGCCCGTGGCGGACATTGTCGCCGTCGAGCAGGAAGGTGTGCCGCCCCATGTCGTGCAGCTTCTTCTCGACGAGATTGGCGATGGTCGATTTGCCGGCGCCCGAAAGTCCGGTGAACCACAGCACTTTCGCCTTCTGCCCCTTGAGCCTGGCATGGGCGTTGCGGTCGACCTCGAGATGCTGCCAGTGGATGTTGTGCGACCGGCGGAGCGCGAAATGGATCATGCCGGCGCCGACCGTGGCGTTGGTCAGCTTGTCGACCAGGATGAAGCCGCCGAGGTCGTGATTTTCCGCATAAGGCGTGAACGGGATCGCCCGGTCGAGCTGCAGATTGGCGACGCCGATCGCGTTCAATTCGAGCGTCTTGGCGGCGAGCTGCTCGAGCGTGTTGACGTTGACCTGGTATTTGGGCTCGTTGACGGTGGCGCTGACGGTGGTGGTACCGATCTTCAGCCAATAAGGCCGCCCCGGCAGCATCGCCTCGTCGTCCATCCACACGATCGTCGCTTCGAACTGGTCGGCGACTTCGAGCGGCTGGTCCGCCGCCACGATGACGTCGCCGCGCGAGCAATCGACCTCGTCGGCGAGCGTGATTGTGACCGACTGGCCGGCAACGGCGCTGTCGAGGTCGCCGTCGAGGGTGACGATCCGGCTCACGGTCGAGGTGCGGCCCGAAGGCAGCACCCGCACCGCGTCATATTTGCGGACCGTGCCGCCGGCGATCATGCCGCTGAAGCCGCGAAATTCGTGGTTGGGGCGGTTGACCCACTGGACGGGCATCCGGAAGGAGGAGGTGCGCAGATGCTCCTCGTCGAGCTGCACCGTCTCGAGGTGCGCCAGCAAGGTCGGCCCGACATACCAGGGCATTGTCGCCGACCGCTCGGTGATGTTGTCGCCGCGCAGGCCCGAAATGGGGATGGCAACGAAATTGCCGATCCCGATCTCGCTCGCAAAGGCGCGATATTCGGCCAGTATCTCTTCGTACCGGGCCTGGCTGTAATCGACGAGATCCATCTTGTTGATGGCGAGGACGACGTTCTTGATGCCGATCAGATTGACCAGAAAGCTGTGCCGCCGGGTCTGCGTCAGCACACCCTTGCGCGCGTCGATCAGGATCACGGCGAGCTCGGCGGTCGAGGCGCCGGTCACCATGTTGCGCGTATATTGCTCGTGGCCGGGCGTGTCGGCGACGATGAACTTGCGCTTGTCGGTGGCGAAGAAGCGGTAGGCGACGTCGATGGTGATACCCTGCTCGCGCTCGGCGGCGAGCCCGTCGACCAGCAAAGCAAAGTCGATCTCCTGCCCCTGCGTCCCGTGCCGCTTGGAATCGGCTTCGAGGGCGGCGAGCTGGTCCTCGAAGATCATCTTCGAATCGTAGAGCAGCCGCCCGATCAGGGTCGACTTGCCGTCGTCGACGCTGCCGCAGGTGATGAAGCGCAGCAGGCTCTTATGCTGGTGCTGCTCCAGATAGGCGCCGATGTCCTCGGCGATGAGCTCGTCCGCCTTGTAGGAGGATTCCTGAACCTGGGTGGCCATCAGAAATAGCCCTCCTGCTTCTTCTTCTCCATGCTGGCGGCCTGGTCGTGGTCGATCGCGCGGCCCTGGCGTTCCGAGGTGGTGGTGAGCAGCATCTCGCGAATAATGTCGGGCAGCGTCTTCGCCTCGCTCTCGACGGCGCCGGTGAGCGGATAGCAGCCGAGCGTCCGGAAGCGCACCGACCGCTCGACCGGCTGTTCGCCCTCGCGCAGCCGGAACCGGTCGTCGTCGACCATCAGGAGCAGGCCGTCGCGCTCAACGGTCGGGCGCGGCGCCGAGAAATAGAGCGGCACGATCGGGATATTCTCGAGGTGGATATATTGCCACACGTCGAGCTCGGTCCAGTTGGATATCGGGAACACCCGCATGCTCTCGCCTTTGGCCTTGCGGGCATTGTAGAGCCGCCACAGCTCGGGGCGTTGGTTCTTCGGGTCCCAGCGGTGGTTGGCCGATCGGAACGAGAATACCCGCTCCTTGGCGCGGCTCTTCTCCTCGTCGCGCCGCGCGCCGCCGAAGGCCGCGTCGAAGCCATATTTGTCGAGCGCCTGCTTCAGCCCTTCGGTTTTCCACATGTCGGTGTGGAGCGGACCATGGTCGAACGGGTTGATCCCCTTCTCCTTGGCCTCCGGATTGTGGTGGACGAGGAGCTCCATGCCGGCCTCCTGGGCGGCGCGCTCGCGCATCTCGTACATCGCCCTGAACTTCCAGGTCGTGTCGACGTGGAGCAGAGGGAAGGGCGGCGGCGCCGGGTAGAAGGCCTTGCGCGCAAGGTGCAGCATCACCGCCGAATCCTTGCCGATCGAATAGAGCATCACCGGCTTTTCGGCCTCGGCCGCGACTTCGCGGAGGATGTGGATGCTTTCCGCCTCCAGCCGCTGCAGGTGGGTGAGGCGGCTCGGCTCGGCGGCTGCATTCATGTCGAACTCGCGGGCTTGCAATAGCTGGGTCACGCTGGTCTCGTGGGCAATGGGCGGAAAGAGGCGATCCTGCCGCTTGCCGAAAGGCAACGTCCGCGACCCCCAAAAAAGCCGCCGCGTAGCCGCGACGGCGTCTTTCCTTCGCTGACGCCATAAAGGCGAAGCGAGCTTCTTACAATAGAACAGACGGGCCCGCGCTGTCGCCCCAGGACAGGGAGACGCCCCTTGTGCGGCCGCCGCCGCTTGATAGGGGCGTCCGTCGCCAGCCAGCGGAGGCCGCCTTGAATAATTTCACATCCTTCGATTCCCGCGCGGAGACCGAGCGGCTGTTCGAGCGACTCGGCCTCCAACTGCCGCGGGAGGGCGCGATCGAGGCCCGCTCGCCGATCGACGGCAGGACGATCGGCCGGGTCGCCGAGCAAGGCGCGGGCGACGTGGCCGAAGCGGTGGAGCAGGCCCACCAAGCGCATCTCGCCTGGCGCCTCGTTCCGCCGCCCCGCCGCGGCGAGCTGGTGCGCCTGTTCGGGCAGGTGCTGCGCGAGGAGAAGGAGACGCTCGGCCGGCTCGTCAGTCTCGAGGCGGGCAAGATCCTTCAGGAGGGTCTCGGCGAGGTCCAGGAGATGATCGATATTTGCGACTTCGCGGTCGGCCTCTCGCGCCAGCTCTACGGCCTCACCATCGCCACCGAGCGGCCGGGGCACCGGATGATGGAGACCTGGCACCCGCTCGGCGTCGTGGGGGTGATCTCCGCCTTCAACTTTCCCGTGGCGGTATGGGCGTGGAACGCCTGCCTTGCCTTCGTCTGCGGCGACGGCGTCGTCTGGAAACCCTCGGAGAAGACGCCGCTCTGCGGCGCGGCCGTGCAGGCGCTGTTCGAGCGTGCGGCCGAACGGTTCGGGGACGCGCCTGCGCATCTGTCCATGGTCGTCCAAGGCGGCCGCGCAGCCGGGGAGGCGCTGGTCGACGATCGCCGCGTCGCTCTGGTCTCGGCGACCGGCTCGACCCGGATGGGCCGCGAGATCGCGCCGCGGGTGGCGGCGAGGTTCGGGCGCAGCTTGCTGGAGCTGGGCGGCAATAACGGCATGGTGGTGGCGCCGACCGCCGACCTCGATCTGGCGGAGCGGGCGATCACCTTCGCCGCAGTGGGCACCGCCGGCCAGCGCTGCACCACATTGCGGCGGCTGTTCGTCCACGACGAAGTCTATGACGAACTCGTCCCCCGCCTGAAGCAGGTCTGGGCCGGCGTGCCGGTCGGCAATCCGCTGGCCGACGGCGTCCTGGTCGGCCCGCTCATCGATGGCGCCGGCTTCGATGCGATGCAGGCGGCGCTTGAGCAGGCCCGAGGGGAGGGCGGCCGGCTCGAGGGCGGCGAGCGGCTCTATCCCGAAGACGCGCCGGAGGCCTGGTACGTGCGGCCGGCCATCGTCCAGATGCAGGACCAGAGCGCCGTCGTGCTCAGGGAAACTTTCGCGCCGATCCTCTACGTGCTCCGCTATGCGACGCTGGACGAGGCGATCGACTATCATAATGCGGCGCCGCAGGGGCTCAGCTCCTCGATCTTCACCAACGATCTGCGCGAGGCGGAGCTGTTCCTCTCCGCCGCCGGCTCCGACTGCGGCATCGTCAACGTCAATATCGGTCCGTCAGGCGCCGAGATCGGCGGCGCGTTCGGAGGCGAGAAGGAGACGGGCGGCGGCCGCGAAAGCGGCTCCGATGCCTGGCGCAACTACATGCGCCGCTCCACCAACACGATCAATTACAGCCGCGAACTGCCGCTCGCCCAGGGGATCAACTTCGCGATGCCGTGAGTTGGGGGGCGATGAGCCACATCGTCCTCCTCGGCGATTCCATCTTCGACAACGGCGTCTATGTGCCCGGCGAGCCGGACGTGGTGAGACAATTGCAGGCGACTCTTCCTGAGGGCTGGCGCGCGACTTTGCTGGCGGTGGACGGCGCCGTCACCCGCAGCGTGAAGGCGCAGCTCGAGCGCTTGCCGGCCGACGCCACCCACCTCGTCGTCAGCGTCGGCGGCAACGATGCGCTCGGCGAATCCCACGTCCTCGGCGCGGCTGTTCGATCAGTCGGTGAGGGCGTGGCCTTGCTGGCCGCCGCGCAGGATCGCTTCGCCGGCGATTATCGGGAGATGCTGGAGGCGGTGCTGGCGAGGGGGCTGCCGACGGCGCTCTGCACCATCTACGACACGCCCGCTTCGGCGCCCAATCACCGGATCATCAAGACCGGCATATCAATCTTCAACGACGTCATCACCCGGGCCGCCTTCGCGGCCGCGTTGCCGCTGATCGACCTGCGCCTGATCTGCGCTGAGGATGACGATTACGCCAACCCGATCGAGCCTTCAGCCAAGGGCGGAGACAAGATCGCCCGCGCGATCGCCAGTTTGGTGGCCGGCGGGGCAGGGGCGGTGTCGACAGTGGTGGCCCGGGCGCCGGGCTGATCAAGGTTAGTGCGGGGCCGGAACATTCGGCATAATGTTGCTCCAGAACGATAATCTGGAGAGGGTCATGAACCATCAGGAGCTCGATTGGCTCGACCAGCGGGCCACCACCGAATTTCAGATGGCCCAGCAGGCGCCGAACCTGCACGCGGCTCGCCCGCATTATGCGATGGCGGTCCAATATCTCGGCCGCGCGGTGGAATTGAGGCGCCGGCTGCGAAGCAGCGCGCGCAAACGAGAGGGGGTTCTGACGGAACCGAAATGAGCGCTAGGCGCTTGGGGGGACGGTGAAAAAACGAACCGGGTGCGCGTAAAACGCCAACAGGAGGACTTCTGATGAATACCCGAACCTTCGCGCTTATCTGGGGCATCGTGTTTCTGCTCGCCGGCGCCTCCGGCTTCATTCCCGGCCTCTGGCATCCGGCTCCCGCGCATTATCCCGATCTGGTAGTGGATTCCTTCTACGGGGATGCGCTCGGCCTCTTCCCGGTCAACATCCTGCACAACATCGTCCACCTGCTGTTCGGCGTCTGGGGCCTGATGGCTCATAAGAGCCTCCCCGCCGCGAAAAATTATGCGCGCAGCGTCGCCGTCATCTACGCGGTACTGATGGTTGCGGGGTTCGTACCGGGGTTGAACACGATGTTCGGTCTGGTCCCGCTGTTCGGCAACGATCCCTGGCTGCACCTCTTCCTTCTCCTCCCGGCCGCCTATTTCGGCTTCGTTCACCGCGACCGGGCAGACGACCGCACGGCCGACCGCGTTTGACGCAAAAAAAAGAGGGCGGCCCTGGGGCCGCCCTCTCGCTTTCGCTTCGATCCGGAGATCAGAAGCCTTTGTCGCGGTCCGTCCGCTCGAGGTCGGAACGGGATTCGCTGAAGCCGCCCCCGCTCTCGGTCTGCTGATTGCCGAAGCTGCCGAACGCGGAACGGTCGCCCGATCCGGCGGCGCCCTCGTCGACTTCGACTTCGGTGCGGCGCACGGTGTCGTCGATATTCTCGACATGCTCTTCGGCGGTCTTGCGCACGACCAGCTCTTCCCGGACCCGCGCTTCCTTGGCGACGACCGACTCTTCAGCCGTTTCCGTCATCTCGATGTTGCGCTCGCGAAGGATGTCATTGCCTTCGAGATCCCCGGCGCGAAGCGTCTCGTTGACCGGCCGCCGCTCGACGCTGACATGCTCCTCGCGCAGGTTGATCTGCTCGTGGACCGGAGTCTCGCGGATGTAGGATCGGACGCGGGCGCCGCCGCGGCTGACCTCGCGCTTGCCGACGCGGAGCTCTTCCTCGACGATCGGGATATGCTCTTCCGCCACCGTCTGCGAGCGCTTGCTTTGGTCGAAACCGGTATTGGCGTCGCCCTGGAAGCTGGACGAGGTGCCGCCGCCGAAGCCCGACGCGCCGGCATATTGGCCCTGCCAGCCGTCGCTACGCCATTGTTGCTCGCGCTGGTCGAAATCGACGCTGTCGGTTTCGTCGAGCATCGAGATGGCGCGGTCGGCGTCGGTCTCGTCGACCTGGGCGCAGAGCAGGAAACCGCCGCGCTCGATCGCTTCGCCATAAGCGTGGCGATCCTCGTCGGGCATGAACATGTCCTTCAAGGAGGCCCAGAAACCCTGGCCGTCGGACGATTCCGAACCGCCGGAACTGCCGGAATAGCTTTTGTCGATGATGCGGATGCTGTCGGCATCGATATCGGAAGAGATGAGGCGGGCCTTGGCGGCTTCGGCCTCGGGGCGGCTGTCGAACATGGCGGTTACGGTACGCGACATTAGGTCTTACTCCTTGCTTAGGTTGTTTCCCCGCTCGTCTCTTCGCGCTCCACCACCGCCCGCTGCGAACGCAGCGTGACGGGTTGCGCATAGTCTTCGGTGCTGGTCTTCCGGTGCAGCCGCAGCTCCTCGGTGAGGATCAGCTTCTTCTCGACCACCAGCACTTCCTGCACGACCGGCACGATCAGAACGTCGCCCTCCTCACGCGGCTGCGGCACTTCCGAGACCTCGACATGCATCGGCACGCGCTCGACCTCGACGCTGCCGCGGGCGAGCGTGTCGCGCACGATCGTCTCATGCTCGTCGATCACGGTCCGGACCCGGACGCGGCCGGTCTCGACCTCGCGCTTGCCGGTGATCAGCCGCTCCTCCAGCAAAGGAATAGCAACCTGGCTCTGCTCGTCGTTCATGCGGCCTGTCGGTTGGGTTTCGGAAAGCCCTTCAACCGGTCGTGGGCAGACCCGTTCCAGCGGCTCGTCGCGCCCCGGCACCGGTCTGCTACCGAGCCGTCCTTAATTTAGGTCAAGTCGAGTCGGGCGCCGATTCTGCGGTTGTCGCGCCGGCGGCTGTGACAAATATGTTGCCCCTCAGGGTGTTGCGCCAGGGAAGCAGGCGGCGCGGAAATCGCTCGCCGCGTCGCGGTCAGCTTGGCGAAAGCTGGCTTCGGCCAAGAGGCTGGGTTAGAGGGACAGTCATGTATCACAGCCTATCACGCTCCGCTTTACCGCTCCTGCTCGCCTGCGCGGCGATGCCGGCGGCCGCGCAACTGGAAACGGGCGAGGCCCCGACCAAGGAGCAGGTCGCGACCGGCGAAGTTCCGGCCACGCCTTTCGACGAAGCGGAGACGGTCTATCGCTCGTTCGGCGGCACGATGGTGGCGCCGGCCTGGAGCAAGCCCGCGGCCGAGGACCTGCTCGCTTATGTCGACCGCAGCGGGGAGGATGGGCTCGATCCCGCCGATTATGCGCCGGACGCGCTGCGGGCGGCGCTGGCGGGCGGCGAGCAGGCCGCGCTCGACCGGGCGGCTACCGACAGCTTCCTGCGCGTCTCGGCGGATCTCGCGCTCGGCAACGTGCCGATGGCGGCCCGCGACGATTGGCACCTCAAGGATAACGACCTCACCGGCGCCCAGCAATTCACGCTGATGCGCAAGGCGATCCAGGACGGCACCGTTCGCGACACGCTGGCCTCGCTGCTGCCGACCCACCCGCAATATGCCGAGCTCAAGGGCGTTCTCGCCACGACCTCCGACAAGACGACCGCCGACAAGGTGCGGGTCAATCTCGACCGCTGGCGGTGGCTGCCGCGCGACCTTGGCCGGCGCTATGTGATCGTCAACGTCCCCGCTTACACCGTGGCCCTGGTCGAGGACGGCCACGTCGTCGCCCGCCACAAGGCGGTGGTCGGCGCGCCCAAGACGGCGACGCCGCAGCTCGGCGCGACCGCGACCGGCGTCATTCTCAACCCGTGGTGGGAAGTGCCCAAGAGCATCACCCCGGAAGTGCAGGGCAAGCGCGGCTATGTGCGGGTCAAGGCCGGTGAGGGCTGGCGCTACCGGCAGCCGCCGGGGCCGGCCAACGCGCTCGGCCGAATGAAGGTGGTGATGCCCAACAATTACGCCATCTATCTCCACGACACGCCGTCCAAGTCGGCGTTCAACAAGCCCGCGCGCGCGTTCAGCCACGGCTGCATCCGCACCCAGGATCCGCTCGCCTTCGCCGAATTGCTGCTCGGCAATCCGGAATGGGACCGGGCGGCGATCGACGCGGCGATCGCTTCGGGCAAGACGGTCGAAGCGAAGGCCACGACGCCGACGCCGGTCTACATCACCTATTTCACCGCCGCCGCGGCCCAGACCGGCAAGATCGTCAGCTACAAGGACGTTTACGGGCGCGACGGCAGCGTCGTGGTCGCGCTCAACCAGCGCGCCGGCACCGCTTTGGCCTCCGCCGGCGAATGAGGGCTAGCGCCGTCGCCTGAGCCCGGACAGCAGCCCCGGCCGCGCCCGCCGCTCGAACAGTTCGTCCGGCCCTTCGGGATCGAGCAGCTCGCTCCTGGCGAGCTTCTTCTCGGCGGCATTCGGCTCGCGCGGCTCGAACGGCACCAGCGTCCGCCCGCTGCCGCGCAGCTGCTCGATCGCCGCGATCAGCGACCCCGTCTCCTCGAAGCAGGCCGCGACATCGGCCTGTTCGAGGCCGAGATGCTCGGCCAGGAGATCGCATCGCAGCTTGCCGATCGTGGCGCGGACATCGTCGCGCGGGCGGCCGTCGATCAGCACGTCGCATTCGCTGTCGAGGCCCATCGACCGGTTGTTGAGATTGGCCGAGCCGACCCTCAGGAAAACGTCGTCGACGATCATCACCTTGGCATGGACATAGATGTCGGAGCCCCGCCCGGTCACCGGGGTGTAGATCCGGAACCGGCCGTGCCGGTCGCGCTCGGCCAGCGCCCGCACCAGCGCTTCGCGGGCCGGGCTCATCACCGCTTCGTCGAGCCAGCCATAAGCCGTCTTCGGATTGACGACCACGAATTCGGGCCCGTCCGGCTCCTCGAGCCGGCGCGCGATTGCTTCCGTCACCACGCGCGATGCGAAATATTGAGTCTCGAAATAGACGAACCGCCGCGCCGCCGCGATCAGATCGACGAACAAGGCCTCGATCTCGCGCACCTCGCTGATGTTGCCTTCCTTCCCGCGGGTGCGCGCGATCGCGACGTCGACGTCGCGGAAATTGGGATCGAGCGCCTCCGGCCAGAGGTCGCCGCGGCACGCATCGTCGACCGGCGACAGCTGGCAATCGGTCGCGATCTTCCAGCGCAGCCGGCCGAGATCGCCGAGCGCCCGGGCGGCATCGCCGTCCACGGCCATGATGGTGTCGTGCCAGGGTTCGTAGCAGCGGCGGGTGAAGGGCCGGCGGCGCCCCGGGTCGTCGTCCTTGTGGCCGCGCGTGTCCCAGCGGTCGGCGGTGATGTCGATGCCGCCGCAAAACGCAATGGCATCGTCGATCACGAGTATCTTCTGGTGGTGGCTAGCGTCGAGCGGGTGCGAGCTGTCGAACTTGAAGGTGACGTGATCGTTCATCCACCATTCCAGCATGCGCAGCAAAGTGGTGCCGCGGCCGGGCAGGCTCAGCACGCCCTCATCCCAGGCAAGCACGTAGATTTCGAGCTTCGGTCGCCTGCGCGACAGCCAGGACAGCAAGGGCCCCAGGCAATTGGGGGCGCCCGCCGCCTCTTCCTTCTCGACCAGGGCCACTCGGGTGTCGATGTCCCACCCGATCAGCAGGATACGGGAGCGGGCGCCGAGCATGGCCTCGCGCGCGATGCGGTAATAATCGGCGGCATCGACGATCAGCGACGCCCGGCCCGCCCGGGCGATGCGCAGGCAATTGCGGCCCGGCTGGAGCAAAGCCGCATCATAATCAGATTCGGGCGGAGGTGCCTCGTCCACTCATGCGGAACGCCGCAGCGGCGGCCGGGTTTCGCGCCCGTAACGGCCGCGCTCGGTAGAGCTCAGACCTTGTCGGCGTAGAGGAAGCGGCCCGGGCCGAGGCGCGAGAGCACTTCCGAATGGCTGGAGGCCCCGAAGGCGAAGCAGCCCTCGCTGCGCCCAAGCTTGCCATGGTCGGCGACCACCTGCGGCTCGGCATACCAGGCCTGGTGAATGACGATGGCGCGCGGCTCGGCGTTGCTGTTGCTCCGGTCGAGCCCCCTGAGGCGCATCGAATAGCCGTACTTGCCCTGGTAATAATCACCGGTGACGTAGCCGCCCCGCGACGTCGCCTCCGACCCGCTCTCGTTCGAGAACATCTGGAGGTAGCCGACATGCAGGGGATCGGAGCCGCGGCCGTGCGCCACCAGGTGCGAACTGACCCGGCCGCTGGCGACGTCGACGATATAGAAGCGTGCCTCGCGCGACGGGCGGCTGAAATCGGTGATGCCGATCACGTCCGTCTTGCGGACCATGTGACGCCGCGCCTCGAGCGCGAGCAGGGCGCGCGCCTTGAGGCGCGGATCGATCTGCGGCTGGAAGGGCGCCACGGTCGCGAAGACCGGGCGTGCGGCGGTGACGAGGCCGGCGGCCGCTCCCGCCTGAAGCAAGTTCCTACGCGTAATGATGGTCGTAACCCTCCCCGGATAACCCGGCCTTTGTACAGTTTTTGTCTCGCTCTCTCAACGAACTGGCGGCGCCGCGACTCGCGTTCGCCTCAGCCCTGACGCGTTTCGCCGCATAATGGGGAACATAGCTTAACGTCCGGTATGCCCCGGCCTCAAAGGAACCGGCCACGCGGGGGAGCGTCTATGGCGATGGCACAAGGAGATGGCCTTGTTCGATCGCTTGAGCGTGAAGCCTGGACTGGCGCCGATGGAGGCCAAATCGGTCGACCGGCTGCCGGGCGGGGACGGCTGGCAATATGAGCCAAAATGGGACGGCTTTCGCTGCCTCGTGTTCCGCGACGGGGCCGAGGTCGAGCTCCAGTCGAAATCGGGCAAGCCGCTCGGCCGCTACTTTCCCGAAGTGGCGGCGGCGGTGGCGGCGCTCCCGGCCGACCGGTTCGTGCTGGACGGCGAGCTCATCATCACGCTTGGCGGCATCCTCTCGTTCGATGCGCTGCAGATGCGGCTCCACCCTGCCGAGAGCCGGATCAGGAAGCTGGCGCGGGATACGCCCGCCCAGCTGATGCTGTTCGATTGCCTCCTCGGCGCCAACGGGGAATCGCTGGTCGAGGAGCCGCTGGCGGCGCGGCGGCGCGCGCTCGAAGCCTTCCATGCTGATGCCGGCGCGGCCGACCTGCAGCTCTCCCCTTATACCGAGGATCAGGCGCTCGCCCAATCGTGGCTGGATATGGCCGGCGGGGCGCTCGACGGCGTCGTCGCCAAGCGCCGCGACGGCCGCTACGAGCCGGGCGAGCGCGCGATGTTGAAGATCAAGCAGCTCCGCACCGCCGACTGCGTGGTCGGCGGCTTCCGCTACGCCGCCAAGGGCAGGGAGGTCGGATCGCTGCTGCTGGGGCTCTACAATAAAGAAGGCAAGCTCGACCATGTCGGCTTCACCTCGGCCATTCCGGCCGAGCAAAAGCCGGAGCTCACGCGGCGGCTCGAGGCGCTGGTCGAGCCGCCGGGCTTCACCGGCAACGCCCCCGGCGGCCCGAGCCGGTGGAGCAACGAGCGCTCCGGCGACTGGCAGCCGCTCCGGCCGGAGCTGGTGGCGGAAGTCCGTTACGACCATGTCACCGGCAACCGCTTCCGCCACGGCACCAAGTTCCTCCGCTGGCGCCCGGACAAGGCCCCGGCCCAGTGCCGAATGGACCAGCTCGAACATGAGGCGCGCCCGGCCGAGCTGGCGGCGACATTGGAGGGGGCGGCATGAGCGAGCGCATCGTCGAGGGGGTCCGGCTCAGCAACCCCGACAAGATCCTCTACCCCGATCAGGGCATCACCAAGGGCGAGCTCGCCGATTATTATGTCGCCGTGGCCGAGCGGATGCTGCCGCACGTCGCCTTGCGGCCGGTGACGATGGTGCGCTGCCCGACGGGCCAAGAGAAGAAATGCTTCTACCAGCGCCACGCCGGCTCGGGCGTGCTCGAGCAGTTGAAGCCGGTGAAGGTGCCGGGGTTCGAAGAGGATTATCTCTACATCGAGGACCTGCCCGGGCTGATCGCGATGGTGCAGATGGGCACGCTCGAAATCCACCCCTGGGGCGTCACGGTCGCTGAGCCTGCGCGGCCGGACCGGATCATCTTCGACCTCGATCCGGACGAAGGCCTCGGCTTCGACGCAGTGGTCGCCGCCGCGATCGAGGTCCGCGAGCGACTTCGGGCGCTGGGCCTGGAAAGCTTCGTCAAGACGACCGGCGGCAAGGGCCTCCACGTGGTCGTGCCGGTCGAGCCGGTGACCGAATGGCGCGAGGCCAAGGCCTGGTCGCGCACCTTGTCGGAGCGGATCGCCGCCGATGCACCCGACAAATATCTCATCAAGATCTCCAAGGCGGAGCGGGTCGGCCGTATCTTCATCGACTATTTGCGCAATGACCCGACCTCGACCGCCGTAGCGCCTTACTCGACCCGGTCCCGGCCGGGCGCTCCGGTGGCAGTGCCGCTTTTCTGGGAGGAGCTCGAGCGGCCGCTCGATCCCGCCGCCTTCACCATCGCGACCGTGCCGGAGCGGATCCGGCGGACGGAGGACCCGTGGGCCGAGATGGCGGCGTCGCGCCAGCGGCTGCCCGATCTCGACTGAGCCCCTCCGGCGGAGACCTCGTGCAAACCGCATATGCGGCGAATACGGTATGCTGGAGCCTTGCCCCCTTCACCCGTGATGGTGTCTAACAGGGGTGCATCAACTGGTCCTGATGCAAGCCACAAGGCGGCGGGAACCCCACTCCCGCCGCCTTATTTCTTGGGCATCGGCCGGCGGCCGGCGAGCAGCCTCCGACCGGTTGACTTGGGGCGGCGGAAGCTCATTATCGAGCGGCGTGGGCCTTGCTGTCCTGAAGGATAGATGTTCTGTCATCCCAATATGTTCATGTCGTGGACGATGATCGCGACGTCCGCCGTTCGATCAGCTTCATGCTGGGCGCCGCCAAGCTTAGCTCGCGCCCCTTCGCCAGCGGAACCGACTTCCTCGCCAGCCTCCAGGAGCTCGAGCCTGGCTGCATATTGCTCGACATCCGCATGCCGGAAGTGGACGGCTTCGAAGTCATGAGCGAGCTGGCGCGTCAGGACGTGGAATGGCCGGTGATCGTGATGACCGGTCATGGCGAAGTTTCGATCGCCGTCCGCGCGATGAAGCTCGGCGCGGTCGACTTCATCGAAAAGCCATTCGACGAAGGCATGCTGCTGGTCAGCCTCGAACGCGCCTTCGCTTTGCTCGAGGATCGCCGCGAGCAGGCCGCGCGCAAGCGCCATGCGGTCGAACAGATCGGCCGCCTCACCGGCCGGGAGCGTGACGTGCTGCAAGGCCTGATGGCCGGCCTGCCGAACAAGATGCTGGCGAGGCGCTTCGACATCAGCTTGCGCACGGTCGAAATGCACCGGGCGAACATGATGGACCGGATGCAGGTATCCAGTCTGGCCGAAGCCTTGACCCTGGCGGTGCGGGCCGGGCTGCCGCCGCTGGAAAGCTGAGATTGGCGGAGGGTTCGCGCCGCTACCGCCGAGCCGCCGCGACCGAGCCGCGGTTCGCAATCGTCGCGGCCGACGCCGAGGCCGATTTCATCGCCGCCATCCTCCGCGACCATGATCGCGCAAGTGACCGGCTGAC
>DASVRK010000209.1:0-9197 GCA_036388655.1 Allosphingosinicella sp. | reverse complement strand
GCCGCAATCTCCTCGAAGGCGGAGACGGCGAGGACGAGCTCAACATCCGGACCGTCGCCGGCGCCGAGAGCACCATCCTCACCTCACTGGGCGGCCGCGGCGTCTTCAAGGGCAGCAGCGATACCGGCCCGCCCTTTCTCGATTTCGCCGGCATCGAGACGATCTCGCTCTACCTGCTGTCAGGCCCGGACACCCTCCAGATCGACAATGCGGCGATAACCGGGCTGGAATTCCTCTATGTCGGCCTCGGCGCGCACGAGAACGACTTCACGCCCGACGGCGAGATCGACACCATCATCCTGCGCGGCGGCGCGGCCAGGGACACCGTCGTCCTCAGCGAAGCGTCGGGCGCGGTAGACGTCCGCGGCATGGGCCCGGATCGGATCGTGGTGGACTATCTGGAGGGCATGGACACGCTCACCCTCTCCGGAGGCGGCGGCAGCGATTCGATCGATGCGAGCGCCGGCAACACGCCGTCCAAGCTCATCCTGATCGGCGGCGGCGGCAACGACCGGCTGCTCGGTTCGGCCGCCCCGGACGAATTGTTCGGCGAGGACGGCAACGACATCGTCACCGGCGGCGCCGGCGGCGACCTCGTCATCCTCGGCGCCGGCGACGATCAGGCGTTCTGGAACGCCGGCGACGGCGACGACGCGCTCAATGCCGGCGGGGGAAACGATCAACTTATCCTCGCCGGCAGTATCGACGATTTCTGGGAGATCGGCCTCGCCGCCGGAGGCTTCAAGGTTAGCGGCTTATACGGCTCGGTTCGAGCTAGTGAAACCGAGATCGTGTCGTTCAGAGGAACACATAGCAACACTTACAGTATCGGTACTTTGGTCGGCAGCGGGCTCAATCGGCTGAACTTCACGCCCGACGCCGAGATGGCTGTGTTCGAGCTGACCGGAACTTCAGGTAATGATCATTTCGATCTTGATGTGATCGACGATGCGTTGGTCGTTCTCGGGCTTGGGGCGGAGCTGTGGATCGATGGCGGCCCGATCGCGGTGAGGGTCCATGGAGGTGACGGCAACGATGTCATGGACACTCGCGGTGCCGCTGCATCTTCTTTCGTATTCTTCGGCGGGATTGGCGACGATATCTTTTTCGCTAGTGAGAGCGTCGATCAGGTATTGGGCGACAGCGGCCAAGACACAGTGGACTATAGCGGTTCTGTGGCCGGCGTTACGGTCACGTTGGGCGGTGTCGACGCCGTGGGCCAAGGGTTCGGCGGCAGTGCCGACCAGGATGTTTATAGCGACATCGAGAATGCGAGCGGCTCCGCGTTCGATGACTTGCTGTCCGGCAACCGGTTCAAGAACGTCCTGGCCGGCGCGGGCGGCGACGACCAGCTTTACGGGCGGGAAGAGGATGACAGGCTCGTCGGCGGCGCCGGCTCCGATCGCACCGACGGCGGCATCGGCAACGACGTCCACGTCATCGATCGCGCCAGCGACGTCGTGATCGAGCGCGTGAACGAGGGCACGGACCGGATCCTCGCGCAGGCCAGCTACGCGCTCGCGGCGGATGCGCATGTCGAGATTTTGAGCACCGCCAGCAATGCCGGCCTCGCCGCGATAAACCTCACCGGCAACGGCTTCGCCAACACCCTGATCGGCAATGCCGGCGCGAACCGGTTGAACGGCGGCCGCGGCATCGACACGCTCAGCGGCCTCGGCGGCAACGACCTCTATGTCGTCGATCATGCCGACGACCGCGTGGTCGAGGCTGCGGGCGGCGGCGCCGACCGGGTGTTCGCCAGCGTCAGCTACACGCTCGCCGCGCCCGCCCAGGTCGAAACCCTCAGCACCCTCAGCAGCGCCGCCACCACCGCCATCGACCTCACCGGCAACGGCTTCGCCAACCGCTTGGTCGGCAATGCCGGCGCCAATCTGCTGAACGGCGGCGGCGGCGCCGACTCGCTCGCCGGCCTCGGCGGCGACGATCGCTACGTCGTCGACAGCCAAAGCGATGCGGTGGCCGAGCGCGCCGGCGACGGCGACGACCGCATCTACGCCAGCGCCAGCTATGCGCTCGCCGCCGGCTCCCATGTGGAAATATTGAGCACGATCAACAGCGCCGCCGCCGCCGCCATCAACCTCGCCGGCAACGCGCTTGCCAACAGCCTCATCGGCAATGCCGGCGACAACCTATTGCACGGCGGCGCCGGGAACGACTCGCTGGCCGGGCTGGGCGCCGCGGACGCGCTGTTCGGCGGCGCCGGGACCGACCGGTTGGTCGGCGGCGCCGGGGCGGACAATTTCCACTTCGACACGACCCTGAACGAAGCGGCCAACGTCGACCTCATCGCCGACTTCACCACCGACGACGCCATCCACCTCAATCGGGGTATCTTCGCCGGCATCGGCGCCGACGGCACGCTCGCCCCCTCCGCCTTCCGCGCCGGGACCGCGGCGACCGACGCCAGCGACAGGATCATCCATGATTCGGCGACCGGCAACCTCTACTACGACGCCGATGGCGAGGACGGCGCCGCCCAGATCCTGTTCGGGCGCGTCGCTCCCGGCATAGTCCTCGCGGCCGGGGATTTCGTCGCTTATTCCAGTCCCGCCAACCTGGCCCCCGCCGAAAGCGGCGGCTTCGACGCGGCGATGGCCCGTTCCTTCCCCTTGCTGCTCGAGGAGAGGCTGGCGCCGCCGGATTGCCAGTTCGCCTGAGCGAAGCGGCCGGAGTTGTTGCGGCGCTTCCCGGCGGCTAGTCCACGCCGATGAGCATCGATCGCAGAACATTCGTGGCAGCGGCCGGATTGGTTGCCGCCGCCCCCGTCGCGGCCCTGGCCGAGCCCGGCAAGAAGCCGCCTCTTTACGGCTTGATCGGCAAGATGACCGCACAGCCCGGCCGCCGCGACCAACTGATCGCGATCCTGGTGGAGGGGGTCTCGGCGATGCCCGGATGCCTCAGCTATATCGTCGCCGAGGATCCGGCGGACCCGAACCTGATCTGGATAGCGGAGGCATGGGAAAGCAAGGAGGCCCATGCGGCCTCGCTTTCGCTGCCTTCGGTCAGAGCGGCGATCGCCAAGGGCCGGCCCCTGATCGCCGGCATGGCGGCCGTGGCCGAAACCGCCCCGGTCGGCGGGCACGGCCTCGCGTTGCCGGCCGGCCGCTGACGTCCGCTTTCCAGCCGAGCAGTGTCAGGCGATCTCGCGAAGCCTGCGGGTGTCGCTTCTGGCGATGTTGGCGGCACGTGGCGCAGGCTTGGGGTTTGCCGTTCTTGGTGCCCCTGCGAAGGCAGGGGCCGCCAACCAAGCTCGTAGACACCGCGCGAGTCCGGGACGGTACGTCCTACGGCGCCAAGCTTCCCCAGCCGCTGCGAAAACCGGGCTGCCGCTGAAGCGGCAACCCGGCTCTGGGCCCCTGCCTTCGCAGGGGCACAATGCCCGCCCGCACATGCCGTTCGCGCCGCGCCTACATGCGGTAACTGGCCCGCGCGTAGACGAACCGGCCCGGCACGTCGTAGGTGGTCGGGTCCATATTATTGAGGCCGCAGGTGAAGCAGGCCGGCGGATCGGTGCCGAACAGGTTGTTGACGCCGACCGCGAAGCCGAAGCCGTCGTCGCGCCCGTTGGTCTCGACGTCGAACCGCACCTGCGCGTCGATATAGAGCCGCCGCCCGAGCTTGTTACCGTCCTCCTCCTCGACGCCGCTGATATAGCGGCCGGTCACCGAAGCGCCGAAAAAGTCGTAATCCCAGTCGAGGATTGCGGTCGACTTGTACTTCGGGAAGGCCTGGTCCGGACTGCCCTGCTCGGTCCCTTCGCGGTCGATGACGGTGACGCCGTCGGTCGACGGCACCGTCACCGTATAGTTGAACAGGAAGGTGTTGCTCCAGAACAGGCCGAACGTGCCCGCGCTGGTCTCCGGCGTCTTGTAGTTGAACGTGAAGTCGACGCCGTCCGTCTCGATGCTGGCGATATTCTGGAGGAGGCCGCGGATCTGCGAGATCGCGCCCGATCCGGTGCGGTCGATCGCCGCGCAGCTCAGCGGGTCGGCGGTCGAGGCGCAGCGGTTGAGCAGCACTTCGGCGTCGATCGACTGGATCGCGCCGTCGACCGTGATGTCGAAATAATTGGCCTCGAGCGACAGCCGCGGCGCCCAGGACGGGCTGTAGACCGCGCCGAACACCCAGCTTTCCGACGTTTCCGGCGCCAGCGCCTCGTTGCCGCCGGTCACCACCGGCAGCTGCGGGTTGGCCTGGACGTAGGAGCCGTTGGCGGGGACGCCCGCGGCAATGCAATTTTCGCGCACCGCGGCCGGAATCGCGCCGTTCACCGCCGAGCAGGGGTCGATAATCTCCTGGTCGAAGCGCGACGGCGTTCCGAACAATTCGCCGATGCTCGGCGCGCGGAAGCCCTCGGCCCAGCTCGCCCTGAGGCGCAGGTCCTCGATCGGCTTCCAGTTTACCCCCGCCTTGAAGGTGGTGGTCGAGCCCGAGGTCGAATAATCGGACAGCCGCGCCGCGACCGACACTTCGAGCAGGTCGAAGAACGGCCGGTCGGCGAGCAGCGGCGCGTTCAGCTCCGCATAGACCTCATCGACGTTGAAGCCGCCGCGCGTCGGCAGCGCCGGAATGTCGGAGCCGAGCCCGGCCGCGACGATCGCGTCGGGGTCGAACCGCCCCTCCTGGTCGCGATGCTCGACGCCGATCGCGACTCCGAGCGGCCCGCCCGGAAGCTCGAACAGGCTGCCGCTGAGGTTCGCCGAAACGTCCCACAATTCCTGCTCGCTGCTGTCGCGCTGGGTGAAGGCGACGTAATCGATCATCGACTGGGTGATCGAGCCGGCGCCGCCGAAGATGTTGAACGGCACGCACGCGCCGGTGCAGTCCGCCACCGGGCCGAGCGCGCGGGCGAGGTTGGCGGCGTTGACGTTGCCGAGCACGGTCTGCTTGGCCTTGTTGCGCCCCCACAGGCCGTTCACGTCCCAATACCAGTCGCGCCCGCCGATATCGAACGAGCCGTCGAGCGTGCCGGTCACATAATAAGTCTCGACCTTCTGGTTGTAGCGGCGCGGCCCGTTCTCGACGAAGCGGCGGCCGATGAAGGCGTAATTGCTGGTATCGAGCGTCACCCCGAACGGGTTGAACGGGTTGGTCTCGTCGATCACGATCGTGTCGAGCAGATTGCCGTTGCCGGCGTCCGGCCCGACGAAGAGCGGCAGCGGCGCCGCCTGGTTCTGCGAGTTGCGGTGATTGTAGATCGCCTTCACCGACAGGTCGACATTCTCGGTGATGCGCTGCTCGAGATTGACGAAGGCGCCGTAGCGCTCGACCGGGGTCTGGATGAAGTTGAACGGCGCGAAGTTGAAGCGGTCGGCATCGCCGAACGCCTTGAAGTCGCCGCCGGTCGGGTTTTCGGGGTCGTACACCGGCACCCGCCCGATCACCGGCCCGCGCAGGGTCAGGTCTTGGCCGAGCACGATGAACCGGCCGAGCGGCGTTCCCGAGCTGCACCCGCCCTCGAGGCAGGAAGTCGCGCCCGGCGTCGGGAATTGCGAGATGTCGCGGTCGGCCGAGCTCACCGCTCCCTGCTTCACATAATTGCCGCCGACGACGATGTTGGTGCCGCTTTCCTCGCTGCCGAGCCCGTAGCTCAGCTGGTAATTCTGGGTGAACCCGTCGCCCTCGTCGTAAATGCCGAGCTGGGCCGAGGCGAGCAGCCCGTCCTGGCGCTTCTTGGTGATGATGTTGACCACGCCGGCGATCGCGTCCGATCCGTAGATCGCCGAGGCGCCGTCCTGCAGCACTTCGATCCGCTCGATCATGCTTTCAGGGATGGCGTTGAGGTCGGTCGAGCCCGGCACGCCGCTCGCCGAGGCGCCGTTGACGAAGCGCAGCCCGTCGATCAGCACCAGCACCCGCTTCGAGCCGAGATAGCGCAGGTCGACCTCGGCCGCGCCGGCGCCGACGCCGCCGCCGTCGGGCGGGTTGCCGAAATTGCCGCTATTGTTGAACCGGCTGTTGAGCGCGCCGCCGGAGCTCGGCAGCCGCTGCAATATTTCGGCGGTCGAGACGAGGCCGGTGCGCTCGATATCCTCGCGGTCGACGAAGGTCACCGGTGCGTCGAGCGACAAGGGATCGCGGCGGATGCGCGATCCGGTGACGACGATCGCCTCCTCCTCATTGGGCTCGGAGCCGGCGGTGGCGCCGCTTTCGAGCGGCTGTTCGGGCACGGTCGAGGCCTGCGCGTTGGCGGCCGAATGCGCGGCGAGCAGCCCCGCCATCGCGCCGATCGAGATGCCCGTCGCCCGGATCGCCTTCCACTGCCGCATGTCTCGCCCCGCTTTGTTTCGCGCCCGCGTCCATTCGCGTGCCGCCAACCTGGGTTAAACTACGCGGCCGCCGCGCGAGGAAGCGGAATGTGGCTCCGGAGCCGCAAGCCGTGTCATTTTCCCCACGATCGTTGCGCCCGCGTTACACCTCGCGACGCGTGATTGCAGCCTAACCGTCATTCCAGCGAAAGCTGGAATCTCCCTTCTTCTGTCCCGGGCCGCAACATTCCAGCTTGCGCTGGAATGACGGGGGGCGCTGGAATGACGGGGAGGAGATTCCAGCGTTCACTGGAATGACGAAGCCGCGCCGCCGCTTGCCAGTCGCGTCCGGGGCGTCGACAAAGCCTCATGGACTTGAACCAGGTGACGCTCGTCGCGCACGATTATGAGCGCTCGGTCGCTTTCTACCGCCTGCTCGGCCTGCGGCTGATCGTCGACGCCCCGCCGCGTTACGCCCGCTTCGAGTGCGGCAATGGCGCCACCTTCTCAATCCATGTCGAGCCCGGCCGCCCGCCCGCAAGTGGCATCGTCTATTTCGAGACCGAAGATCTCGACGCCCGCGCCGCCGCCCTCGAAGCCGCCGGCCTCGCCTTCCTCTCCGCCCCCCGCGACCAATCCTGGCTGTGGCGGGAAGCCCGCCTGCTCGACCCCGCCGGCAACGAAATCTGCCTCTATCATGCCGGCCCCAACCGCCGCTTCCCGCCCTGGCGCGTCGAAGGATCCTGAGCCGTCAGCACCTCCCCGTCATTCCAGCGCAAGCTGGAATCCTGCGGCCGGGGCAGAAGAAGGGAGATTCCAGCTTCCGCTGGAATGACGTACCAGCTTCCGCTCGAATGACGGCGCAACCCGCCGAGCACCCCCTAAGCGGCAGCCGGCTTGGGCACCTCCGACACCGTCTCGTCCGCCTCGCTCTTCGGCTGGCGCACCGTCTCGACGACGAAGCCGCGCCGCCACAGCAGCCAGAGCAGCACCAGCCCTGGGATCGCGACCGCCATGGTCATGATCCAGAAGCCGACCCAGCCGAACTCCTCCGCGGCGATGCCGGCCGGCGACGACAGCCAGGTCCGCCCGACGGCGGCGAAGGACGACAGCAAGGCGAACTGGGTGGCGGTGTAGGCAAGGTTCGACAGTCCCGACAAATAGGTCACGAACACGGTAAGGCCGATGCCGCTGGTCACCTGCTCGGTCGCCACCGCGATCGTCAGCCACAGATTGGAATGGCCCTGCGAGGCGAGGATCGCGAACATGAGGTTGCTGAGCATCATCAGCACGCCCGATGCGAACAGCGATCGGCCCATGCCGAGCCAAGCCATGAACGGGGCCGCCAGCGCGATGCCGACGATCAGCCCCCAGAAGCCAACCCCCTTGTTGATCACCAGAAACTCGGTGTCGCTGAAGCCCAATTCGACGATCATCGGGTTCAGCATGATCTGGCCCATCGCGTCGCCGAGCTTGTAGATCAGCACGAACAGCAGGATCAGGATCGCGCCCCGCCTTCGCAGGAACTCCCGGAACGGCCCGACGATGGTCGTCTCGAGCCACTTGCCGGCCGACATCGGCGGCTCCTTGGCGAGCACCTTGTCGTGGAGGCCGCGGCCCGCCCAGAAGGCGGCGATGATGCCGGGAACGACGCAGAAGGCGGTGAGGCCGTAGGCGGTCGCCCAGCCGAGGCCGAAACCCTCGTCCGACGCCATCGCGATCGTGCCGACGCCGGCGGCGAAGGCGCCGAGCCGGTAGCCGAACTGGTTGTTGGCGGTGCCGTGCGGCAATTCCTCGTCGGGCAGGATCTCGATTCGATAGGCGTCGATGACGATGTCCTGGGTGGCGCCGAGGAAGGCGGTGACGATCGCCCAGAAGGCGAAGGTGCCGAGGCTTCGGCCCGGATCGCTCGCGCCCAGCATCCATACCGAGACGAACAGCAGGGCCATGATGAAGAACAGCCACGCCCGCCGCTGGCCGAACAGGCCGGTGAGGAGCGGCAGCTTCACCCGGTCGATGAACGGCGCCCACAGGAATTTCAGCGTATAGGGCGTGGTGAGGCCGACCGCGAAGCCGATCGTCTTCTTGTCGATGCCGACCTTGGTCAACCAGAAGGTCATCGTGCCGAGCAGCAAGGCAAGCGGGAAGCCGCTCGAAACGCCGAGCAGCAAAGCCGCGAGCGGGCGCTTGCGAAGATAGGGGCCCATGGTGGCGACGAATCCGCGCCGCTCGGCGGGCGCGGTACTGGCTAATTCTGTCATTCCGCTTTTCTAGCGTGCGGGAACCGGAACGATAGTCCCTTTGATGGGGGCCATGCCACCCAACCGGAACGCCCCGGCCTAAGCCTGCTCGTAAAGGCTGAGGCCGTTCGGCAGCTTCTTCACCGGCCGCCCCTGCAGCGTCGCCTCGATCGCGTCGAGCGCCGAGCGCAGCATCTTGTCGTTATAGGGCTTGACCAGCCAACCGATGCACAGGCCCTCGCCCCCGGCCGGGAAATTGCCGGAGACGAACAGCACCGGGATGCTCCGCCCGGCCGCCGCGCGGGCGACGTCGAGCCCGTCGCCGTCGCCGTTGAGCGTCATGTCGGTCAGCACGAGGTGGAGCTCTTCCTCGGCGATCGCCCGCGCCGCGTCGGCGAGATTGTCGACCGTCGCGACCACCTCATAGCCGGCATCCTCGAGCAGCCGTTCATTGTCGAACGCCACCAGCGGCTCGTCCTCGACCACGATGAGCCGCCGGATTAGCCTTTCGCGCTTACGCAACAACATCTACTGGAATCCCGCCTCCGGATAATCGGTTTGACTGCGTAACGAAGGATGGAGGCAAGCGGTGCCGGGGCGACCAGTCGCTTGGGCGCGAATAATTTTCCGGCTGTCCGAGTACAGCCCTCCTCTACCGGTCGGAGCCCGCCTTGCCCAAGCCCCCCAA
>DASVRK010000208.1:0-7387 GCA_036388655.1 Allosphingosinicella sp. | reverse complement strand
AATGCCGCCAAGGCCATTCTTGCTGACCGCCGCTTCAGGAGAGACAAGTGAAGACCAAAGCTGCCATCGCCGTCGCGCCGAACCGTCCGCTGGAGATCCACGAGGTCGATCTGGACGGCCCGCGGGCGGGCGAAGTGCTGGTCGAGATCCTCGCCACGGGAGTCTGCCACACCGACGCCTACACGCTGGAGGGCAAGGATTCGGAAGGCATCTTCCCCTCCATCCTCGGCCATGAGGGCGCGGGAATCGTCCGGGAAGTCGGTGCGGGCGTGACCTCCGTCGCGGTCGGCGACCACGTCATCCCGCTCTACACGCCAGAATGCCGGCAGTGTAAGTCGTGCCTCAGCCAGAAGACAAACCTGTGTACCTCGATCCGCGCGACGCAGGGCAAGGGCCTGATGCCGGACGGCACCAGCCGATTCCGCCTCGGCTCCGAGACCATCCACCATTATATGGGCTGCTCGACCTTCTCGAACTTCACCGTGATGCCCGAGATCGCGGTGGCGAAGGTCCGCCCGGACGCTCCGTTCGACAAGATCTGCTACATAGGCTGCGGAGTGACGACCGGCGTCGGCGCGGTGATCTGGACGGCGGGCGTCGAGCCGGGCGCTAACGTCGTCGTCTTCGGGCTCGGCGGGATCGGCCTCAACGTCATCCAGGGCGCCAAGCTGGTCGGGGCCAACCGGATCGTCGGGATCGACGTCAATCCGGCCAAGCGCGCCATGGCCCAGGCCTTCGGAATGACCGATTTCATCAACCCCGCCGAAATCGGGATGGACGAGGTCGTGCCCGCGATCCTCGATCTCACCGACGGGGGCGCCGACTACAGCTTCGACTGCACCGGCAATACCGACGTGATGCGCCAGGCGCTCGAATGCTGCCACCGCGGCTGGGGGACAAGCATCATCATCGGCGTCGCCGAGGCCGGCCGCGAGATCGCCACCCGCCCGTTCCAGCTGGTCACCGGCCGCGTCTGGAAAGGCTCCGCCTTCGGCGGCGCCCGCGGCCGCACCGACGTCCCGCGGATCGTCGACTGGTATATGGACGGCAAGATCAACATCGACGACCTCATCACCCACACCATGCCGCTCGACCAGATCAACTCGGCGTTCGATTTGATGCATGCGGGCGAGAGCATCAGGAGCGTGGTGGTTTACTAATCGTGTCCCGGCGAAGGCCGGGACCCAGACCCGGGGTCCTTCTGGACCCCGGCCTTCGCCGGGGAACGCAATTGTGACACTCGAAACCCATTCCACCGCAAAGTCGTTCGGCGGGACGCAGGGCGTCTACAGCCATTTCAGCCGCGAGACGGCAACGCGGATGACGTTCAGCGTCTACCTGCCGCCGCAGGCCGAGGCAGGCGCCAAGCTGCCGGTCGTCTGGTATCTGTCGGGGCTCACCTGCACCCACGCCAACGTCACCGACAAAGGCGGCTTCCAGCGGGTCTGCGCCGAGCTCGGGCTGATCTTCGTCGCGCCCGACACCAGCCCGCGCGGCGACCGCGTGCCCGACGACGAAGGCTATGATTTCGGCCACGGCGCCGGCTTCTACGTCGATGCGACCGAGGAACCGTTCGCGGCCAATTACCGCATGTATTCCTATGTCATGGGCGAGCTCCCCGAGCTGGTCGCGGCCAACTTCCCGGCCGACATGGGCGCGCAGGCGATCACCGGCCATTCGATGGGCGGCCATGGCGCGCTCACGCTGGCGCTGAGCAACCCCGGCCGCTTCCGCAGCGTCTCGGCGTTCGCGCCGATCGTCGCGCCGGGCCAGGTGCCGTGGGGCCAGAAGGCGTTCAACGGCTATCTCGGCGAGGACCGCTCGGGCTGGCGCGGCCACGACGCGGTCGCTTTGATCGAGGACGGCGCGCGGCTCCCCGACTTGCTGGTCGACCAGGGCTCGGCCGACCCGTTCCTCGTCAAGGAGCTGCGGCCCGAGCTGCTCGCCCGCGCCTGTGAACAAGCCGGCATCCCGCTCACCCTGCGCCTGCAGGAGGGCTACGACCACAGCTATTATTTTATCTCCAGCTTCATGGAGGATCACCTGCGCTGGCACGCCGAACGGCTCCGCGCCTGACCCCTCGGGGCGAAGAAACCTTTGGAGGCGTGGATCGTAAAGGCAACGACATTCCGGAGCTGAAAGGATCGGGTTTGACTGAGATGCGGGGGGAAGGCGCCGCGGGCAAAACGCCCGCCGCCGCGACCATGCGGGCGGCCGTGCTGGCCGGCCCGGGCCAGATCAGCATCGAGGAGGTGGCGCGGCCCGAGCCGGGCCCGGGCCAGGTCCGCCTGCGGCTCGAAGGCTGCGGCGTCTGCGCGTCCAACCTCACGCCCTGGGAAGGGCCGGAGTGGATGCAATTTCCCGGCGAGCCCGGCGGCCTCGGCCATGAAGGCTGGGGCGTGATCGACGCCGTCGGCGAAGGGGTCGAAGGGCTAAGACCGGGCGACCGCGTCGCCGCGCTCTCCTACAAAAGCTACGCCGAATATGACGTCGCCGAAGCCGCCGCCGTCGTGCCGCTGCCCGACGCGCTCGCCGGGCGGCCGTTCCCCGGCGAGCCGCTCGGCTGCGCGATGAACATCTTCCGCCGCAGCGACATCCAGCCGGGCCAGACCGTCGCGATCGTCGGCATCGGCTTCCTCGGCGCGATCCTGACCCGGCTCGCGACCGACGCCGGCGCCCGCGTCATCGCGGTGTCGCGCCGCCCCTTCTCGCTCGACATCGCCCGCCGCTTCGGCGCCGCCGAGACGATCCCGATGGACGACCACAATGCGATCATCGAGCGGGTCAAGGCGCTGACCGGCGGCCGCTTTTGCGAGCGGGTGATCGAGGCGGTCGGCAAGCAATGGCCGCTCGACCTCGCCGCCGAGCTCACCGCCGAGCGCGGCAAGCTGATCGTCGCCGGCTACCACCAGGACGGGCCGCGCCAAGTCAATATGTGGCTGTGGAACTGGCGCGGGATCGACGTCATCAACGCCCATGAGCGCGACCCCAAAGCCTATGCCGAAGGCATACGCGAGGCGGTCGCGGCGGTCGCCTCCGGGCGGCTCGACCCCTCCCCGCTTTACACCCACAGCTATCCGCTCGACCGGCTCGGCGAGGCGCTCGACGCCACCCGCGACCGCCCGGACGGCTTTTTAAAGGCGCTGGTCACGCCGTGAGCGGGGGAAATTCCCGCCGCCCCCGGCTCGGCTTCCTCGGCACCGGCTGGATCGGCCGCCACCGCATGGAAGCGATGCTCGCCGGCGGCGAAGTCGAGGCGGCCGCGATCGCCGACCCCTCCCCCGAAATGGCGACCGAGGCGGCGAAGCTCGCGCCGGAGGCGCAGGTCGTCGGCACGCTCGACGACCTGCTAGCGCTCGGTCTCGACGGCGTGGTTATCGCAACGCCCAGCGCCCTCCACGCCGAGCAATCGATCCAGGCGCTCGAGGCCGGCGCGGCGGTGTTCTGCCAGAAGCCGCTCGGCCGCACCGCCGCCGAAACCCGCGCCGTGGTCGAGGCCGCCCGCGCCGCCGACCGGCTGCTCGCCGTCGACCTCTCCTACCGCTTCACCGAGGGCATGGCCCGGATCCGCGAGCTGCTGCGGGCGGGCGAATTGGGCAAGGTGTTCGCCGCCGACCTCGTCTTCCACAACGCCTATGGGCCCGACAAAGCCTGGTTCTACGACCCGGCTTTGTCGGGCGGCGGCTGCGTGATGGACCTCGGCGTCCACCTGGTCGACCTCGCGCTCTGGGCGCTCGACTTTCCCGCCGTCACCGGCGTCGCCGCGAGCCTGGCGGCCGAGGGCGAGCCGCTGGGCGGGCGCCGCGACAAGGTCGAGGATTATGCGGTGGCGACGCTCGAGCTTGAGGGCGGCGCGACGGTGCGGCTCGCCTGCTCCTGGCGGCTCCAGGCCGGCCGCGACGCGATCGTCGAGGCGAGCTTCTACGGCACCGGCGGCGGCGCGGCGCTCCGCAACGAAAACGGCTCCTTCTACGATTTCACCGCCGAGCTTTACCGCGGCACGGGCTGCGAGACGCTCGCCTCCCCGCCCGACGCCTGGGGCGGCCGCGCCGCCGCCGACTGGGCCGCCCGCCTCGCCTCGGGCCAGCG
This sequence comes from Allosphingosinicella sp., assembly GCA_036388655.1. Classification (GTDB taxonomy): domain Bacteria; phylum Pseudomonadota; class Alphaproteobacteria; order Sphingomonadales; family Sphingomonadaceae; genus Allosphingosinicella. Next base: position 3,298 of record DASVRK010000208.1, on the reverse strand, counting down.
TTTCGATGCGGAGGCCGAACGCCTGGTCGAGGTCGCCGACGTGCTCGACCGCATTTACGGGCGCTAGGCCTCAGTCCTTCGGCACCAGCGCCTGGAGGTTGGCGATCGTGTCGGCTTCCGCCGCCGGCTTGTCGGTGCGGATCCGCGAGATCCGGGGGAAGCGCATGGCGAGGCCCGATTTGTGGCGCTTGCTCGGGTGGATCGAATCGAACGCGACTTCGAGCACCAGGCTCTTCTCGACCTCGCGCACCGGCCCGAAGCGCTGCAACGTGTGGTTGCGAACGAACCGGTCGAGCCACATCAGCTCCTCGTCGGTGAAGCCGAAATAGGCCTTGCCGACCGGGAGCAGCTCGCCGCCGCCCTCCTCGGGCGCCGCGCTCCAGCAGCCGAACGTATAGTCCGAATAATAAGAGGAGCGCTTGCCGCTGCCGCGGGCCGCATACATCAGCACGCAGTCGGCGGTGAGCGGGTCGCGCTTCCATTTGTACCAGAGCCCCGCCCTGCGCCCGGCGACATAGGGACTGTCGCGCCGCTTCAGCATGACGCCCTCGATCGCCGCGTCGCGCGCGCCGGCGCGTATCTCCTCCAGCGCCTCGAAGCTGTCGGCCGCGATCAGCGCCGAGAGATCGAACCGATCGGGATCGAGCCGCGGCACGAACGCCTCGAGCCGAGCCCGCCGCTCCGACCAGGGCAGCGGCCGCAGATCCTCGTCGCCGTCGAACAGGATGTCGTAAAGCCGCACGAAGGCTGGATAGTCGCCCAGCATCTTCGCCGAGACGATCTTGCGCCCGAGCCTCTGCTGGAGCGCGTTGAAGCTGGCCGCGGCGCCGCCATGCGCGTCGGCGCCCTGCTGCCCGCCTTTGACCAGCAGCTCGCCGTCGACCACGCCCGGCACATCGAACGCCGCCGCCACGTCGGGGAAGCTGCGCGTGATGTCGTCGCCGGCGCGGCTGTAGAGCCGGGTCTCGCCGCCCGCCCGCACCGCCTGCACGCGGATGCCGTCCCATTTCCACTCGGCCGCATAATCGTCCAGCGACACCCGCGCCTCGTCGAGCGAATGGGCGAGCATGAACGGCCGGAACACCGGCAGGTCGCGCGCGCTCGGCTGCTCGCCTTTGCCCTCGGCCCAAGCGAACAGCTCGGCATAAGGTTGGCTGAGGCCGTGCCAGACCTCCTCGACGGCATCGAGATCGAGGCCATAGGCCTCGGCGAAGGCGGTCTTGGCGAGCCGCGCCGAGACGCCGATCCTGAGCTCGCCGGTGGCGAGCTTCAGCAAAGCGTAGCGGCCGCTGGCGTCGAGATGGTCGAGCATGGCGGCGAGCGCGCCCGGCGCCTCCGCCCGGCCGAGGCTCCACAGCCGCTCGACCACGCTGGAGATGCGCAGCGTCCCGTCGTCGAGGTCGTCCGGTTGCGCGATGCCCTTCGGCCACAGCAGGGCGACGGTCTCGGCGAGGTCGCCGACATAGTCCCAGCTCATGTAGAACAGGGTCGGATCGACCCGCTCCTCGGTGATGCCGCGGATCGCGGCCGCCTTGACCGCCGGCAGGTTGAGCTCGCCGGTCAGCGCCGCCAGCGCATAGCCGCGGTCCGGATCAGGCGTGCGCTTCAAGTAATCGCCGATCAGCTTAAGCTTGGCATTGCGCGAGCGCGTGTAGACGAGCCCGTCGAGCAATAAGGAGAAGTCGCGCATCGCCAGTGCAACTCCCCCGTGCGCGCTTGGCTCCGGGGGCGCGGGGGGTGCGGGTCAGGGCAGCCGGTCAGGGGCGGGTGCGATTGTCCACATGGTCGTGGCCGCGCTTGCGCGGGATCAGGCCGGCGAGGCCGAGGAGGCCGAGCAGGCCCCAGGGGAAGCCGCGCTCCTCCTGCGGCTGCGGGTTGCCGTAGGAGGTGTCAACGGCACCGCCCTGCGCGGGAGCGGCGGCGGGCGCCAAAGCGGCCAAAGCGGCGGCTGCGGCGATGGCGGAAAAGCGGGTGGTCTTCATGGCTTCTCTCCTGTTGCGGGAGCTATCAGTTGCGCATGGGCGGGCGGCTTAGCGATGGTCGTCCCGCCGCCTGAGGCCGAGCAGGCCGGCGAGGCCGAGCAGGCCCATCAGGTCCCACGGAAATTCGTTAGTCTGGCCTTCGGAGCGGCGTTCCTGTGTTTCGGTGGCGATGCCGGTGTCGTTGCCGGTCTGCTGCGCCGCGGCCGGAGCCGCAAGGCCGGCCAGCAACGCCGCGGCGGCCAAGCCTTTCATTCTTGCTCGCATATTACCCTCCTGTTCGGATGAGGTGAAGATACGAGCCTAACCGGTATGGAACGCTTGCGTTCCGGTCTAAGTGATTGATCTGGATCAGTTCGCCTGGCTGCGCGTCAGGGCGCGCCGTCGGCCACCATGTCCTCCTTCATGCGGCCCCGCCCGGCGGGCACCGGCCCCGCGGACCGTGCCAGTTCCAGCGCCGCTTCCGGGGAGGACGGAGCCTCGTTGGCGACGAACACGGAGGCGCCGAGCGTGGTGGCGCCGAACAGCTTCTGCGCGAACTTCATCGGCAGCCGGACGCAGCCGTGCGAGGCGGCATAGCCGGGAATCTCGCCGCCGTGGAGGGCGACACCGTACCAGTTCAAACGCTGCATGTACGGCATCGGCGCACTATTGTAGCGGTTCGAGCGATGGACCTTGCTCTTCTGGAGGATCGTGAAACGGCCGAGCGGGGTCTCATACCCCTCCCGGCCGCTCGATATGGTAGATGCGCCGATCAAAATGCCCGAGCGATAGACATAGGCCATCTGCATCGGCAGGCTGATCACCAGTTCGATCGGGCCTTCGGGCGCGAGCTCCGGATTCCACACATATTGGCCGGGCTTGAGCTGCTCCGCGCGGGCTTCGATCGAGCTCTCCGCAGCGGCGCTCTCCGCCTGTGCCGGGACTGAAACGATGGGAGCAATGGCCAGCAGCAACGCCGCCGCCGCAGGACGCGATAGAATAAGCATACCGACTTCTCTTCCGTTACTCGAAGGAAGCTGACCGATACTGGCGATACTGTCCGCGAGATCGGCCGATCTTCTTCACCTGCCCCGATAACGCGCCCGAGGCGGATCGGTGCCATGCCCGCCTCCGAATTCGCCGGCAATTGCTAGACGCCCGCGGGCGGGTCGGAATAGGCCACGAAATCGGCGTAGCTCAAGGACGTTCCGGCAGTGACCCGGGCGAACAAGATCTGGGCCGCCGCGCCGGAGCCGTCGGCATCGTAATAGAGGCTGCCATTGGCGGCATTGTAGATGATCCGGTCGTTCGCGTCGGCGGCCGCCGCGCCGGCGTGG
>DASVRK010000207.1:0-5197 GCA_036388655.1 Allosphingosinicella sp. | reverse complement strand
CGAGGTTGGAGGGGAGGAGGGCGAGGCCGGAGCCGATCAGGCTGCGGGCGAGGGCGGGGCGGACGGGGGCGCGGGCGAGGAGGCCGAGGTCGTAATAGCGGGCGAGGAGCGGCACGCAGAGCAAGGCGGTGAGCGCGAGCGAGCCGAGATGGGCGAGGATCAGGCCGAGGCTGTCGAAGCCCAGGGCGAAGAAGCCGAGCGCGAACAGGATGCGGGCGGCCTGCTCCCAGACGATGCGGAGGCGGATCTCGGGGCCGAAGGCGCGGCGGGCGCGGGCGGCGGAGGTCGCGACCTCGATGAAGGTCCATAAGGGCAGGGCCCAGGCGAACAGGCGGATCGCCTGCGGCAGCGAGGCGCGATCCCCGGGCGCGGCGGAGAATAAAGCGGCGACGGCCTCGGCGTTGAGCGCGATGGCGAGCGCGACGAAGGCGGCGGGGATCACCGTGACCAGGAGGGCGAGCTTGACCGCGGCATGGGCCTCGGCCTCGGCCTCGGCGGCGGGAACGACGCGCTGGAGGGCGGCGGTGAGGGCGAGGTCGACGACATTCTCGATGAGGTTGATGGCGCCCCACAGGACGACATAGAGGCCGTAGGTGGCGAGGCCGAACAGCCAGACGAACAAAGGCTGAGCGAGCGCCTCGATCAGCGCGCCGGCGCGGGCGAGGCCGGCAAGGCCGGCGCCGCGGGCGACGTCGCCCCTAGTGACTTCGGCTGGGGTGAGGGGGGCGGGGGTGAGGGGGGCCTCGCCGTCCGGCGGGGAAGGGCTCACTCCTCGGTCCGGATGAGCACCGTCTCGCCGATGAGGAGGAACAATGCGAACGGCGCCCAGGCGGCGAGCATCGGCGGGTAGGCGCCGAGATTGCCCATCGCGAGCGCGAAATTGTCGATCACGAAATAGGCGAAGCCGAGCGCCATCCCGGCGACGGCGCGCAGGAACAATTGGCCGGTGCGGGCGAGGCCGAAGGCGGCGACGGCGGCGAGCAGCGGCATCAGCACCGCCGAAAGCGGGCCGGAAAGCTTGTGCCACAGGCCCGATTCGAGCGCTCCGGTCGGGATGCCGGCGGCTTTCAGATCCTCGATCGAGGCGCGCAGGGTGGCGAAATTCTGCTCGTTGGCCTTGACGTTGGAGAGCGCGAACTGGTCGGGCTCGACGCCGCGCGCGACCAGCAGGGTCGGCAGCCGCTCGGTGCGGGTGCGGGCGACGTCGAAGCGCTCGACCTCCTCGAGCAGCCAGCCGCCCTCGGCCGGCCGCGCGCGCGGGGCGGTGATGAGGGCGCTCAACGTCTCGCCGGTGCGGGCGTAGATGGTGACGCCGCGAAGCCGGGTGCCGGAGCCGCGGCCGTTGACCTGGCGGGCGAGGATAAGGTCGTCGCCGCGCCGCACCCAGACGTTGGACGAGACTCGCGAGCCGGTCGGCACCGGCCCGTATTCGACCGCCTGCCAGGCGTTGAGCGTCGCCGTCGCGCGAGTCACCACCCGCTCCTGAAAGGCGAAGGCGGCGGCGGCGACGAGGATGCTGGCCAGCACCAAAGGCGCGATGATCTGGTGGGCCGAGATGCCGGCCGCCTTCATGCTGACGATCTCGCTATTCTGATTCAATGTGGCGAGCGTGATCAGCGCGCCGAGCAAAGCCGAGAAGGGCAGGAAGCGCTCGATCAGCTGCGGCAGCCGCAGCGAGACATAATACCAGAGCTGGGCATCGCCATTGCCGGCCTGGCGCAGGATGCGGCCGGATTCGCCGAGCAGGTCGAGCGTTTGGAGGATGATGACGAGGGCGGCGAGCACGGCGAGGCTGCGCAGCAGGAAGGTCTTCGCCATGTAGAGGGCGATACGCTTCGACGGGAAGAACTGGACGTTGATCATCCGCCCTCGACCGCGCGGCGGCGGCGGGTGACTCCGAGCAGGGCGCGGACGCCCTTGCCGAACTTGGCGAAGACGCGCTCGAGCGCGCCGATCGGCTGGCCGCCGGGCCTGTGGGCGAGCGTCCAGTACATCCACACGATGAGGGCGGCGAAGATCGCGAACGGGGTCCACAAAGCGAGCACCGGATCGAGCCGGTCCTGCGCCGCCATCTGCTCGGCATATTGGTTGATCTTGTGGTAGGTCACCACCATCACGATCGAGACGAAGATGCCGAGCCCCGAGGTCGAGCGCTTGGGCGGCACGGCGAGCGCGACCGCGACCAGCGGCAGCAGCAGCATCATCGCGATCTCGACCATGCGGAAATGGAAATTGGCGCGGGTGCTGTCGCGCAGCCGCTCGTCGACCGCCTCGTTGCCGCCGATCCGCACCAATTCCGGGATGGTGAGCTCCTCATTGCCGTCGCCGCGGCCGCGGAAGGTCTCGATCGCGGGCAGGTCGATCGGCAGATCGTGGCTGGCGAAGCTGAGCACGCGCGGCGAATCGTAATTTGGCGCGTCGTGGACGAGACGGCCGTTGGACAGGCGGAGCAGGATGGTGTCGGGCTGGTCGGTGGCGAGGAAGGTGCCCTGGTCGGCGGTGACGGCGAGCGTGCGGCCGTCGGCGGCCTCGGCGCGGACGAAGACGCCGTGGAGGTGGCGGCCCTCGTCATCGCTGCGGTCGATGCGGAGCGTCATGCGCTTGCCGAGATTGTTGAATTCGCCGACCTTGATGGAGGCGCCGAGCGCGCCCGAGCGCAATTCGAAGCGCAGCTCCTCATAAGCGTAGCGGGCCTTGGGCTGGACGAAGCCGACGATGGCGACGTTGAGCGCCATCAGCGCGATGGCGAACAGGTAGGGCACGCGCAGCAGCCGGCCATAGCCGAGCCCGACCGCGCGCAGGCTGTCCAGCTCCGAGGTCAGAGCGAGCCGGCGGAAAGCGAGCAGGATGCCGAGCATCAGCCCGATCGGAATGCCGAGCGAGAGATATTCGGGGATCATGTTGGCGAGCATCCGCCAGACGACGTTGACCGGCCCGCCTTCCGAAACGACGAAATCGAACAGCCGCAGCATCTTTTCGAGCAGCAGCAGCATCGCCGACAGGACGAGGGTGGCGATCAGCGGCACCGTGATCAGCCTCGCCAGATAGCGGTCGGTCAGCCTGCCGATGATCAACTTGCCGTGCCTCGTCCTCGTTCGCCGGGGCCGTCCCCAGGCGGAATGGTCCGGACGGAGCGGCCCGGCTGCCGGGGAGCCTATAGCGGCGGGAGCGGGGGGATCAAAGGAGAAGCGCCGTCCCGAAGGGATCAAGCGCGGCGGCCACTGCGGGTCGCCGCATCCCGCCGCGAAGCGGGCGGCGCTCACCTTTTCGACGCCGCGTCACCACAATTTGGCCGCAACCCTCCCCCATCTTGGCCGGCGATGGGGGCTTTTGGACATAGGGGCCGCGTCCTGCGGGAAGCTGGCCGTAGCTGTCGGGAGCGATCGACGATGTTGAAATGGATTTCATTGGCGGCGACGGGCTCGCTGGCGCTGGTGACCCCCGCCGCCGCGGCCGGGGCCGTGCTCGGGCCGGACGCCGCCGCCTGCCGCGCCGGATCGAATGTGCCGGCCGTGCTGGTCGACGTGCGCGGCTTCAAGAATCGCAGCGGCAAATTGCGGGTGCAGATTTACGGCGGCAACCCGTCCGAGTTCCTCGCCAAGGGCAAGAAGCTGAAGCGGATCGACCTGCCGGTCACCGCCACCCGCATGCCAGTCTGCGTCGCTTTGCCGAAGGCCGGCCGCTACGCGGTCGCCGTCCGCCACGACGCCGACGCCAACGGCAAGTCGTCGCGCCAGGATGGCGGCGGCTTCTCGCGCAACCCCAAAATTTCGTTGGTCAGCATGAAGCCCGATTACGGACAGGTCGCGATCGCGGTTGGCAACGGCGTCAAGCCCGTGCCGGTCGTGCTCAACTACCTCCAGGGGCTGTCGATCAAGCCGATCGCCAGCAACTGAGCATGGCCCGGGTCGCGCTCCTTTCCAATCCGCGCTCGACCGGCAACCGGTCGCTGCTGCCCCGGGTGAGGAGCTTTTGCGCCGAGCATAAGGACATTTTCCACTATGAGGTGGAGCATGTCGAGCAGATCGGCCAGGCGCTGAAGACGATCGCGCGGGTGAAGCCCAACGTGCTCGTGATCAACGGCGGCGACGGCACCGTGCAGGCGGCGCTGACCGAGCTCTACCATGGCGGCCATTTCGGCGACCGGCGGCCGCCGGTGGCGGTGCTGCCCAACGGCAAGACCAACCTCATCGCGCTCGATCTCGGCGCCGAGGGCGACCCGATCGCCGCGCTGGAGCGGGTGCTGGAGCTGGCCCGCGGCGACATGGCGCCCCACATCGTCGAGCGCGAGTTGATCCAGCTTTCCGACGGCAGCGTCGGCGCGCGGCCGGTGCTCGGCATGTTCCTCGGCGGCGCCGGGCTGGCCGACATCATCCTGTTCTGCCGCCACAAAATCTATCCGCTCGGCCTCCCCAACGGGATCAGCCACGTGCTGACTTTCCTGGCGGTGGTCGTCTCGATCCTGTTCGGGGTGCGGGCCGGCTTCCTGCCGCCGCGGCCGACGCCGGTCAAAGTGTCGGTGCTGAAGCATGGCGAGCTCCAGGGCCAGTTCGCGCTGTTGATGGTGACGACGCTGCAGCGGCTGCTGCTCAACCGCGAGATGCCGGGCACAGGGCGGACCTTGGGCGCGATGCAGATGATGGCGATCGAGCGCAGCCCGTCGACCTTGGTCAGGGTGCTGGTGGCTGCGGTGCGCGGCCGGCTCGGCCGCTCGAGCGTGTCGGGCGTCCATGTCGAGCGCGGCGACGAGATCAGGATCGAGGGCGACCGTTCGAGCGTGATCCTCGACGGCGAATTGTTCGAGGCCAGCATCGACCGGCCGATCGTGCTCAAGCCGACCCTGCCGGTGCCGTTCCTGAGGCTGGCCGCCTGATCGAGCCCTGCCGGACCCGCCGTCACTGCGGGATCGGCGTCAGCCTCACGGCGCGGAACTCGGCAGTCTTCAATATCATGTGACGGCGGCGCTCAGGAGGCGGCGGCGCTCAGCGGCAAGCTTAGGACGGCGCGATGGTCTTCGTCCTCCACCTCGATCCAGCCCTGGTGGGGCACGCGGCCGCTGAGCAGGTCCTGGAGGACGAGGTCGCGGGCGGCGCGGATCGCCTCGCCGCGGACCTGCGCGAACGTGGCGCAGCTTTCGCCGACCAGGTCGGTGGTCTCGAATTCGTCGCAATGGATATTGAAATAATAAAGCGGCATG
>DASVRK010000206.1:0-9658 GCA_036388655.1 Allosphingosinicella sp. | reverse complement strand
CGTGGGAGCCGGATCGGCTGGAGACGGCGGAGATCGAGGAAGCGCGGCTCCGTCCCCTCCTCCATATCTACGACGCGCCGCCGATCGGAGCGCCGCTCCGCCGGCTGATCGAGTGGACCGCCGATTATTATCTGGCGCCGGTCGCGTCCGTGCTCCGGATGGCCTTGCCGTCGTCGAGCGCCCTCGACGGCGCCCGGACCGTGACCGAATATCGCGCCACCGGAATGGTCCCGGAGCGGCTGACGCCGCAGCGGGAGCAGGCGCTGGAGCGAATCGCCGGGCGGCAGGGCCTGGTGCGCGAGCTCGCGCTGGCCGCCGACGTTTCCGACGGCGTCATCCGGGGGCTGATCAAATCGGGCGCGATCGAGGCGCTCACGGTCTCGGTCGACGACCCCTTCCCCCGCCCCGATCCCGATTATCATCCGCCCCGGCTCGAGCCGGCCCAACGTTCGGCGGCACGCGCGTTCGTGGACGCCGTTCAGGCGGCCGAGTTCGCGCCTTTCCTGCTCGATGGCGTCACCGGATCGGGCAAGACCGAAGTCTATTTCGAGGCGGTCGCCGAGAATATCCGTATGGGCCGCCAGACGCTGGTGCTGTTGCCCGAGATCGCGCTTACCGAGCCGTTCCTGAAGCGCTTCGCGCTCCGCTTCGGCTGCGAGCCGGTGGCCTGGCATTCCGGCCTTCGCCAATCGCAGCGCCGCCGCGCCTGGCGCTCGATCGCGACCGGCGAGGCGCGGGTGGTGGTCGGCGCGCGCTCGGCCTTGTTCCTCCCTTATCCGAACCTCGGGCTGATCGTCGTCGACGAGGCGCACGAGACCAGCTTCAAGCAGGAGGAAGGCGTCCAATATCATGCCCGCGACGTCGCGGTGATGCGCGCCAAGCTCGAAAAGGTGCCGGTGATCCTCGCTTCAGCGACGCCCGCCATCGAGACCCGGCAGATGGCCGAGATCGGCGTCTATGCCGAAGTGAAGCTTCCCGACCGCTACGGCGCCGCCGAAATGCCCGACATCGCCGCGATCGACCTCATCCAGGACCCGCCGCCGCGCGGCCGCTGGCTCGCGCCGACGCTGGTCCGCGAGCTCGAGACCAATCTGGAGCGGGGCGAGCAGTCGCTGCTTTTCCTCAACCGGCGCGGCTATGCGCCGCTGACGCTCTGCCGGGCCTGCGGCCACCGCTTCCAATGCCCGAATTGCACCGCCTGGATGGTCGAGCACCGGCTCGTCCACCGGCTCGCCTGCCACCATTGCGGCCACATGATGCCGCCGCCCCGCGCCTGCCCCGAATGCAAGGAGGAGGACAGCCTGGTGCCGGTCGGGCCCGGCGTGGAGCGGATCGCCGACGAGGTCGCGGCCCTGTTCCCCGAGGCGCGGACCGCGATCGTCACGTCCGATACGATCTGGTCGCCGGCCAAGGCGGCGGAGTTCGTCGGCCGGATGGAAGCGGGCGCGATCGACATCGTCATCGGCACCCAACTGGTCACCAAGGGCTATCACTTCCCCAACCTGACCCTGGTTGGCGTGGTCGATGCCGATCTCGGGCTGTCGGGCGGCGACCTGCGCGCGGCCGAGCGCAGCTTCCAGCAGATCAGCCAGGTGTCGGGCCGCGCAGGGCGGGGCGAAAAGCCGGGGCGGGTCCTGGTCCAGACCCATGAGCCCGGCGCGCCGGTGATCAGCGCGCTGGTCGGCGGCGATGCCGAAGGATTTTATGCGGCCGAGACGCAGGCCCGGCGGGAGGCGGCGATGCCGCCCTTCGGGCGCCTCGCGGGCATCATCGTCTCGGCCGAGGATCTCGGCGAAGCGACCGAGACCGCGCGGCTGATCGGCCGCACCGCCCCCAAGGTAGAGAATATGGCGGTGTTCGGCCCGGCCCCGGCCCCGCTGGCGATGCTGCGCGGCCGCCACCGCCAGCGCCTGCTCGTCCACGCGGCGCGATCGCTCGACGTGCAGGAGGTGATCCGCGACTGGCTGGGCGCGCTCGACTGGCCGCGCGGCGTCCGCGTCGCGGTGGATGTCGATCCCTACAGCTTCCTCTAGCCGGGCGCGCGCCGCTAGACGTCGGGAGCATCCACCGTTCCGTTGGCGCTTTCCTGATAATTGGTCTCGCGGCTGGCATAGTCGCAGCCGCGTATGCCCAGGAACAGTACGAGCAGCAGCAGGATCGCGCCGATGATCCAGACTATCTTGCTGCCCCGCGCCGGCGGGTCGGTCGCCGGCCTGCGGTCCTTGTCGTCCATCCGATCTCTCCCTTTTTCCGCCAATGACCGGTGGCAGAAAACGTTCCGGACGGCCCTGGCTCCGCACCCGGGGCGACATCCGCGGGGAGGCTTGTTGAACATCTGAAAATACTGTGGAATATCATGCCGTCGCCGCGACGAAAGTTGAGGGAGGAAGCGATGCTCTGTCGGCTCCTGCTGGCCATGATCGCCCTGTTCGCGGCCGTCCCCGCGGGCGCAGCCTGGCGCGAGGCGAGCAGCGATCACTTCGTCATCTATTCCGAGGATAGCGAGGCGGCGCTCCGGAAATTCGCCACCCGGCTCGAACGCTACGACGCCGCGATGCGGTTGATGTACGGCGTTCCCGACACAGATATGGGACCGGCCAGCAGGCTGACCGTCTATGCGGTCGGCAATCTGAAGGCGGTCCAGCGGCTGGCACCCGGCAACGACAATTTCATCATCGGCTTCTACATCCCGCGCGCCGGAGGGTCGGTCGCCTTCATCCCGCGCCGGCTGAGTAGCGATGCCTCTTTCCTGCGCGCCGAGACCGTCCTCCTCCACGAATATGCCCACCACTTCCTCTACCAGAACCACGCGGCCGCCTATCCCGCCTGGTTCAGCGAGGGCTTCGCCGAGTTCAACGCGACCGCCAGGTTCGAGGAAGACGGCTCGGTCGGCCTCGGCGTGCCGGCCGAGCATCGCGCTTATTCGCTGTTCGCGGGCGATCCGCTGCCGCTCGACAAGATGATGGGGCAATTGCCGTCGAGGATGAACTCGCACCAGCGGGAGGCGCTTTACGGACGAGGCTGGGTACTGACCCATTTCCTTACCTTCGAACCGAGCCGAAAGGGCCAGCTCGCCAACTATTTGACCGCGCTGAACAGCGGCAAAGGCGGGGTCGAAGCGGCGACCGCCGCCTTCGGAGACCTCGGCAAGCTGTCGGGCGAGCTCGACGGCTACGTCAAACGGCAGCGCCTCCCCTACACCCGGGTCAATGCCGACGATTCGATGATCGGAAAGATCGCGATCCGTTCGCTCAGCCCCGGCGAGGCGGCGATGATGGACGTCCGCATCGTCTCGCGCCGCGGGGTCAACCTCAAGCAGGCGAAGGCGCTGGTGCCGGAGGCGCGTCGCGCGGCCGCGCCTTTTCCGAACGATCCCGCCGTGCAGACCTGGCTGGCGGAGACGGAATATGACGCCGGCTATTATGCGGAGGCCGAGGCCGCCGCCGATCGCGCTCTGGCGGTGGACCCGAAATCGATCGAGGCCCTCATCTACAAGGGCCGCGTGAAAATGGCGGTGGCCGAGGACAAAAAGGCGACCGACGCGGCCACCTGGAAGGAGGTCCGGCGCTGGCTGGCGGCGGCCAACCGGGCCGATCCGGACGATCCCGAGCCGCTGATACTCTTCTACAGCAGCTTCGGCGCGCAAGGCGTGAAGCCCACCGCCAATGCGGTCGTGGGGCTCAACCAGGCCTATGCGCTGGCTCCGCAGGACAACGACCTGCGCTTCATGGCGGCCTATCAGTTCCTGGTCGACCGCAAGGCCCGGGAAGCGCGCGTCGCTTTGGCGCCGATCGCCTTCAACCCGCACGCCACCGAAGCGGGCAAGCTGGCGGCCGCGATGATCGAGCAGATCGACACCGGCAATATCGACGGCGCGCTCAAGGCGGGCGAAGCGCCGGCCAAGGAGAAAGCCGCCGGCACCTGACCGGTGTCAGCCGCGCTCCCGCTCGAGCCCACGCTCCCGCTTGAGCCCACGCTCCCGCTTGAGCAAAGCCGTCTTCCTGTCGAGGCCGTAGGCGAAGCCGCCGAGCGAGCCATCCCCCCGCCGCGCGCGGTGACAGGGGATCAGCACGGCGACGCTATTGGCACCGCAAGCCGAGCCCGCCGCGCGCGCCGCGCCGGGCTTCCCCGCCCTCGCCGCCAGCGCCGCATAGCTCAGGCTCTCGCCGGGCGGAATGCGGGAGAGCTCGCGCCACACCGCCTCCTGGAAGGCGGTGCCGCGGACGTCGAGCGGCAGGTCGTGCGGCCGCTCCGGCGCGTTCACCGCGGCCACCGCCCGCTCGGCGAGCTCGGCCATCTCGCTGCCGCCGGGCTCGATCCTCGCATTGGGGAAGCGGCGCCGCAGCTCGGCCTCGCCTTCATCGAACGACAGCCGGCAAATGCCCTTGGCGGTCGCCGCTACCAGCATCGCGCCGAGATCGGTCTGGGCGGTCGTCCAGCGGATCGTCTCGCCGCGCCCGCCGTCGCGCCAGGCGGACGGGGTCATGCCGAGCCGGGCACCGGCGTCCGCATAGAAGCGGCCCGGGCCGGAATAACCCGCCGCGTAGATCGCATCCGTCACCCGCTCCTCCTTCGCCAGGCTGCGCGCCATCTCCCCCGCCCGGCGCCCGCGCGCATATTGGGCGGGGGTGACGCCGGTCGCGCGCTTGAACAGCCGGTGGAAATGATGCGGCGAATAGCCGGCCGCGGCGGCGAGGGCGGCGAGCGCGGGCGGCTCCTCCGCCGCTTCGAGCAGGCGATAGGCGCGCTCCAGCGCCGCCGCCTCGCGGGTGACGTCGTCGGGCTTGCAGCGCAGGCAGGCGCGCAGCCCGGTCGCCGCCGCGTCCGCCCCGCAAGCGAAGAAGCGCACATTCTCACGGCGCGGGTGCCGGGCCGCGCAGGACGGGCGGCAGTAGATGCCGGTGGTCAGCACCCCCATCACGAACAGCCCGTCCGCCGTCCGGTCGCGGGCGAAGGCCCGGGCCCAGGCCCAGTCCTCGTCGATCGTTCCGGCCTCTGCCCTCATCATGACGCTCGCCATCAGTGTCGCTCCACCCGCGCGGCCAAGCAGCCGTGCGCGGAGTTGCGGGGGTGGATGGTGGCGGCCTCGGACAGCTCGGGCAAGTCCGGAAGCGGGTTCTCCGGCAAACCCTCGATGCGATATGTCATGGCGGGCTCCTTTCGCAGCCTCGATGCCCGATTGCATTGGCGCGCGCGTCCCGCCGCTTGCGATCAAAACTCCAGTCCACGGCGCAGCCCGGTGTCGCCCGGGATCGACAGGCGCCGCGCCTTGACACGAGTCGGATTCCAGCGTCCCTGACGCGGCGCGCCTCCTCCGGACGGAGGCGAAACAGGGGGCAGCCGCATGATCAATTCCTTTCCGAAGCCGCTTCTCGCGGCCGCATTGCTTGCCATTGCGCCCTTGGCCGCCGCCGCAGCTTACGCGCCGGAGGTGAGCGCCACGGCGGCGGCTGCCGAGGGCAGCGCCCAGCGGCGCGCGATCCTCGACGCGCTTCGCCCCGGCGTGGTCAAAGCGATGCGCGGGCCGGTCGAGTTCGTCGTCGAACGGCTGGAGGTGAAGGACGGCTGGGCGCTGGTCCTGGCGCAGCCGCAGCGGCCCGGCGGCGGGCGGATCGATCCGGCCTCGGTGCTGCCGGCGGACCAGCTCGAATTCACCGACGGCCTCAGGATCGATGCGCTGCTCCGCTTCAAGGGCGGCAAGTGGGTTCCCGAGGACTTCAAGGTGGGCGCGACCGACGTCTGGTATGTCTGCTATCCGGGCGCTCCCAAGGCGCTGACCGGCTGCGGCGATTGAGGATCGGATATCCTATGCGAATCGTCATCCTCGCCGCCTTGCTCGCGCTCAGCGGCTGCGGTCGCGCGGCGGCCGACGGAGATGGCAATGGCGGAGCGCCGATCACGGCGGCGGCTCCGGCCAATTCGAGCGCCGCGGCGCCCGCCGGGGGCACCTTCCCGCCCGACTTTCCGGCTGCGGATGCCACGTCAAACGGCTCGGCCTGTTACCTCTATCTGATGATCGCCGCCGGCGCGGCGGACGCCGCCACCGGCTTCGATGCGCCGGCGATGGAGCAGGCGGCGGGCCAGTGGCGCGCCCTGCTGCTCCAGACGATGGCGGAGGAGGAGGTCCGGCAGTTCACGGCGGGCGAGACCAATTTCCGCCTGCAAACCCCGCCCGCCGAGCGCAATGCCGCCGCCCGCTGGTGTGTCGAGAACGCGCCGGAAGTCGACCCCGCAGGCTGACGGGAAGTCGCCGACCGCTGTCGCCGCGGCTCGCCTTGCATCCCTCTTTTGCCCCTGCTAAGGGCCGCGCGACCCGGCGGGGGCGCTCATTGCGCCAGTCTCTTCGCATGGGTGAACCCACTTGGAGGCATGAGCGCGCGTGGAGCATTCCGGCGGCATACAGGCAAGTCTGGCAGGCCGCTACGCGACCGCCTTGTTCGAATTGGCCCGCGATCACAAGCGTCTGGACGCGGTCGCCGAGAGCCTCGCCGCGTTGCGCGCCGCGCTCGCCCAGTCGCCGGAGCTCAAGGAGCTGACCGCCAGCCCGCTGATCGGCCGCGACGAGGCGACCCGCGCCATCCTTGCCGCCGCCGGCTCGATGGGCATCGACCCGCTCACCACCAATTTCCTCGGCGTGCTCGCCCGCAACCGCCGGCTGGGACAGCTGCCGCAGGTGATCCGCGCCTTCAACATGCTGGCCGCCAATCACCGCGGCGAGATCACCGCCGAAGTCACCTCCGCCCACGCGCTCGACGGCGAGCAGGTCACGGCGTTGAAAAGCAACCTGAAATCTCGTCTCGGCCGCGATGTCGCGGTTGATCTCACGGTCGATCCCACCATCTTGGGCGGGCTCGTCGTCAAGGTCGGCTCGCAGATGATCGACGGCTCCATCCGCACCAAATTGAACAATCTCGCCATGGCGATGAAAGGCTAATCATGGACATCCGCGCCGCAGAAATTTCGAAGGTCATTCGCGACCAGATTGCCAGCTTCGGCACCGAAGCGCAGGTCAGCGAAGTCGGCACCGTGCTGTCGGTCGGCGACGGCATCGCCCGCATCCACGGCCTCGACAATGTCCAGGCCGGCGAGATGATCGCCTTCCCGAACGGCATCCAGGGCATGGCCCTCAATCTCGAGGCGGACAATGTCGGCGCCGTGATCTTCGGCAATGACAGCGCCATCAAGGAAGGCGACACGGTCAGCCGCACCGGCACCATCGTCGACGTCCCCGTTGGCAAGGGCCTGCTCGGCCGCGTCGTGGACGGTCTCGGCAACCCGATCGACGGCAAGGGCCCGATTGAGACGACCGAGCGCCGCCGGGTCGAGACCAAGGCGCCGGGCATCATTCCCCGGAAGTCGGTGCACGAGCCGGTGCAGACCGGCCTCAAGGCGCTCGACGCGCTGGTGCCCGTCGGCCGCGGCCAGCGCGAGCTGATCATCGGCGACCGCCAGACCGGCAAGTCCGCCGTCGCGCTCGATACCTTCATCAACCAGCGCACCGCCAATGCCGGCGAGGATGAGAGCCAGAAGCTTTACTGCATCTACGTCGCCATCGGCCAGAAGCGCTCCACGGTCGCTCAGATCGTCCGCGCGCTCGAAGAGAATGGCGCAATGGAGTACAGCATCGTCGTCGCCGCCACCGCCTCCGAACCCGCCCCGCTCCAGTTCCTGGCGCCCTACACCGGCTGCACGATGGGCGAATATTTCCGCGACAACGGAATGCATGCCGTCATCGTCTACGACGACCTTTCCAAGCAGGCCGTGGCCTATCGCCAGATGTCGCTTCTGCTTCGCCGCCCGCCGGGCCGCGAGGCCTATCCGGGCGACGTCTTCTACCTCCACTCGAGGCTTCTCGAGCGCGCGGCCAAGATGAACGAGGCCAACGGCTCCGGCTCGCTGACCGCGCTTCCGATCATCGAGACCCAGGCGGGCGACGTTTCGGCCTACATCCCGACCAACGTCATCTCGATCACCGACGGCCAGATCTTCCTGGAGACCGAGCTGTTCTACCAGGGCATCCGCCCGGCCATCAACGTCGGCCTCTCGGTGTCGCGAGTCGGCTCCGCCGCCCAGACCAAGGCGATGAAGAAGGTCGCCGGCTCGATCAAGCTCGAGCTCGCCCAGTATCGCGAGATGGCGGCCTTCGCCCAGTTCGGCTCCGACCTCGACGCCTCGACCCAGCGCCTCCTCAACCGCGGCGCGCGGCTCACCGAGCTGTTGAAGCAGCCGCAATTCCAGCCGATGCCGATGGAAGAGCAGGTCGTCTCGATCTTCGCCGGCGTCAACGGGTTCATCGACACCATCCCGACCAAGGAGGTCGTGCGGTTCGAGAGCGCTTTGCTCAGCCACGTGCGCAGCGATCACCCGCAGGTGCTGGCCAAGATCCGCGACACCAAGGCGCTCGACGACGAGACGACCGGGCAGCTCAAGACCATCGTCGGCGATTTCGCGAAGGCATTTGGATAAGCACATGTGTTCCTGCGAAGGCAGGAACCCAGACTGGGCTCCCGCCTCCGCGGGAGCACAAGAGGAAAGCTAAATGGCCTCTCTCAAGGCACTCAAGGGACGGATCGCCTCGGTCAAGTCGACCCAGAAGATCACCAAGGCGATGAAGATGGTGGCCGCCGCCAAGCTCAGGCGCGCCCAGCAGGCGGCCGAGGCCGGGCGTCCCTATGCCGAGCGCCTGGTGGCGGTGATGGCGAGCCTCGCCAGCCGGGTCACGGTCGGCCCCGAGAGCCCGAAGCTGCTCGCCGGCACCGGCAGCGACCAGACGCACCTGCTGGTCGTCTGCACGTCGGACCGCGGCCTTGCCGGCGCGTTCAACTCCAACATCGTGCGCGCCGCCCGTAAGAAGGCCGACGACCTCACCCGCCAGGGCAAGACGGTCTATTTCTATCTGGTCGGGCGCAAGGGACGCGCTGTGATCGGCCGGCTGTTCCCGAAGCAGATCATCCATCAATATGACACCAGCGCGATCAAGCAGGTGAGCTTCGGCGACGCCGCCGCGATCGCCGCCGAGATCACCGAGATGTTCGCCAACGGCCGCTTCGATGTCGCCCACCTGTTCTACGCCCGCTTCCAGTCGGCGCTGGTGCAGGAGCCGATGGCGCTCCAGATCATCCCGGTTCCGGTGGCCGTCGCCGGTTCGGCGGGCGACCAGGCCGGCGCCAGCGCCGCCGTGGAATATGAGCCCGAGGAGGAGGAAATCCTCGCCGCGCTCCTGCCGCGCAACGTCGCCGTCCAGATCTTCCGCGCGATGCTCGAAAACGCCGCGTCCGAGCAGGGCAGCCGCATGACCGCGATGGACAATGCGACGCGCAACGCCGGCGACATGATCAACCGCCTCTCGATCCAGTATAACCGGACGCGGCAGGCGGCGATCACCACCGAACTGGTTGAAATCATCTCGGGCGCCGAGGCGCTCTAAACGTTTTTGTGCTCCTGCGAAGGCAGGAGCCCAGTCTGGGTCCCCGCCTTCGCGGGGACACAAGGAAAGAAGGCAGGGAATACAGCAATGGCAACCGCCCCCACCACCAACTACACCGGCCGCATCAGCCAGATCATCGGCGCCGTCGTCGACGTGTCGTTCGATGGCAACCTCCCGGCAATCCTGAACGCCCTCGAGACCGACAACAACGGCGCCCGCCTGGTCCTCGAG
>DASVRK010000205.1:0-14507 GCA_036388655.1 Allosphingosinicella sp. | reverse complement strand
GTCATCGCAGCGGCTGTGGAAGCCTGGCGCCGTAGCACGCACGGTTCCGGGCTACGCGATATCCACGAGAGCTTGGCTGGCGGCCCCTGCCTTCGCAGGGGCCGGGCTGGGCCCCTGCCTTCGCAGGGGCACAAGAACGGCAAACCCCAAGCCTGCGCCAAATGCCCCTGCGAAGGCAGGGGCCCAGCCCCGGGTTGCCGCTTCAGCGGCAGCCTGGTCATCGCAGCGGCTGTGGAAGCCTGGCGCGGTAGCTCGCACGGTTCCGGGCTTGGGCGATGTCCACGAGAGCTTGGCTGGCGGCCCCTGCCTTCGCAGGGGCACTCAGAACGCCGCCCCGCCGTTAGGGCTCGCTTGATAGCCTCGCCCGGGCGCGGCTATGGCGGCTCCGCGGAGCGGGGCGGGAAGCGCGTTTCCCGGCGAAGGGGACCAAGGCATGAAGTTTTCGATGAGCGCGGTCTGGGACGACACAAGGCAGATGCTGGCCGCCAACGCGTCGCTGGTGGCGGCGGTGGCGGGGGTGTTCCTGTTCCTGCCGACGCTGGCGTTCGGCTATTTCGTTCCCGAGCCGACCGGCGGCCGCGACGGTCCGACGCTGGAGATGCTGATGCAGCATATGCGCGCGAACTGGCCGCTGCTGCTGCTGGTCAATTTGATCGGCCTCATTGGCAATCTCGCCCTCTTCATCCTCACTTTGGACCGGGACGATCCGACCGTCGGCGGCGCGATCAAGGCGGCGGCTTTGCTGCTGCCGGTCTATTTCCTGACCTCCTTCCTCTCCGGCCTGGTCATCTTCGTCGGGCTGGTCCTGTTCATCGTCCCCGGCCTCTATCTGATGGCCCGGCTGGCGGTGGCGGGGCCGGCGATCGTGGCGGAGAGGCTCCGCAACCCGGTCGATGCTCTGCGGCGCAGCGTCGCGGTCACCAAGGGCAATGGTTGGGCGATCCTCGCTTTGCTGCTGGTGCTGATCCTCGCTTATTTCGTGCTGAGCCTCGCCGGCGTCTACGTGCTCGGCTCCATTTTCCTGCTGATCGGCCGCGCCGCGGGGGCCGAGGGGCTGGGCGAGATGCTGCTGCTGATCTTCAGCACCGCGCTCGGCGCCGCCTTCTATACGGTGCTGATGGTCCTGCTCGCTTCGCTCTACCGGCGGCTGGCGGAGGCGTCGGGGCCGACCAGCGGGATCTGAGGCGCCGCGCCCCGCGGCAGCAGCCCGAGCAGCCGCGGATCGGCAAAGCTTTCGAAGGCGCGCTGATAGGCGGTGAAGCCGGCCTTCAGATACGCCTTCAGCGCCGCCGGATGATCGAGCGTGCAGGTATGGACATGCACCCGCTCGACGCCGGGGCGCCAGGCCAGCGCCAGCACCTCGCCGAACAGCCACGAGCCATGGCCTTTGCCGGCAAGCTCCGGGACCAGCCCGAGAAACGCGATCAGGCATTCGCCGGGCGCGCGGAAATCGAGCTCGACGATGCCGACCTCGTTTCCGTCCGCATCCTCGACCGCCCAGACCTCGCCGGTGCGCTCGGCGAGCGCCGCATCGTCCATTGCGAGCCTTGAAAACCACAGCCACGGCGCCCCGACACGCCTGAACAGCGCGCGATATTTGCCGAGGACAAGCGGCCGCCACGCCGCCAGCCTGAGCGGCGAGGCGGGAATCGGCCGGGGCAGGGGGCGGACCGTCATCTCGAGATAAGTGACGACCGCGCCGACATGGCCAGGGGGAACCTCCGTCAGCGGCATCTCAATCCTCCCCCAGCTCGCCTGGGGGAGGGGGACCGCCCGGCAAAGCCGGGTGGTGGAGGGGCTTCTCGCTCACCCGCATGCACTCCGCAACAAGGGCGTGAACCTCACGACACCGCATCGGCGCGTTCGTACCAGCCTCGCGTGCGCTTGACGATTGCCACCACCGACAACATCACCGGCACCTCCACCAATACGCCGACGACCGTGGCCAGGGCCGCGCCGGACTTGAGGCCGAACAGGCTGATCGCGGCGGCGACGGCGAGCTCGAAGAAGTTGCTGGCGCCGATCAAGGCGGCCGGCGCCGCCACGCACCAGGCCACGCCGAAGCGGCGGCTCAGCCAATAAGCGAGGCCGGCGTTGAAATAGACCTGGATGAGGATCGGCACGGCGAGCAGGGCGATGACCAGCGGCTGCGCGAGGATCGCTTCGCCCTGGAAGCCGAACAGCAGCACCAACGTGGTGAGCAAAGCGGCCAGCGACACCGGGCCGAGGCGGCGGAGCAAGGCGTCGAGCGCCGGCTGGCCGCCGACGGCGAGGCGCCGGCGCCGGATCAGCTGGGCGACGACCACCGGCACCAGGATGTAGAGCAGCACCGACAGCAGCAACGTGTCCCACGGCACCGCGATCGAGGCGACG
Organism: Allosphingosinicella sp.; assembly: GCA_036388655.1. Taxonomy (GTDB): domain Bacteria; phylum Pseudomonadota; class Alphaproteobacteria; order Sphingomonadales; family Sphingomonadaceae; genus Allosphingosinicella. The sequence continues at coordinate 12,134 of DASVRK010000205.1, read as the reverse complement.
CCGAGCAGCAGCCCGACCAGCGGCGCGAAGGCGAACAGCATGATGACGTCGTTCAGCGCGACCTGGCTGAGCGTATAATGCGGCTCGCCCTCGCACAGGTTCGACCAGACGAACACCATCGCGGTGCACGGCGCCGCGGCGAGCAGGATCAGCCCGGCAATGTAGCTGTCGATCTGGTCGGCCGGGAGCAGGGGCCGGAACAGCCAGCCGACGAAGATCGCGCCGAGCAACGCCATCGAGAAGGGCTTCACCGCCCAGTTGATGAACAAGGTGACGCCGACGCCCCGCATATGTTGGCGCACCTGCCCGAGCGCGGCGAAGTCGATCTTGAGCAGCATCGGCACGATCATCAGCCAGACCAGCAACGCCACCGGCAGGTTGACGCGGGCGAGCTCGGCTGACGCGATCAGCGCGAACAGGCCGGGCGCGGCGGCGCCGAGGGCGATGCCGGCGGCGATGCAGAGCGCGACCCAGATCGACAGATAGCGCTCGAACCGCGTCATGCCCGGACGCGGCGGGGCCGCGTCCGTCAGCGTCGCCGCGTCAGGCTGGGCCGCCATCAGCCGCAGCAGGGGGCGTCGGCGGCAAGCTGCGGCTTGGGTTCGCAGCAGACGCCCTGCGGCGTGGCCGCGTCGCAGCAGCCTGATGTTTCCGCATCCTTCTCCGCCAGCGCCGCGAGCGCGGGGCTGTCGCCGTAGACGGTCGCTTCGCCGTTGGTGAGGAAGGCCTCCCAGACGACCCCGTCGGGATCGGCGATCCAGCTCTTCTCCGATCGGGCGTAGCAGCAGGTGGTTGCGCCTTCCTCCAGCATTGGCCGGTCGGCGGCCTTGAGGCGGCCATAGACTTCGGCGAGCTCGTCCTCGCTTTCGGCCTGGATGCCGAGATGCTCGACGCCTTTGGCGGCATGGTTGCCGGCGGAGATGGCGAAATTCACCCGCGGATCGTCGAGCATCCATTTGGCATAATCGCCCTTGAGGACGCTGGGGCCGGCGCCGAACAAGGTCGAGTAGAAGGAGACGGAGCGGTCGAGATTCTCGACCCCGACGTGAACGTGCAGGCGCTTCATATGTCTGTCCTTTCGAGCTGGGCTGGACCGGTGCCGGCGCCGCACTCCGGGGCGGCGCCGCAATCGGCTCCGGCGCAGCAATTCTCCATGAGATAGCCGACGAGGTCGTTCATCACCGCATAGTCGGCGCGGTAGATGATCGAGCGGTGCCGCCTTTCCTGGCGCACCAGCCCGGCTTTGTGGAGCTGCGCGAGGTGGAAGGAGAGCGAAGAATTCGGGACCGCCAAGGCTTCCGCGATCGCGCCCGCTGCCATGCCCTCGCCGCCGGCCCGGACGAGCAGCCGGAACAAAGCGAGCCGATGCTCCTGCGCGAGCGCGCCGAGTGCTGAGACTGCAGAGGGTGAGTCCATTCGCGACCTCGCTTCGATATAAGTCGAAATGAGGGAGGCCAGGGCGAAAGTCAAGCGGTTGCTGCCGCCACCCGCACGATCGTTATCCCAGCAAAGCTGGGATCTCCCTTTTTTCCTTCGACAGCCGAGCCAAGAAAAGTGAGATTCCAGCTTTCGCTGGAATGACGGGCAGGGCCTCGATTCGGGACCTCCTGCGGCGGAGCGGGCGCGAAGAGCGACGAACGAGTCCCTATAGTCAAACGGGTTAGTATTATCCGCGGCGGAAAGCCCTATCCTGCGAGTCAGCGGCCGGGCGACCCAGCGGGTGGGGCGCCGCGGGCCCGATTTGGGGGGTGCTTACGATGCGTTTGGTTGCTTTGCTTGCCTGGCTCCTCGCCTTTGCCGCCCAGCCGGCCCTCGCCGAAGTCTCGCCGACCCTGCGCTCGCTCGAGCAGCGGCTCGCGGCGCTGGCCATCGAAAATCCCGGCGAATATGGCATTGCCGCGCTCGACCTCGCGACCGGGGCGACGATCAGCTTCAACGGCGACCGGCCGTTCCCGATGGCGAGCACGATGAAGGTCGCGGTCGCGGCCGCTTACCTGGCCGAGGTCGACGCCGGCCGGCGCAGCCTCGACGACACCGTCGCGGGCGCGAGCGCGGGCCGGCTGATGGACGCGATGATCACGCGCAGCGACAATCGCGCGACCGACCTCCTGATGGCGACGCTCGGCGGGCCGGCCTCGATCGACCGCTGGCTGCGCGCCCACAATCTCAGCGGCATCCGCGTCGACCGCACCATCGCCCAGCTGCTCGGCGACCGCCGCGACCTCAGCGACCTGCGCGATTCGAGCACGCCGGCGGCGATGCTCGGCCTGCTGCGGGTGATCGACGCGGGCGTCGCGCTCAAGGCCGACAGCCGCGTGCTGCTGCTCGACATGATGCGGCGCTGCAAGACCGGCTCGAACCGCATCCGCGGCATTCTCCCGGCCGGCGCGCGGGTCGAGAACAAGACCGGCACGCTGAACAATTATACCGGCGACGTCGGCTTCCTGACGACGCCCACCGGCCAGCGCATCGCGGTCGCCTTCTTCGCCCGCGGCGGATCGAACCGGCCGGCCGTGATCGCCACCGCCGCCCGCGCCATTTACGACGCGTTCGGCGCCGAGGCGCAGACGCCGAAACGGCCGGCTTGGATGCCGGCGACCCAGCCGCTGCGCGCGGCCATGCCGCAGCGTCTGGCTCCCGCTCCCGCCTGCCCGGCGCCGCGCCTCGGCCAGCCCGCCGGCACCCGCCCGGCAGCCTGCACGCAATAGCTTCCAGGTGCAGGCTTGGGGTTGGCCGTTCCTGGTGCCCCTGCGAAGGCAGGCGGGCACGTGAGGGGTTAATCAGCCAGCCATGCCGACCGACATCAGCTCCGACTGGCAGCAGCTCGCCCTCTACGCAGGCGGAGCGGCGCTGCTGCTGATCCTGCTCCAGCGGGTGCCGGTGATCGGCCGGATCGTGCGTTTCGGCCTCTCCTTCGGGCTGCTCGCTCTGTGCCTGTTCCTGCTCCTGCAGCACGCGCCCTATGAGCCAATGCTCGCGCCGCTGGCCGACCGGCTCGGCCTCGACCGGCAAGAGGTGGTCGGCGGCGCGGTAAGGGTGCCGATGGCGCCGGACGGCCATTTCTGGGCCAACGCCACCCTCAACGACACCAAGCATAGGATGATGATCGACAGCGGCGCCACCATCACCGCCATTTCCGAGCAGACGGCGCGGGCCAGCGGCATCGCCCACGACGCTACGCTCGTGCCGGTCGTGCTCAAGACCGCCAACGGACTCGCCCGCGCCCGCACCGGCAGCGTCCGGGAGCTCCGGGTCGGCGACATCGTCGCCAGCGACCTCAAGATCGTGATCACGCCCGCGCTCGGCGATCTCGACGTGCTCGGCATGAACTTCCTCTCGAAGCTCGCCTCCTGGCGGGTCGAGGGACGCACGCTGATCCTGGTTCCGGAGCGCCCCGAAGCCGCCTGAGCAGCGCTTAGAGCGTTGAAGGTCGAATGGAATCACCATCATCCGTTCGCCCTGAGCCCTGTCGAAGGGAACCCTGCGGGCTGCGGCGCCGAGCTCCCACGGCCGTTGCGATAACCGGACTGCCGCTGAAGCGGCAACCCGGGTCTGGGCCCCTGCCTTCGCAGGGGCACCTGGGGTTTGCCGTTCCTGTGCCCCCGCGAAGGCAGGGGCCGCCAGCCGAGCGCGCTCAGGCATCGCGCGGGTCGGGGCTTTCTTCTTGTTCCGAGGCGAAAGACGAAAGGCTCAGCCCGAACGGCAACAGGGACAACTTACCCTTCAATGCACTAGCCGCGCCTCACCCCCAGGTGGCGAGCGGGGGCAGGCTCATCAGGATCGCGTCGACATTGCCGCCGGTCCTGAGGCCGAACAGGGTGCCGCGGTCGTAGATCAGGTTGAACTCGGCATAGCGGCCGCGCCATTCGAGCTGCCGCGCCTTGTCCTCGGCCGAAAAAGGCGTGTTCATCCGCCGCCGGACGATGCGCGGGAAGATGTCGAGGAACGCCTCGCCGACGTCGCGGGTGAAGGCGAAATGCTCATCGAAGCCCGCGCCCTGGCCGCGCTCAGCGCATTCGAGATGATCGTAGAATATGCCGCCCACCCCGCGGCTCACCCCGCGGTGCGGGATGAAGAAATAATCCTCGGCCCATTTCGAGAAGCGCGGATAGTAAGTCGGGTCGTGGGCGGCGCAGGCGGCGCGCAGCCGGGCGTGGAAATCGGCGGTGTCTTCCTCGTAAGGGAGCGGCGGATTAAGGTCGGCGCCGCCGCCGAACCAGCTCTTGGTGGTGACCAGGAAGCGGGTGTTCATGTGCACCGCCGGCACGTGCGGGTTGGCCATATGGGCGACCAGGCTGATGCCGGTCGCGAAGAAGCTGGGATCCTCCTCGGCGCCGTGGATGGTGCGCGCGAATTCCGGGCTGAACCGGCCGCCCACCGTCGAAACGTTGACGCCGACCTTCTCGAACACCTGGCCCTTCATCAGCCCGCGCACCCCGCCGCCGCCGGGCGAACCGTCCGGGTCGAGCCGGTCCCAGGGCAGATATTCGAACGCCGCGGCGCTCCCCGCCTCGCGCTCGATCGCTTCGAATTCCGCGCAAATCCGCTCACGCAAGCTTTCGAACCAGGCGCGCGCCGCCTGCTGCTGTTCGTCCATCTCGATCATGAAGTGGCCGATTGCCGCACGGCGGCGGGCGATGCAAGCAATGCGCTAAGGCTGGGCGAAAACGGCGGGATCGGCGCGGAGGCGGGCGAGCGCCGTCTTCCCCTCTGCGCTGAGGAACGGCGCCATCGCCGTGAAGGGAAGGGCGATTTCCTCCCCGCAGGCACGCACCGCGCGGGCTAGATGGGGGTAGAAGAGGAGGGCATCGCGGCCGACGCCGACTGTCCAGTAAGTCTCCTCGTCGACCGTGCCGGCGCACTCGGGCTCGGGCTTTCCGGCCTTGCTGACGAGGACGCGGCGGAGCGCAGCCGACAGCGGAAGCACGTTCGGCTCGGCATCGGGGTTCGGCTCGCTTCGTTCGTCCAGCAGCTCGCCGTCGAGCGCGCGCGGATTGAGCCAGTCTCGCATCGCCACCTCTCGGCCTTCGACGAGGTCGAACAGGCGGGGGTAGCTGCCGGAAGAAGGGTGGGCGCCGCCGCAGCTTGCCTCGCGCTCCTCCTCGGCGGCGACGAAGCGGCGGCCGATGCGGACCGGCGCCAGCCCGGCGTGGAAGTCGCCGCCGCTATTGCCCGCGGCGGCAAGGCACAGGCTCCATTCGCTTTCCCCCGGCCCGCGAAGATCGATCATGCGGGCGAGCAGGGCGTTGACCGCGGCGGTGCCGGGCGCGTCCCCCGGAACTCGGAAGCTTTGGTAGCGGACCGCGTCCGGATAGGAAGCGGGCGCGGCGACGATCTCGACATAGCCGGCGGTGCCGAGCCTCGCCGGCCGCTCCCGCACCGCGAGCGGCTCCAACCGTTCGCGATGATAAGCGAGGCTCCTGCACGGACCTGTGGCATCGCTATCGGCATCTTCCGCAGCGGGGGCGGGCAGCCGGGCAAGCGTCAGCGCCTGCGCGTCGCGGCCGGCGGCCCGCTCCCCGGCGAGGCGGTCATTGCCCTGCAAGCGCAGGTTCCAGCGTGGATTGGCGGGATCGCGTTCGTCCTTTTCCGCCCAGCGCAGCGGCTGTTCGGCCCACAGCATGATGAGCTTCCGGTCGGCCGGCGCGTAGAAGGAGCCGATCGTCGCGTTGAAGCAGGCCAGCACCGTCCGGCCGCCGACCTCGCCGCGCCAGAGGCCGTCGATCGATGCCTCGGCGGAGGCGGGATTTTGGGGCAATGGCTGAGCCGCCGGCGCGGCGGCCGGCGCCATGGCGCAGAGCAGCGCGGCAGCACCGAGGATGTTGGTGAGTGTCCGCACGGCCTGGCCCTCCTCGCCACGAGGTAGCGCCGGCGAAGCCGCGAAAGCAATCGCCCGCGCGACGCAGGTAAGGAGAGCACCGCCGATTCCTCCCCGGCCTTTGCCGGGGAGGGGCGCCGCCGAGAATCCGGGTCCTCTAGAATCAGGCCGGCAATTCCTTCCGTCCGCGCCGGCAAGAACTTGCTTGTCTTGAGGGCGATAGCCGCTATTCCTGCCGCAACGGGCGCCAGGGCGCTCGATCGGGGGGAATAATGATCGTGGATTTTTCGGCGGACCGCCGGGTGGCGGAGGATGGAATGCGTTTGAAGCGGAGCAACGCCAGGCTGGCGGCGGCGGCCACCGACGGGAACGACCGGCTGGTCGGCACCAATCAAGCCGAAATTCTGGCCGGCGAGGCGGGTGACGACTGGATCTACGGCCGCGGCGGCGACGACACGCTCGATGGAGGCGACGGCGACGATCGCCTCGACGGCGGTCTCGGGTTCGACCGGCTGAACGGCGGCCTCGGCAACGACACCTATGTCCTCGCGACGGCCGGCGACCGGGTCGTAGAGGCGCTCGACGCGGGCAGGGACACGGTCCGCGCGGCGATAAGCTACACGCTGACCGCGAACGTGGAGACGCTCCTTCTGGTCGGCGGCGCGCTCGACGGCACCGGGAACGGCCTGGCCAACCTCATCGTCGGCAATTCGGCCGCCAACCGGCTCGACGGCCGGGGCGGCGCGGATCGGATGAGCGGCGGCGACGGCGACGATCGCTACCTCGTGGACGATCTGGGCGACATCGTCCGCGAGGCCGCCGACGGTGGTTCGGATACGGTCGAGAGCAGGGTTTCGCACCGCCTCGCCGCGAACGTGGAGAATCTCACGCTCCTCGGCGCGCGCGCGATCGACGGCACCGGGAACAGCCTTTTCAACCACATCGTCGGCAACTCCGCCGACAACGTTCTCGACGGCGGAGTTCCGGCCGAGGATGCGCACGGCGGCAACGACATCCTGGAGGGAGGAGCAGGAAACGACACCTACGTCCTTCACATGATCCCGAACACGTCGGGATCTTCGGACACGATCATCATCGAAGCGGCGGGCCAGGGGATCGACACGATCCTCACCGACGTCCGTTTGCAGGGCGATCTCCCGCTCAACGTCGAGAACCTGACGATGTTCGGGAACGAAGACGTCGACGCCGACGGCAACGGCCTCTCGAACCGGATCGTCGGTAACGGCCGCACCAACGCCCTCGACGGCAAGGGTGGTGAAGACACCCTGATCGGCGGCGCGGGCGACGACATTTACATGAATGTAAACGCCGCGGGCGCGGATACGGTGGTCGAGCGGGCGGGCGGCGGCCATGACGCCGTTTATGCCGTCGGCACCTATGTGTTGGCCGCCAACGTCGAGGATTGCTTCGCCTGGTCGCGGGACGTGAAATTCACCGGTAACGGGCTCGACAATTATATGGGCGGGAGCGCCGGGGAAGACGTTCTCGTCGGCGGTGCCGGCGAGGACTGGTTGTCGGGCCGCGCCGGTTCGGACGTGCTGACCGGCGGCACGGGGACCGACAAATTCTCCTTCTCTTACGTCCCGGATGGACAGGTCGACCGGATCACCGACTTCCACGCCGGCAGCGAAAAGATCGTTCTCTGGAACGATTTCATCCCCGCCGGCCCGGCCGGCTCGCTGGCCGCCGGGGCCTTCCGAACGGGGACGGCGGCACAGGATGCCGACGACCGGATCATCTACAACAAGGCGAATGGGAACATCTGGTTCGACGCGGACGGCAACGGCTCCGGCGCGGCCGTGCTGTTGGCGAGGGTCGATGCCGGGCTTGCGCTCTCCCATACCAATTTCGAAGTGGTCTGAGGAAAAGGCCGGGCGACGCTCTCGCCCGGCCGGGAGGACCGTTTCGATGCTCGGCACGACGGCGTGGCCGGCGATGTCCACGGCGCGCGGCGCATGCGTTCTTGTGCCCCTGCGAAGGCAGGGGCCGTCAGCCAAGCGCTCATGGATATCGCCGCGCCTCCGCGCCTCTTCGCGCGCCCCACCTTCTTCTCCCGCACCGAACCGATTGCCCTCCTCCTTGCGCCTCCGAATCATCCGGCCCACAAATGCGTCTGCCGCAGCGCCTCGGCGACGCCGATCCCCGCCGCCACCGCCAAATTCAATGAGCGCGTGCCCTCGGCCTGCGGGATCCGCACCCGCAGGTCCGCCCGCTCGTGCACCGCCTCCGGCGCGCCGCGGCTTTCGGAGCCGAACAGCAAGGTGTCGCCGGGCTCGAACCGCGCCTCCGGCAGCCGCACCGCGCCGGCGGTCGTGAACAGCGCCAGCCGGCCCGCCAGCCGCGCCCCGAATGCCGCCCAATCAGCATGGCGGGTGACGTTCGCCATCGCGGCATAGTCCATGCCGGCCCGCTTCAGCGCCTTGTCGCTCCACGGAAACCCGCACGGCTCGATGACGTCGACCGGCACGCCGAGGCACGCGCCGAGCCGCAGGATGGTGCCGACATTGCCGGCCTGGTCGGGCTCGAAAAGGGCAAGGCGCATGGTCGCTGATCGCCGGCGCTAGAACAGGCTCACGACAACCAGCCTCGTTGGCGCGCGTGGCTCGCCAGCCATGCCAGCAGGATCGCCCCCGCGCTGACCATGACCGGCACCGCGACGCCGAACCGCTCCACCGCGTCGCTCAAGAATAGGACCCACCCCTCCAGCACCAGCAACGCCACCAGCGAGACGATCAGCACCGGCAGCGCCCAGGCCTTGCGGAGGAGGAGCCCCACGCTGCCGGCGAGGCCGGCGAAGGTGCCGGTTGCGAACAGGCCCGTGATCCAGCCGGGCATCGACGAGGCCGCCGCCCGTTCGGTCTCGCTGAGCCCCGCCATCGGATCGCCGAACAGGCCGACCGAGCTCAAATACGTGGCGACGCCGACCGCGTTCCAGATCACGGCCAGCAGCGCGACTGCCCGAAACCATCGCGGAGGCGATGCAGGGGATGCAGTGTCCATGTACCTTCTCCCGATGGTAAGCGGAATGGCTTGTGCGCCCTGGAGATATGCGGCGCAACCGGCCGGGAGTGCGGACGATTTGCCTAATACCCGCTTTCGACCACGATAGCTGCGGCAACGACTCGAAGGGATGTCCATGGCGGAGATAAAAACCAAGCCGACGCAAGCGAATGTCGATGAGTTCATGGCGGCGGTCGCAAAGCCGGGGCGCCGCGCCGACGCCGAAGTCCTGCGCGACATGATGGAGCGCGTGACCGGCGAGCCGGCAACGATATGGGGGCCGACGATCGTCGGCTTCGGAACCTGCCACTATCGCCACGACAGCGGGCGCGAGGGCGACATGTGCCGGGTCGGTTTCTCGCCGCGCTCGGCGAACCTCGTCCTCTATGTCGGCGGTTTTCCCGAATATGAGGCGCTGCTTGGAAAGCTCGGAAAGCACAAACGGTCGCAGGCGTGCCTTTACGTCAACAAGCTGGCCGACGTGGACATGCCCGTGCTGGAGGAGATCGTCCGGCGCTCCTTCAACGCAAGCGACGACGTGGATCAGGGCGTGTAACCGGGCGCGATCAGGGGGTCAGCGCAAGGATCGGCGGATCACCAGCTTCAGTCCCGACCAGGTCTCGTCGACCGCACAGACTTTGACGTCGACCAGGCCAAGCGGCAGCGCGACCTCGCGTATCGTGTCTTCGGTGATGTCGGTCGCCACGTTCGATGCCTTCTTCGGCCAGGACACCCAAATCATGCCGGCCGGAGCGAGCGCGCTTCGAAGCCGGACAAGCTGCTCCTCCAGATGCGCCCGCGACTTGGTGAACAGGTGGGCAAAGTCGAGCGGAGGCTCGATCGACTCGGCGAACCTCAAGCCGGGAATATCGGCCTCGATCCGGCTGCGAACCGAGGCGGGCATCCCGGCCTGCCACGCATTTTGTCCGGCGCTCACGCCCAGCTTCCTGGCGAGGGGCGTTCCTGAATAGCCGTGCTCCATGGTCGCTCCTGGGGAAGCGTTGGAAGGTTAGAATTCTATCTAACCGGGTCGTGACGCAGGTGGAACCAAGCCCGCCTGCAAGACATTCTAGCTTTCGCCTCGCATCCCGACATTTGGGCACTGCGCGTTCAGGCCTTAGGAGACGATATCATGCGTAAGATTCTGGCCATCGTTGCGATCTCGAGCAGTCTCATCCTCGCAGCCTGCGGCACGGTTCGCGGAGCCGCCGACGACGTCGAATCGGTCGGGGATTGCGTGGACGGACGCGAGGGCAATTGCTGATCCAGCGGACTGGCGGCCCGAATCCCTGAATGGGGGCGGGCGCCGGTTCGGGCAACCGGGCGGAAGCACGAACGGTCGCAAGCCTGCGATCGTGACCGCTTCCGCTCGCATCGTAGCTGGGCCGGAGGCGGGCCCCCATCAGAAGCGAGAGCATGGTGCCCCTGCGAAGGCAGGGGCCCGGGTCCGGGTTGCCGCTTCGGCGGCGGCCCGGTCATCGCAGCGGCTGTGGGAGCTTGGCGCCGTAGCCCACACGGCCCCAGACTCGCGATTTCTACGAGAGCTTGGCTGGCGGGCTTCGCCCGGTCTGGGCCCCTGCCTTCGCAGGGGCATGAATTCCCCCTCTCCCGCTCGCGGGAGAGGGCTAGGGTGAGGGTCTTTTTCTTTCTGCTAGAACTGCCCGTGCAGCGCTGCGGCCTTGGGTAAGCTCCTCCGGAAGCTGGCCGTCAGAGCCCTTCTCCGGCAAGCGGGAGAAGGGCTAGCCGCCGCCGTCCTGCTCTCCCGCCTCGTCCGCGGCCGGGCCGCCGGTCGCGGGAACGTCGGTATTGTCGCCGTCCTCCATGCCGAACCGGGTGGTCGCGGCCTCGCCGCCACGCTGCGGCCGGGTCTCGTCCTCGGCCTCGGGGCGTTGCTTTCGGTCCTCCATATCCGTGTCTCCTGGCTTCGCTGCCGGTCTCAACCTCCGGCGACGCCCGCGGTTCAAAGCCGGCCGGCCGAGCCTCGCCGCCGCCGCCTCTGAGCGTGGAGTCCGCCGCCCTGTCACGCCTCCGTCAAAATCGCTGTTGGCAAAGCGCGGCTTCGGCGGCTATCAGGCCCGGCAAGCCGCCACGGAAGGGGCCCGGCAGGCCGGCCCCTCTCGCCGCGGCGCCCGTGCGAAGCGTCGCCCCGGCCAGCGTCTCCGGCCGTCGGCGGCTTTTGGCACATCCTGTCTGGTTTCGCTTCTGAAGGATCATGATGGCGACGGCGCAACAGAGTGATGGCACGCCCCCGGCGGGCGCGGGCGCGGAGGCGGCGGCCGAACCGGGCGTCCGCCGCCGCGACTTCATCAACATCGCCGCGGTGAGCTTCGCCGGCGTCGGCGCGGTCGCCACGCTCTATCCGCTCATCAACCAGATGAACCCGTCGGCCGACGTGCTCGCGCTCGCCTCGATCGAGGTCGATGTCAGCCAGATCCAGCCTGGCCAGGCGGTCAAGACCATCTTCCGCAAGCAGCCCTTGTTCATCCGCCATTTGACCCCGCCCGAGATCAGCCAGGCCAATGCGGTCCCGGTCGGCGAGCTGCGCGATCCGCAGTCGCTCGCCGAGCGCACCGCCGAGGGCAAGCCGCAATGGCTGATCACCATGGGCGTCTGCACCCATTTGGGCTGCGTGCCGCTGGGCGCCGCGGAGGGCGAGAATAAGGGCGATTATGGCGGCTATTTCTGCCCCTGCCACGGCTCGCATTACGATACCGCCGCGCGCATCCGCCGCGGCCCGGCGCCAACCAATCTCGAAGTGCCGGAATATGCATTCAAGTCCGACACCATCGTCCAGATCGGCTGAGGTAAGAACAGATGAGCTTCCCCTGGGCAGAACCTTACGAGCCTAAGTCCGGCTTCATGCGCTGGATCGACCAACGGCTGCCGCTGCCGCGGCTGGTGTTCAACGCGGTCGGCGCCGGCTATCCGGTGCCGCGCAACTTGAACCATTTCTGGAATTTCGGCGTGCTCGCCGGGGTGGCGCTCACCATCCAGATCGTCACCGGCATCATCCTCGCCATGCATTATGCGCCGGCCGGCGCGATGGCGTTCGATTCGGTCGAGCACATCATGCGCAACGTCAACCAGGGCTGGCTGATGCGCTACGCCCATGCCAACGGCGCGTCCTTCTTCTTCATCGTCACCTACATCCACATTTTCCGCGGCCTTTATTACGGCTCCTACAAGGCGCCGCGCGAGATGGTGTGGCTGCTCGGCCTCGTCATCTTCCTGCTGATGATGGCGACCGCGTTCATGGGCTATGTCCTCCCCTGGGGGCAGATGAGCTTCTGGGGCG
>DASVRK010000204.1:0-2844 GCA_036388655.1 Allosphingosinicella sp. | reverse complement strand
CAGCCTTGATCTCCGCCGCCATTATGGCAAGCCCGGCGGCCGCCCAATATTATAGCCGCCCGAGCTACGGCCAGCATAGTCAGCTCGACTGGCGGCTCGACCGCGTCCAATATGCCATCGAGCAGGCCTACCGCTCGGGCCGGATCTCGCCGTCCGAGGCGTCGCGCCTGCGCGCCGAGGCCGACTGGATCGAGCAGGTCCATTATCGCCACCGCCGCCATGGCCTGTCCTATACCGAAGTCCGCAACCTGCAGGGGCGGATCGAGACTCTGCGCCGGCACCTGCGCATCGAGAGCCGCGACTGGAACGGCTATGCCAGTAACGGCGGCTATGGGCAGGGCGGTTATGGCGGCTACGGGCAGGGCGGTTACGGCGGCTACGGCGGCTACCCCTCCGGCGGTTACGGCCAAGTCGGGTACGGCCAAGGCGGCTACGGCCAGGGCGGTTATGGGCAGGGCGGCTATGGCCAAGGCGGCTACGGTCAGGGCGGCTACTATCCGAACGACGACCGCTACGACGACGGCGACCGCTACGACGATGACGACCGCGGCGGCTACCCTGACCCTTACGACGACGACTGAGCTCGTCATTCCACCGAAAGCTGGAATCTCCCTTCTTCTTCCCCGCCGGGTCTTTCGTTTCTGGTGCCCCTGCGGAGGCAGGGGCCCAGCCCGGGCGAAAGCCCGTCCATCGAGCCCTCGGAGACATCGCGCGAGTCCGGAACCGTGCGGGCTACGGCGCCCTGCTTCCACCGCCGGTGCGATGACCGGGCTGCCGCTGAAGCGGCAACCCGGGTCTGGACCCCTGCCTTCGCAGGGGCACGTGGCGCAGGCTCCCAGGAAGCGAGATGCCAGGTTTCGCGCGCACGACCCTTCAACGAGGCTCCGATTGACGCGCCGCCCGGCCGATCAGTATAGCGCCTGACCTGAGGGCGGCCGCCGCGGGTCGCCTTTTTCGCTCCACCTTGCCCGATCGAGGAAGTCATGGCCATCACCCCGCTCATGCCCGTTTACCCCCGTTCGCCGGTGCGGCCGGTGCGGGGCGAAGGGGTCTATCTCTATGGCGAGGCGGGCGAGCAATATCTCGATTTCGCGAGCGGCATCGCGGTCAATCTGCTCGGCCACGGCCACCCGCATCTAACCGAGGCGATCCAGCGCCAGGCGGCGACGCTGATCCACGTCTCCAACCTCTATGGCAGCCCGCAAGGCGAGGCCTATGCCCGGCGGCTGTGCGAGCGGACCTTCGCCGACACCGTCTTCTTCACCAATTCGGGGGCCGAGGCGGTCGAGGGCGCGATCAAGACCGCGCGCCGCTACCACCATCATCACGGCCGGCCCGAGAAGAACGTCCTCATCACCTTCAAGAACGCCTTTCACGGCCGCACGCTCGGCACGATCAGCGCCACCGACCAGGAAAAGCTGCGCGACGGCTTCGCGCCTTTGCTGCCGGGCTTCACCGTGGTCGAGTTCGACAATCTCGAAGCGGCCGAAGCGGCGGTTACCGAGCATACGGCCGGCTTTCTGATCGAGCCGATCCAGGGCGAGGGCGGCATCCGCCCGGCCAGCCACGACTTCATCCGGGGCCTGCGCCGGCTCGCCGACGAGAACGACCTCATGCTGGTGTTCGACGAGGTCCAGTGCGGCATGGCCCGCACCGGCAAGCTGTTCGCCTACGAGCATTACGGCGTCGAGCCCGACATCCTGGCCTCGGCCAAGGGGATTGGCGGCGGCTTCCCGATGGGCGCCTTTCTCGCCACCGAGAAAGCGGCCGCCGGCATGGCGATTGGCACCCACGGATCGACCTATGGCGGCAACCCGCTCGCCATGGCGGCCGGCCAGGCGGTGCTGGACGTTGTGGATACGCCTGAATTCCTCGAGCATGTCGCCCAGATCGGCGAGCGGCTGCGCGGCGCGCTCGAGCAGATGATCCCCAATCACGACCATCTGTTCGAAAGCGTCCGCGGCATCGGGCTGATGCTGGGCGTGCGCATGAAGACCGACAGCCGCGCCTTCGTCGGCTACCTGCGCGAGCACGGCCTGCTGACCGTCGCGGCCGGCGACAATGTGATGCGCGTGCTGCCGCCGCTGGTGATCGAGGAGGCGCATGTCACGGAATTCGTCGAGCGCCTGTCCGAAGCCGCGCGGCGCTACGACATGCCGCAGGTGGCGGCCTGAGCCGGCGGGGATATTGAACCGCGGGCAGGGGCTGGCCACATGGCGCCGATGAGCTCTCCACAACCCGACGAAGCGGTGCTGGCTGCCAATCTCGACCAGGCGCTCGGCTTCACCATCCCCGGCCGACACGCGCGCGGCCGCCTCGTGCGGCTCGGCCCGGTGCTGCAGGAGATATTGGCGGCGCACGATTATCCGGCGCCGATCGCGCGGATACTGTCCGAGGCGCTGACGCTGACCGGGCTGCTCGGCGCCATGCTCAAGGACGTCGGCGGGCAGCTCACGCTGCAGGCGCAGACCGAAGCGGGCATCATCGACCTGCTCGTCTGCGACTATCGCGCCGGCGAGCTGCGCGGCTATATCCGCTTCGATCGCGAGCGGCTTGCCGAAGCGCCGGTGCTGCCGTCGCTGTTCGCCTTGTTCGGCAAGGGCTATCTCGCCATCACCTTCGACCAGGAGGTGTCGGGCGAGCGCTATCAGGGCATCGTGCCGCTCGAAGGCAACAGCCTCGCCGACGCGGCGCAAAGCTTCTTCGGCCAGTCCGAGCAGATACCGAGCCTGGTCCGGCTCGCCGTCAACGATACCGGCCATATCGCCGGAGGGCTGCTGGTCCAGCATCTGCCCGAGGGCGAGGAGGGGCGCGAGCGGCTCCACACGCGGCTCGACCATCCCG
>DASVRK010000203.1:0-14560 GCA_036388655.1 Allosphingosinicella sp. | reverse complement strand
CAGCACATAGGTGTCGTCGCCGGCCCCGCCGATCAGGATGTCGATGCCGCCATTGCCGCTGATATAATCGCTGCCGGCGTGGCCGGTAAGCCGGTTGGCGGCGCCGTGGCCGGTGAGGACGTTGTCGAGCGCGTTGCCGGTGAGGTTGAAGGCGACCGAGCCCCTTATTTGGCCATATTCGACATTGTCGCCGAGCGTGTAGCCGGAGGTGGAGAAATCGTCGGGATTGTCGAACGCGGTGACGAACACGGTATCGACGCCGCCGTCGGGGGTTTCGACGACGCGGTCATATTGGAAGCCCGCGAACTGCCCGGCATAGGCAAGGTCCTGGAGGAAGAACAGGTCGCTGCCGCGGCCGCCGATCAGCGTGTCGTAGCCGCCGCGGCCGTTGAACCCGTCGGTGCCGCCGCGGCCCGACAGGATGTTGGCCGCATCGTCGCCGCGCAGATCGTCGTCGAACCGCGATCCGATCAGGTTCTCGACGCCCACATAGGTATCGCCGAGCGCATCCCCTTCGTTGGTGAAGCGAAAGTCGAACAGCAGGTCGGCCAGGATGCGCGAGTCCGCAAAAAGGTAGCTTGCGGTGTCGTTGCCGCCGCCCCCGTCCAGGGCGTCGGCGCCTGCGCCGCCTTCGAGCAGGTCGTCGCCGTCGGCGCCGATCAGCAGGTCGTTGCCGGCGCGGCCGTAAAGCTGGTCGTCGCCGCCGAAGCCGCCCTCGAGGACGTTCTCGCCATCGTGGCCGCGGAGGTCGTCGTCGAAGCTGGTGCCTTGCAGGTTCTCGATCGAATCGTAGCTGTCGCCCTCGGCGTCGCCGCTATTGGCTGTGGCGAATATCAGGTCTGCCGTGACCCCGTCGACGAAGGCGCCGACATAGCTCGCCTGGTCGATGCCGTCGCCGCCGATCAGCGCGTCCGCACCCGTGCCGCCGTTCAGGCGGTCATTGCCTTCATTGCCGAACAGCGTGTCCCGGCCCGGATTGCCGAGCAGCAGATTGCCGACGACGTTGCCGACCAAGCGGTCGTTGCCGGAGCCGCCGGTGGCGTTCTCGATGATCGACTGGAGGTTGCCCTGATGGAGCAGCGCGTTGGCGCTGTTGCCGCGCGCGAACTGGTCCCTCATTCCGTCATTGCCCAGGAGGGCGAGCTGATCTTCGCTGATCGTGCTCCAGCCGCCGGGGTTGAGGTCGACGAGGAGGTCGGTCCGGTAATTGGAGAAGTCGTAGGTGTCGATGCCGCCGCCGTCCCAGATGGTGCGAAAGACGGTGCTCTTGAGCGTCCCATCCGCGAGCTCGACGATCCACGGCACCCCCTGGCCGACGCCGTCGATCGACATTTCGCCGGTGGTCGGACTCCACGAATAGACTGAATTGTTGCTCCGGTGGCCGTAATAGGCGCCGTACAGATATTGCAGCGCGGCGATGTCGTTGATCATCAGCGACTGGGCATGGTCGCGCCCATTGTTACCGTCATTGGGGTCGGCCTCGCCGACATATTGGCGGTAGGTCATGATCGAATATTCTTGCGTGTCATGATCCCGGGGCAAAGCCGGCTTGGGATGCACGCCGTGGCTATGCTCGATCTCGTCCGTCTCATGGCCGTGGGCGAGGCCGACCGCATGGCCGATTTCGTGCATCAGCCCGCCCGCGTAGGCGAAAGTCCCGGCGACCGGATTGTTATAGTCGCTGTGGTTGTACCAGGTGTCGCCGACGCGGTACGACGCATCGGGTTGGGGAGGCGACGCCTCGGCGGAATCGTTCTCGCCGCCCGGCCCATGGGCGGGTTCGGCGTCGACCTGCGTATAGTCGATGGTGGTGGCCTCGGCGAGCCGGATGTTGGAGCCCGGCCCGCCGGGGACGATGTTGAGGCCGCAGACGGCGTTCAAATTGGCGACGATCTGGTCCGTCGCCGCGCGCTGTTCCACGTTGAACGATTCGAAGCCGGTGATCGCATGGTAGGAATATTCGCCCTGGCTGGTCGGAAACGAATAGGTCACGACCACGTTCGCCCAGCGATGGCCTGTCAGCAGCGCGTCGATGTCGGGATTGCCGCTCAGCTCCACCTGATTGATCGAGTTCGAACCTAAAGCCATGCCGCCCCCCCGCGCCCGTTTCGATCAGAGCGTGCGGCGGCCGGACGAGGGAGGGAACAGCCTCGCCCTGATGAAGTGCTGACGGAAGCCTGATGATTGGGCTAAGTCTCGGGCTGCGCTGCTGTTAAAGGCGCGGCCGCAAATTTTCGAGGGGATCGCCGCCGCCCCGTCCCCGCCAGGCAGGCCTAGGAAAAAGCGGCGGATCACACTATGTGGGCGCCTCCCATGGTAATGACGCTCCCCTCCCCGCCCAAGGTCGGCATGGTTTCGCTCGGCTGCCCCAAGGCGCTGGTCGATTCCGAGCGGATCCTCACCAAGCTGCGTTCGGACGGCTACCAACTCTCGCCCGATTACGACGCCGCCGATGTTGTCCTGGTCAATACCTGCGGCTTCCTCGACAGCGCCAAGGAGGAGAGCCTGGCCGCGATCGGCGAGGCGATCGCCGAGAATGGCCGCGTCATCGTCACCGGCTGCATGGGCCGCGAGGCCGAGGTGATCCGCGCCCGGTTCCCCGAAGTGCTCGCCGTCACCGGGCCGCACCAATATGAGCAGGTCGTCGGCGCGGTCCACGAAGCCGCGCCGATGCCGCCGTCCGCCTTCCTGAACCTGGTGCCCGACGGCGGCCTCAAGCTGACCCCGCGCCATTACAGCTATCTGAAGATTTCCGAGGGCTGCAACCATCGCTGCAGCTTTTGCATCATCCCGTCGATCCGCGGCGACCTCGCCAGCCGCCGCCCCGACGCGATCCTGCGCGAGGCGGAGAAGCTAATCGCCGCCGGCACCCGTGAGTTGCTGGTGATCAGCCAGGACACCTCGGCTTACGGCGTCGACTTGCGCCACGCCGAATGGAACTGGAAAGGCGCGCCGGTCCGCGCCCACATGACCGACCTCGCCCGTGAGCTGGGCAAGCTCGGTGCCTGGGTGCGGCTCCACTACGTCTACCCCTATCCGCATGTCGACCGGGTGATCCCGCTGATGGCCGAGGAGCTGGTCCTCCCCTATCTCGACATTCCGTTCCAGCATGCAGCCCCGTCGGTGCTGAAGGCGATGAAGCGCCCGGCCAACGAAGCCAAGGTGCTGGAGCGGATCCACGCCTGGCGCGCCATCTGCCCCGACATCGCGATCCGCTCCTCCTTCGTGGTCGGCTTCCCCGGCGAGACCGAGGCCGATTTCCAATATCTGCTCGACTGGCTCGACGAAGCGCGGCTCGACCGCGTCGGCGCCTTCCGGTTCGAGCCGGTCGAAGGCGCCGCCGCCAACGCCCTCCCCGGCGCGGTGCCGGAGGAAGTTAAGGAAGAGCGCTACGCCCGGCTGATGGAGCGCACCGCCGCCATCTCCGCCGCCAAGCTCCAGGCCAAGGTCGGCCGCAATATCGACGTCATCGTCGACCTGGCGGACGAAGAGGGCGGCGCCACCGGCCGCTCCAAGGCCGACGCGCCCGAGATCGACGGCGAGGTCCACCTGCGCGATGCGCATGGCGCCAGGCCCGGCGACATCCTCAGGGTGCTGGTCGAGGACGCCGACGAGCACGACCTGTTCGGAGTGCCGGTCTCCCCCGCAGCTTCCTGAGCAAGCGCTGAGGCTCGTCCCCCTTCGTCAGGGGCATGAAGCACGCATTGCACGCCTGCCCGCCGCCGGTCATAGCTCCCGTTCAGGAGGGCTTTGATGCTGGAATTTCTGGATATCTTCAGCCGCGCCCGCGATCTCGCGCCGCACGGTTACTGCCTCCTGTGGGACCCGGCTCTGGTCTGGACCCACGTCCTCGCCGATGCGCTGATCGCCGCCGCCTATTTCTCGATCCCCGTCGCGATCGTGCGCTTCGTGCGCGGCCGCAGCGACCTGGAGTTCAGCTGGATATTCTGGCTGTTCGCCCTGTTCATCCTCGCCTGCGGCACCACCCATTTGATGGCGATCTGGACCTTGTGGAACCCCGATTATGGCTGGGAGGCGCTGATCAAGGTGGTCACCGCCATCGCCTCGGTCGGCACCGCGATCGTGCTCTGGCCGCTCATCCCCAAGGCGCTCGCCATCCCCTCGCCGCTCCAGCTCAAGGAGGCCAACGTGCAGTTGAGCGAGCGCGTCCGCGAGCGCGACGACGCCCTCGACCGGCTGAAGCGCGAGATCCAGGATCGCGAGCGCGCCGAGGCCGCTTTGGTGCAGGCCCAGAAGATGGAGGCGGTCGGACAGCTCACTGGAGGCATTGCCCATGATTTCAACAATCTGCTGACGGTGGTGCTGGGCAATCTCGACATGATCCGGCGCTCGACCGCCGAGCCGCGCACCGGCCGGCTGGTCGACAGCGCGCTGCAGGCGGCCGCGCGCGGCGCCAAGCTTACCGGGCAATTGCTCGCTTTCTCCCGCACCCAGCGCCTGGAGCTGCGCCCCGTCCTTGTCGCGCCGCTGATCCGCGGCATGCGCGAGCTTCTCTCGCATACTTTGGGGCCCGGGGTGGCGCTGGAGCTGGCGCTCGACGATGCCGAAGTCCCGGTCATGGCGGACGCCAACCAGCTCGAGCTCGCCATCCTCAATATGGCGATCAACGCCCGTGACGCGATGCCGGGCGGCGGTACCCTCACCATCGCCGCGCGGCCGCGCCAGCTGGGCGACGATCCCGATCTTCCAGACGGCGAATATCTCCACCTCACCGTCTCCGACACCGGCGCCGGCATGGACGCGGAGACGGCGGCGCGGGCGTTCGATCCCTTCTTCACCACCAAGGCCGTCGGCCAGGGCACCGGGCTCGGCCTCAGCATGGTCTATGGGGTGGCGCGGCAATCGGGCGGCATCGCGCGGATCCAGAGCGAGCCCGGCGCCGGCACCACCCTCTCCATCCTCCTGCCCCGCACCGGCGAGGCCGCGATCGAGCCGGCGCAGCCCGATCAAGCCTCCGGCCCGGCGGGCGACGGGGCCGCGGCGAGGATCCTCGTGGTCGACGACGACGCCGACGTGCGCCAGGTCCTGGTCGACACCCTCGCCGAGCTCGGCCACCGGACCAGCGCCGCCTCCAGCGGCCAGGAAGGCCTGGACCTCCTTCAGGAGGAGAGCTTCGATCTGCTGGTGCTGGACTTCGCGATGCCGGGGATGAACGGAGCCGAGGTCGCCCGGGTCGTCCGGCAGGCGCGGCCGGAGCAGAAGATCCTGTTCGTCACCGGCTATGCCGACACCGCCATCGAAGCGGCCGCGGGCGACGCGCCGGTGCTGAGGAAGCCCTTCCGCCAGGAGGATAGAGCGGCCGCGGTGAACAGGGCTCTCGCGGGATGAGGATCCCGCCCCTGACGCCGGGTCAGCGGCGGCGCCGCTCCAGGTAGAGATAGCTGGGGTTGAACTCGGCGACCCGCTCCAGTCCGGCCCGGTCGTGGATCGTCACCCGGCCGCCGCGAAACTCGACCAGGCCGCGCTCGCGAAGCTCCTTCAAGGTGCGGTTGATATGGACCGAGGTGAGGCCGAGGCATTCGGCAAGGTCGGTCTGGGTGAGACCGAGCGCATAGCCTGTGTCGTCGGCGAGGCCGACGATGCCGAGGCGGACGTAAAGCTCGCAGAACAGGTGCGCGACCCGCGACAGGGCCGCGCGCCGGCCAAGCGAGACCGCCCATTCGCGGTGGATGGCGGCATCCATGTTGGTCGAGAACCAATAGACGCGGGTGAGGTGCGGATGCTGCTCGGTGATCGCCTTCAGCCGGTCGTGCGGGACGATCGCCGCGCGGCAGGGCGTCAGCGTCATGACATTATGGTCGAGCCGCTTCAGGGTCATGCTGTGCAGGTCTGCGAAATCGCCGGCGACGTGGAGCTCGGTGATCTGCCGCTGCCCGTCGCGCAGATCCTTGTAGCGGCACATCAGCCCGTCGAGCAGCAGGGTGCTGACCGACAATTCCTGCTCCGCCCGGATGATCGTCTTGTCGGCGGGGAATTCCCTGACCTCGGAAACCGCGCCGCGAATCGCCCGCTCCTCCTCCTCGGAAAGCTCATCCCGCGCTCTCAGCTTCGACAGATGCGCTTCTATCACTCGCCCTCCCGGGGGCCCGAACGGGTTCCTGCCGCGGCCGCTCCGCGCCTAGTGGATCGGACCCTCGGCACGGCCCTGAACGAACTGGTCCACGAACGGGTTGCCGCTGTCGTAAAGCCGGTCGCGAGAGCCCTGCCAGATGATGCGGCCGCCATGGAGCATCGCCAGGCGGTGGGCAACCTTGCGCGCGCTCGCCATGTCGTGGGTGATGGTGAGCGCGGTGACGCCGAGATCCTCGACCAGGCTGACGATGAGGTCGTTGATGACGTCGGCGCGGATCGGATCGAGGCCGGTGGTGGGCTCGTCGAAGAAGATGATCTCGGGACGCGGCGCGATCGCCCGGGCCAGCGCGACCCGTTTCTGCATGCCGCCCGAAAGCTCCGAGGGCCGCAGATAGAGGACGTCGCGCCCGAGCCCGACCCGCTCCAGATTCTCCTCGGCTATGGCGCGCATCCGCGCCGGGTTCTGCAGCCGCCCCTGGGTGAGGCCGAAGGTCACGTTGCGCCAGACCGGAAGCGAATCGAACAACGCGCTGCCCTGGAACAGCATGCCGAACTTGGCCCGGCACTTGTCCCATTTGCGCTCGCCGGCGCCGACCATCTCCTCGCCGTCGATCAGGATCGACCCGGCGTCGGGCTCGATCAGGCCGAGGATGCATTTGATCAGCACCGACTTGCCCATGCCGGACTGGCCGATCACCCCGATCGATTCGGCGGGCTGCACGTCGAGGTCGACGCCGTCGAAGACGACATTGTCGTCGAACCTCTTGGCGAGGCCCCGGATCGCGATCTTGGGGGGCGCGCTCATCCGAACGCCGCGACGGTGATGAGGAGGTTGGCGAGCAGGATCAGGATGAAGGCCGAGACGACGGCGTTGGTGGTCGCCTTGCCGACGCCCGCCGCCCCGCCGGCCGAGCGGAAGCCGTGATAGCAGCCCATCAAAGCGATGAAGAAGCCGAACACGGCCGCCTTCACCATCGACATGACGAGGTCGTCTTCCTGCATGTAGCGGCGCGAGGTTTCGAGATAGGCGGTGGCGTTGAAGCCGAGCTTGTAGACGCCGAGGATGAAGCCGCCGAGCACCCCGATCGCGTTCGCGACCAGCACCAGCAAAGGCAAAGCGATCACCGAGGCGAACAGGCGCGGGGCGATCAGGAAACGGTAAGGGTCGGTGCTGAGCGTCGCCATCGCGTCGAGCTGCTCGGTGACGCGCATGGTGCCGATCTCCGCCGCCATCGCCGAGGAGACGCGGCCGGCGATCATCAGGCCGACCAGCACCGGCCCGAGCTCGCGGACGATGCCGATGACCACGATCGCCGGCACGGTCGACTGGGCGTTGAAGCGCGAGCCGCCGACATAGATTTGCTGGGCGAGCGCCGCGCCGGTGAACACCGCGGTGAGGCCCACGACCGGCAGCGAATACCAGCCGATGTGGAGCAATTGTTCGAGCAGGCGCAGCGGGTAATAAGGCGGGATCAGCGCCCTTATCACGGTTGTCCAGGCGAACAGGGCCACGCGCCCGACCGTCGCGAACAGCCCGATGACTGTCGCGCCGATGGCCGCGAAGGCCGCTATCACAGGAGCGAGGACGCCGGCTTTCATGACCAGAGCCGCTGATAGCGGGCGCCGAGCGTGGTCAGCAACTCATATTGCGAGAGGCCGGACTGGGCGGACGCGGCGGGCAAGTCGAAGTCGAGCTCGACCCAATCGCCTTCGCGAAGCTCGGGCGCCGCGTCGACCCGGATCGCGGTCAGGTCCATCGAGACGCGGCCCACGACGGGCGCGAAACCGCCGCCGATGCGGGCGCGGCCGGTGCCGGAAAAGTCCCGCAAATAGCCGTCGGCATAGCCGAGGTTGAGGATGGCGAGTTCGCAATCGCCATCGGCGGTGAAGGTGGCGTTATAGCCGACGCTGTCGCCGGAGCGGATGCGGCGGCGCTGCACGATTTCGGCCTCGACCCTCACCACCTGGCGGATATGCCCCTCCGCCTCCGCCCGCGGGATGCCGCCGTAAAGCGCCAGGCCGGGACGGGTGAGGTCGAACGCATAATCGGGGCCGAGGCAGATGCCGGCGCTGTTGGCGAGGCTGAGCCGCTTGGCCGCAACCTTCGCCGCCACCTTCAGGAAGGCGCCGCGCTGCCGCGCATTGGCGGCGACATCCTCGTCCGCGCAGGCGAGATGGCTCATCAGGGTGTCGACGGCGAGCCCGTCCAGCGCGCCCTCCGCCACCTGCTCCGCCGACAGGCCGAGCCGGTTCATGCCGGTGTCGATCATCACGTCGCACGGCCGCCCCTGCCCGTGCTCACGCCACCTCTTCGCCTGCAATGGGGTGTTCACCACCGGCCGCGCCGGCGACGCGGCGGCATAAGCGACATCGTCCTCGCCGACGCCGTGGAGCACCGACAGCGACTCCCCGGCCAGCGCCGGCATCACCGCCTCGGCCTCGGCCCAGGTGGCGACGAAAAAGTCCCGGCAGCCGGCGCTGGCAAGATGCCGCGCCACTTCGGCGGCGCCGACGCCGTAGCCGTCCGCCTTGACGGCCGCGCCGCAGGCCGCCCCGGCGCTCATCCGCGCCAGCCACCGCCAGTTCGAGACGAGGGCGGCGCTGTCGATGGTCAGGCGGAGCGGGCGATGGGGCGGGTTCACCGCCGAGCCGATAGCCGCCCCCATCGCTCCCGTCCAACCGCAGCCGCGGGGCGCGAGGCCTGGAGCTAATCGAGCGCCGCGCGAGCGGCTTCCCAGTTGCGCCCGTCGAACGCCTTGACGCTGATCCGCAGCGAGCCGGAGTCGTCGAGCGCATTGAGGTTGACGCTCCAGGCCTCCGGGTGGGAGCGCGGCTGGTAAAAGCTCTTCACGCCGCAAATGCCGCAGAACAAATGGTCGGCCGCGCCCGTGCCGAACCGATAGCTCGTGAGCGCCCCCTGCCCGGCCAGCAGCCGGAAGCGTTCGTGCGGGACCATGAGGTGGCGAAAGCCGGTCATTGCGCAGATCGAGCAATTGCAGTCGAGCACCTCGACCTGCTCGGCGACCTCGGCTTCGAACCGCACCGCCTTGCAGTGACACCCGCCCTCGATCTTCAATCAAGCCTCCCTCGGGACCGTGACTGCCATTGCAACACCAGATGCAGCTTCCGCAAGCCTGATCCCGAGGCAGGGCATCAGCGCCGCCGGTAGGCGTTCACTTCCGACTGGCTGACGTCGTCGGCGAAGCATTTCGGCGATTCTCCCCCGGGCCGGCTGTAAGCGCTGTTGCCGCCGCAGCGGCGGCCGTTGCGCATGGTGTTGTAGGGACAGGGGCAGTTCCCGGAATAATTGGCTATCGATTGCCTGATGATCGACTGCCTGATTTGAGCATCGGATTGCCGGGCCTGGACCGGCGACGCGGCCGCGCCGAAACTCAGCGCAATGAGCGCAAGCGCGGCCATGCGGCCGCGCGCCTGAGTCATGATCATGTTGTGCCTCCCCATTCCGGGCCGCGCCGGATCGGCCGGCCCCGGGGGAAAGGCTAAAGGCCGAAGGAATCGGTCAGAATTCGATCATGATCCAAAGCGGAGCGAGTAGGGCGGCGCGGCGGCCGGGAGCGGCATCAATCTGCTCCGTTCCGGCCGAATGCGGACGGTGTCCAGCCGCAGGCGGCAGCGAGAATGGGGCAACCTTAGGCGCGCCGCCTCGTTCGGCTACCAAACACATCCATCATCGAAAGGCCGTTATGAGCAAGCACGACAAGAGTGCCACCTATTCCCGCGCGAGCGACGCCGGCGCATCCGACCGCCGACTCTGGACCTGGGGCGCAGGCGCGGCCGGCGCGGCGCTCGCCGCGACGGCGGTCGTCAATCACCGTCGCGCGCGCCGGGCCGAGCGCGACAACCCGCCGCTCGGGCAATTCGTCACCGTCGACGGCGTCCGCCTCCATTATGTCGAGCGCGGCGAGGGCGAGCCCTTGCTGCTGCTGCACGGCAACGGCGCCATGATCGAGGATTGGGAAGCCTCCGGCCTTCTCGACGAACTCGCCGGCTCGCACCGCGTGATCGCCATCGACCGCCCCGGCTTCGGCCATAGTGACCGCCCCCGCACCACGATCTGGACTCCGGCGGCGCAGGCCAAGCTGATCGCGGCGGCGCTGCCGCGGATCGGCGTCAAGCGCCCGCTGGTGGTCGGCCACAGCTTCGGCACAATGGTGGCCTTGGCGCTGGCGCTCGATCACCCCAGCCTGGTCAATGGCCTGGTGCTGCTCGGCGGCTATTATTACCCCTCAGCCCGCGCCGACGTGCTGTTCGCCTCCCAGCCTGCGGTCCCGGTGCTGGGCGACGTCATGCGCTACACGATCTCGCCGCTGCTCGGCGCCGCGCTGCAGCCCAAAATTCGCCAGAAGATCTTCGCGCCCGCTCCCGTTCCGGACAAATTCGAGCTTTTCCCCATGGAGATGGCGCTGCGCCCGAGCCAGATCCGCGCCACCGCGGCCGAAGCGGCCTTGATGGTGCCGGCCGCGGCGGCCCTGGCCGGGCGCTATGCCGATCTCGGGCTGCCGCTGACCCTCGCCGCCGGCCGCGGCGACCGGCTGGTCGATCCGCTCGCCCAATCGGCCCGGCTGCACGAGGCGGTCGCCGGCAGCCGGCTCGAGCTCATCGAGGGCTCCGGCCATATGGTCCATTATACGGCCATGCCCCGGGTCGCGGAGCTGATCCGGGACGCTGCTAAAAGCTGAAGCGGGCGCTGAGCCGGATGTCGCGGCCGGCGAGCGGCACATAGTCCTTGGTGAAGCTCGCGTGGCGGCGGGCGTCGACATCGAAAATGTTGTTGGCGGACACTAGGAAGGTCGTGGGGTTGCGCTTGCCCCACGGCCGCCACGCCACCGAGGCGCCGACGAGCAGATGCCCGTCGGTCGGCGTCTCGAACGCCGCGACCCGGTCCTGGTCGGCGGACCATTCGGCCTCGATCCGCCCGTCGATGGATTCCGACTGCGCCTCGATCCCGGCCAGCACCCGGAGCGGCGGGATGCGCGGCACCGGGCCGCCCTCCTTGATCGAGGCGTGCACGTAATCGGCGACGACGTCCCCGACGAAGCGGAAGCCGCCCGCCCGGAACAAGGTTGCCGAAATCTCGCCCTCGAAGCCGTAATAGCGGGCGTCGCGCTGGAAATAGCGGAATACCGGCAGCTCGTCCTGCTCCTCCCCGGTCGCGGCCTCGAAGATATAATCGTCGAACCAGTTGGCGAAGGCGCTGAGGCTCAAGTTGAAGTCGCGCGTATCGGCCCGGACATAGGCTTCGGCGCCCCAGCTCTTCTCCTTTTGCAGGTCGGGGTCGCCGATCTCGAACGCCTGGGTCGCGATATGGGGGCCGTTCGAGAATAGTTCCTCGGCCGCCGGCGCCCGCTCCGATCGCGAGACATTGGCGCCGATCTTGATCCTGGGCGTCACCGCGTAGGAACCGCCGAACGCGCCCGAATAGGCGTTGAAGGTCCGGGCCACGCCGACCTCGTTCGAGCCGACGCGGGTGCGTTCCCAGCGCCCCGCCGCTTCGATGCCGGCCTTGCCGAGATCGAACTCCTGGAGCGTGAACAGGCCCAATTGGCTGGTCTCGTTGGGCGGCACGAACGCCTCGGCGCCGACCGCCGCGAAATCGCGCGCGAAATATTGGACGCCGCTGACGCCGCGCCAGCCGGCCCGGTCCGCCTGGACCAGCTCGAACCGGCCTTCCATGCCCTGGGTGCGGAAGATGGTGCCGACTTCCTCGCCCTCAAATTCGGTATGCTCGTAATCGGCCGCGGCGAGCCTCAGGCGAAGCTTGTCGACGAAGCCGCCGCCGACCTCGAACTCGCCCCGAACGTCGCCGCGAAACTGTTCGAGCCCGATCGTGACCGGCGCCTCGCCATGCTCGTCATGGCCGCCTTGCTCCGCTTCCTCGTGCTCGCCCTCCGGCTTCTCATGATGGTGCTCGGCGCCCGGGCGGGCGGGGACGCCATAATTGCTGTCGTACCAGCTCAGCGAAAAGCCGAGGCTCCCGCGATCGCCGATCAGGGCCAATCCCGCCCCGAGCGTCTTGGTCTCGGTCGCGCTGTTGGGGATGCGCCCGCGCAAGTTCGCGAGTTCGCGCGCCTCGGCCGCCTCCTCGGCATGGCCTTCCGCTTGCTCCTCGGCGGCGACTGCGAGCTGCTCGGCGCGAAGCCGCGGCGACAGCACGAAGCCGCCGACCTTGAGATCGTCGGTGTTGCGATAGCTGCCGTCGACATGGCCGACGAAGCCGCCGCCGAGCGGAATGTCGATCGATCCGCCGACGCTCTGCTCGTCGGCTGCCGAGCCGTAGGAGGCGAGCGCATCGATGTGGATCACCTCGTCGGGGACGCGGCGCGGGATGCGCCGGTCGAGGACGTTGACGGCGCCGCCGATCGCCTGGCCGCCGAACAGCAGAACGGCGGGACCGTGAAGGACTTCGATCCGCTCGGCCGTGAGGGGATCGATCGTCACCGCATGATCCGCCGACGTGTTCGACACGTCGATCGAGCCGACGCCGTCGGTCAGCACCCGGATGCGCTCGCCCTGGAAGCCGCGCAGCACCGGCCGCGACGCGCCGGGGCTGAACGACGTCGCCGACACGCCGGGAAGCCGCGCCAGCGTGTCGCCGAGCTGGGGACGCAGGTCCCTTACCAGCTCGGTGCCGGTGAGGACTTCGGTGCCGGCGAGCAAATCGAGGTCGCGGATGAAGTTCGCCGTGACGACGATCTCCTCCGGCTCCTCGGTATGGACATGGTCGGTGCCCTGTACGGGGGCGTCGGCCGCGCGCGCCGCGGCGGGCAGCGCGGCAAGGGCGGTGGTCGTCAGAAACAACGCGAAAGCTTTCATCAGGAACTCCGAGGGGGAGCGAGCGCGGTAGACGGGATGTTACACCGTATCAAGGTCGTGTGTTTACGCGGCTCCGCTCCGGTCGCTTGGCAGCCACGGCTCGTCGCCTAGCTGCGGCCATTACCGCGCTCGACAGCTTCGCCGCGGCTGCGCTAGGCGATGCGCGGAAGGGATTTCGCGAATGAAACAGGGTCTTGCCGGGCTGGTCTCGATGCTACTGATCGGCGCCGCGCCTGCCGCCGCCGCGCCGGCCTCCGCGGCTCCGGCGAACGCGGCTCCGGCGAACGCGGCCGAGGCGCTGCGCGGGACGGCGCTCAAATCGGGTCTGCTGCCGGTCCATGTCGACAACAAGCAGGGGCGCATCCTGCTGTCGCTGCCCGCGCCCGACGCCGAGGGCATTTCGGGGCGCTACCTCTATGTCACCTCGCTCCGGACCGGGCTCGGCTCGGCGCCGATCGGCCTCGACCGCGCGCTGAGCGCCGGATCGAAGCTGCTCGCCTTCCGCCGGATCGGCAAGAAGATGGTGGCCGAGATCGAGAATCCCCGCTTCCGCGCCGCCGGCGCGCCGGCGCCGGAGCAGGCCGCCGCGCGCGAATCCTTTGCTTATTCGACGATCTGGATGGGCGACATCGCCGCCGAGACCAATGACGGCCGGCTGCTCGTCGACGTGTCGGGGCTGCTCACCCGCGACGCGATGGGGATCGCGCAGGCGCTGAAAGGCGGCGGCGAGAAAGACTATAAGCTGGTGCCGGAGCTCACCGTCGCCGACCCCGGCTCGGTCAAGGTGTTTCCCGAGAATATCGAGATGGAGGCGCGCCAGACTTTCGTGTCGGCCGAGCCCGGCGCCGAGGCCAGGAACATCGCGCCCGCGCAGGGCATATTGAGCTTCATCGTCCGCCACTCGCTGGTGAAGCTGCCGGCGCCCGGCTACACGCCCCGGCAATTCGACCCGCGCACCGGCGGCTTCGCGACCCAGATACTCGATTATGCCGCGCCGCTCGGTCAGTCGATCGTCCAGGAGCTGGCCAACCGCTTCCGGCTGGAGAAAATCGATCCCGCCGCGCCGCGCTCGCGGGTCAGGAAGCCGATCGTCTTCCATATCGACCGCTCGGCGCCTGAGCCGATCCGCACCGCCTTGTTGGAGGGGACCGGCTGGTGGAAGCGGGCGTTCGAGGAGGCGGGCTATATCGAGGCGTTTGAAGTCCGCATGCTGCCCGAGGGCGCGGACCCGCTCGACGTCCGCTACAATGTCGTCAACTGGGTCAACCGGGCGACTCGCGGCTGGTCCTACGGGCAGGTGATCGAGGATCCCCGCACCGGCGAGATCGTCAAGAGCCAGGTCCTGCTCGGCTCGCTGCGGGTCCGCCAGGACATGCTGATCTTCGAGGCTTTGGTCGGGGCCGACAGGGTCGGCACGGGCGGGCCCAACGATCCGGTCGTCGCGGCGCTGGCGCGGCTGCGCCAGCTCGCCGCGCACGAGGTCGGGCACGCGCTCGGCCTCGCCCACAATTTCGCGGCGAGCAGCCAGGGCCGCTTCTCGGTGATGGATTATCCGGCGCCGCGGGTGACGGTTTCCAACGGCGCCCCCGATCTGTCGGACGCTTATGGGGTCGGGCTCGGCCGCTGGGACATG
>DASVRK010000202.1:0-6646 GCA_036388655.1 Allosphingosinicella sp. | reverse complement strand
GTTCAACCCGCTTTTCCTCCACGGCGGCACCGGCCGCGGCAAGACCCACCTGCTGCACGCGATCGGACACGAATTTCGCGCCCGCAGGCCCGGCGCCAAGATCGTCTACATGTCGGCCGAGAAGTTCATGGTCGAGTTCGTCGCCGCCTTGCGCGCCAACGAGACGATCCGGTTCAAGCAGCAGCTGCGCTCGGCCGATCTCCTGATGATCGACGACGTCCAGTTCATCGCCGGCAAGGAATCGACCCAGGAGGAATTCTTCCACACCATGAACGAGATCATCTCGGCCGGGCGGCGGCTGGTGATCTCGTCGGACCGCGCGCCGCAGGATCTCGACGGCATCGAGCCGCGCATCCTCTCGCGCCTCTCCTGGGGCCTGGTGGCGGACATCAACCAGGCCGATCTCGAATTGCGGCTCAACATCATCATCAAGAAGCTCGAAGCGCTGCCCGACGTGAAGGTGCCGCACGAGGTCATGATGTTCCTCGCCAAGCGGATCAGCTCCAACGTCCGCGAGCTCGAAGGCGCGCTCAACCGGATCGCCGCTTATGCGATGATGAGCGGTCGGCCGATCGACCTCGACTTCGTCGGCGAGGTGCTGGCCAACATCCTTCGCGCCAACCAGCGCCGCATTTCAATCGACGAGATCCAGAGCCGGGTGTCGGACCATTACCGCATCCGCAAGGCGGAGATGACCTCGGCCCGCCGCGCCCGCGAGGTCGCGCGCCCGCGCCAGGTCGCCATGTATCTGTCGAAGCAGCTCACGCCACGCTCGCTGCCGGAGATCGGCCGGCGGTTCGGCGGGCGCGACCATACTACCGTCATCCACGCCGTCCGGCAGATCGAGAAGTTGCGCGCGCAGGACGCGGAACTCGACGCCGACATCCGGCTGCTGACCCGTCAGCTGGAAAATTAGGCGGCTGTTAATCCGGGCGATGTAGGCCCATTTGCCAGGGGCGATGTAGGCCCAGTACGGAAAGGGGAGAGACGGTGGCCCGTCTCTCCCCTTTTTGCGTCGGCCCCCTGGAGGGGATCATTTCCGGTCGAGCGTGCCGATCAGCTTCTCGAACATCTTGATCGACCACAGGTCGGGCCGATGGAACGCTTTACGAAGCGCGTCGCCAATGCCGGCGTGTACGCTCGGCGCAGCCACCATGACAAAGCGCCGGGGAAGTGTGTTTGCCATTGCTCACTCCTCAGCTTGTTCATCACATAACACGTTGATTTACATTAGGTTGCGCGGCGGCGATGGGACGTGCGGCCGGAGCGGCGGACGGCGGCGGGACGCGCCCGCCGCGCCGATTCCTGCAATCTGCTCCGTGGCTTAGCCGCGCTGGTGGCCGGGCGGCGGGACCGTGATCTTGACCGTCTCGCCGGAACTGCCGGGGAAGCCGGTGAACATCGCCTCGACCAGGTTCGGGACCAGGACCTGCAGCTGGTCGGTCCGCGAGCGCGCCTTGGCGGTGCCTTCGAACAGCGACTGGCCGTCGGCGGTGCGGCGGATGTCCATGTCGAGATAGCTGGTGAAGACGGTGTAGCTGTGCACGTCCGGGTAGGCGAGGGCGGAATCCCACATCGGATCGCGCCAGCCGTAGAAGAAGGGATGGCGGCGGCCGTAGTAGAAGCGCGGATAGAAGGGATCGTAAAAGCCGCCATAGCCGCCGAAGCCCGGCGTGCTCACGACCTTGGTCTGACCATTGTCGACGCCATAATCGAGCGTTACCGCCAGCGTCGCCGTCCCGGGCGAGGCCGCTTCCGTGAAGCCCTGGCCGACGAGATGGCGGCGCACCAGGTCGGCATAGCGGCCGAATTCGAGGCCGCCGCGATTTTCGGGGCGCTCGGCCTGGATATAGAAGCTCTGGCCCTGCGGCGCCGGCATCGCCTGAAAGCGCGACACCTGGGTCGAAAAGCCGGTGGCGCAGGCGCTCAGCGCGAGCAGCGCGACCGGCGCGACGAGCGTCATGAGGTTCTTCGAGAGGGACATGTTTGCGACCTTTCTCGGGATCGGGAATGTGAAGGATATACAGGAACTTCAGCTTAGCGCCAATCGCTGAACGGTTGCTGAAGAACGACGAGCCGAGTCCCGGCTCTCCGACGGCTGCGGGCGCTTACGCCCCCCTGCGGAGCCCCACCGCACGATAGGCGCCGTCGAGCGTCGGCTTGGCGGCCGCGGCCGCGCGCTCGGCGCCTCGCTCGAGGATCGAGTCGAGCTCCGCCGGATCCTCGCGCAGCCCATCGAGCTTGGCTTTGATCGGCCGCAGCGTCTCGACCATCAGCTCCGCCAGCGCCGGCTTGAACGCGCCGAAACCCTGGCCGGCGAAGCGTCCGAGCACCTCGGCCGGCTCACTGCCTTCGAGCGCGGCATAGATGGCGAGGAGATTCCGTGCCTCCGGCCGAGCACCCAGTTCCTCCATAGTCTCGGGCAGCGGCTCCGGATCGGTTTTCGCCTTGCGCACCTTCTGGCCGACCGTGTCGCTGTCGTCGGTGAGGTTGATCCGGCTCATGTCGGACGGGTCGGACTTGGACATCTTGGCGCCGCCGTCGCGGAGCGACATGATCCTGGCCGCATGCGCGCCGATCAGCGGGTCGGGCCGGGTGAACAGCTCGGTGCCATAGTCGGTGTTGAACTTGGTCGCGATGTCGCGGATCAGCTCGATATGCTGCTTCTGGTCCTCGCCGACGGGGACGTGGGTGGCTTGGTAGAGCAGCACGTCGGCCGCCTGCAGCACCGGATAGGCGAACAGGCCGACGCTGGCGCCTTCGCGGTTCTTGCCCGATTTCTCCTTGAACTGAGTCATGCGGTTGAGCCAGCCGATGCGGGCGGTGCAGTTCAGGATCCAGGCGAGCTCGGAATGGGCGGGGACGCGGGCGTGGTTGAACAGCACGACCTTGTCCGGGTCGACCCCGCAGGCGATCAGCGCGGCCGCCATCTCGCGGACGTTGCCGGCAAGCTCGGCCGGGTCGATATAGACGGTGATGGCGTGGAGGTCAGCCAGGAAGATGAAGCAATCGGCCTCGTCCTGCATCTTCACCCAGCGCTGGATGGCGCCGAGATAATTGCCGAGGTGGAGGTTGCCGGTCGGCTGGATGCCCGAGACGACGCGCATCATTGCGGAGCCTTGCGGCGCTTGAACATGACCAGCCTTTCCCTGTCCACCGCGCCGATCGCGAAGGCGATCCCGAAATAGACCAGCGAGCCGGACCCGACCAGCGCACCGATCGCCAGCACGCGCTCCAGGATGCCCCCGGAAAAGGCGCCGGCCAGGGCATCGCGCAGCAGCCACAGCACCGCCACCATCGCCGCGGCGGCGACCAACTGGCGGAGCAGGCGCGCTCCGAGCCGGGCATCGATCCGGTAATGGCCGCGCCGGACCAGGATCAGGTAGAGGAGCAGGCTGTTGAGCCATGCGCCGACCGCGGTCGCGGCGGCGAGGCCGACGATGCCGAAACGCTCGATGAAGAGCAGGTTGAAAACCACGAAGACGGCCAGCGCCGCCAGCGCCGCATAGACCGGCGTCTTGGTGTCCTTGCGCGCGAAATAGCCGGGGGTGAGCACCTTGATCAGCACATAAGCGGGAAGCCCCGCGACCAGCGCGGTGATCACGCGCGCGGTGATGGCGACGTCGCCGGCGTCGAAGCGGCCGCCGAGGAAAAAGGCGGTGACGAACGGCTGGGCGCACACCGCCAGAGCGGCCGCGGCGGGAAGGGTGAGCAGCATCGCGAGCTCGATCGCGTCCGACTGGATCCGGTCGGCGCCTTCCTTGTTGCCGCCGCCGATGAAGCGCGACAGCGTCGGGAGGATCGCCGTGCCGAGCGCCACGCCGATGATGCCGAGCGGGAGCTGGTTCAGCCGGTCGGCATAATTGAGGTAGCTGAGCGCGCCGTCCTCGAGCCGGGTCACGAAGAACAATTGGACGAGCTGGTTGATCTGGTAGACGCCGGCGCCGAACACGGCGGGCAGGATGATGATGCCGAGCTCGCGCACCTCCGGCGTCAGCCGGGGACGGCGAATGTGGAGCCGCACGCCCTCGCGCCGGGTCCAGAACCACAGCCAGAGCAGCTGAATGACGCCCCCGATCGAGACGGCGACTGCCAGCGTATAAGCGAGGATCTCGTCATTGCCGGTGCCGCCGCGAAGCGCATCGCCCACGAACAAAGCGGCGATCAGCACCAGATTGAGGAAGATCGGAAAGGAGGCGCCGGGGGCGAAACGCGAAAGCGAGTTGAGGATGCCGGTGAGCAGCGAGACGAGGCTGATCAAGATGATGTAGGGGAAGGTGATCCGCGCCAGTGAAACGGTGAGCTCGAACTTACCGTCAACGTCCTCATATTCCGAGGCCATCAGCCAGATCACGCCCGGCATTGCGAGCTCGAACAGGGCCGCGAACACTATCAGCACCGGCACGAACACCGAGAGCACGTCGCTGCTGAACTCTTCGGCCGATTCCCGCCCGCCCTCGGCGTGGAGGCGGCGGCTGAACATCGGCACGTAGGCGGCCGAAAAGGCGCCTTCCGCGAACAGCCGCCGGAAGATGTTGGGTAGCTGGAAAGCCAGGAAGAAGGCGTCGGCGGCGAGTCCCGCGCCCAGCAGCCGCGCCATGATCATGTCACGCGCAAAGCCCGCGACCCGGCTCACCATCGTGAAGCCGCCGATCGTGCTGGTGGCCTTGAGCAGGCTCATGCGCGGACCCCCCCGTTACGCTCAGGCTTGTCCGGTAATCTCTCCGGCCTGGCCGCCGCTGGCCTGCGCCTGCGCCTCGGCGGCGCGCTGCATGTAGAGCGCGCCAAAGTCGATCGGGTCGAGCAGCAGCGGCGGGAAGCCGCCGTCCTGCACGGTTTCGGAGACAATGCGGCGGGCGAAGGGGAAGATGATCCGCGGCGCTTCGGCCAGCAGGAAGGGCTGGAGCTGCTCTTCGGGGATGTTGCGGAGCGCAAACAGGCCGGCATAGACGAGTTCGACCTGGAAGGCGGTGCGGCTTTCGGAACGCGCGGCGACCTCGATCTTCAGCGCGACCTCGTGCATGTCCTGGCCGACCGACTGGGCGCCGATGTTGAACTGGACTTCGATCTGCGGCTGGCCCTGCCATTGGTAGACGGCGGGCGCGTTCGGATTCTCGAACGAAAGGTCCTTCACATATTGCGAGAGAATCCCGACCTGGGGGGCGGTGTCGTCGCCATTGACCTGCGGCCGGCTATCGTCTTCGGCGGCTCTAACTTCGGCCATTTCAATACCTTCGAGGAAGTTTGGAGGGGCTCGGCCGGGCGTCGGCCGGAACGCGCCTGCGGGTAGCAGGAGCCGCCCGGACGCGCAACCTGCCGCGCGCCGGCACCGGCGCCCCGCTGCGCATTTGAATCATCGGCGCACTAAGCCTATGTAGGAGTTTCGATCCCTGTGCGGAGTAGAATGGGTGACGGTTGAAATTGTCCTGCTGGCGATGGT
Organism: Allosphingosinicella sp.; assembly: GCA_036388655.1. Classification (GTDB taxonomy): domain Bacteria; phylum Pseudomonadota; class Alphaproteobacteria; order Sphingomonadales; family Sphingomonadaceae; genus Allosphingosinicella. The sequence continues at coordinate 1,206 of DASVRK010000202.1, read as the reverse complement.
CGCCCTGTTCGTCGGCCTGCGGCTCTACGCCGTGCTGGGCCGCCGCACCGGGCACGAGCAGCAGCCGGTGACCCGCCCCGAAGCCGTCGGTGCCGCCGAAAAGGCCGCGCCCGTCACCGATCTCGCGCCCGAGCGCACCGAAGGCAGCGGCCTCGTCTATCAGGAGCGCGCCGCCTCCGGCATCCGCGGCATCATTGCCGCCGATCCCGGCTTCGACGTCGCCCGCTTCCTCGAAGGCGCCCAGGCCGCCTATCGCATGATCCTCGAAGCCTTCTGGAAGGGCGACCGCGAGGAGCTGACGCATCTGGTCGGCGACGAGGTGCGCGCCTCCTTCATCGGCGCGATCGACGAGCGCGAAGCCGCCAGTCACCGCCTCGACAACCGACTGGTGGCGATCGAGCGCGCCCAGATCGAGGACGCCGAACTGAACGGCCGCACCGCCAGCATCACGGTCCGCTTCGATGCCGATATCGCCGCCGTCACCCGCAACGAGGCGGGCGAAGTGATCGCCGGCTCGCTGACCGACGCCGTCGACACCCACGACGTCTGGACCTTCCGCCGCACCCTCGGCAGTTCCGACCCGAACTGGCTGCTGGTCGAGACCGACGAAGCCTGATCCCGCCGCCGCGGCGGCCGCTGTCGCCGCTTTCGTGCCCCAGGGCTCGCCCCTTTCCCTTGGCGAGCTTCGTCGCCTATAGTGGCGGGGTGTCGAGTAGGGGGATCAGGGGCGCGCCCACGGGCGGCGCGCGGCGCGGCGACGATGCCGACGGCGTTGCCCGGTTCTCGCTTCGCTCCGCCTGCCTCTATGCCGCCTTGGTCGCGCTGGCGAGCTGCGCCCCGCGGCTGATCCCGCCCGATCGCCCGCCGCCGCCGCCGCAGCGGCCGCTCCCGCCAGCCCCGCCCCCGGTTGCCGACGCCGTATCGGCCGGGGTCAGGCCGGGGCCTTCGTTGGCGCGGCTCGGGGTCACCGAGGCAGCGGCTCGATCCGCGCTCGCCGCTTTCCGAATAAGCTGTCCCTCGCTGATGAAGCGCCCGGACGTTTCCGGCCTCACCCAGCCCGGCGACTGGTCGACTGCCTGCGCCGCGGCCGCGACCTGGCCGGCTGCCGATGCGTCCGCCTTCTTCACGAGCCATTTCGAGACCGCGCGGGTGGGGCCGGGCAAGGCCTTCGCCACCGGATATTTCGAGCCGCAGATCGCCGGCTCG
>DASVRK010000201.1:0-6576 GCA_036388655.1 Allosphingosinicella sp. | reverse complement strand
TCTCCGGAACAAGCGTGCCGATCGGGGCCGCGGGCGGCGCCTCGGCCCGGTACCAATCGTGCTTCGGCCCCTCCATCCGCGCCCATTGCACCCACGCCAGCCGCCGCCAATTGTCGGCGGTCACCTTGTCGACGATGCGCTCCGAGATCGCGACGCGGGCATGGTCGACGCCATGCGCCTCGACCTCGAACGAAGAATCGGCATCGATTGCCTTGAGTTCGGCCCAATTCATATAGCCGCTGCAGTCCGCGCCGCCGTCCCGCACCGCCTCGCCCGGCGCGATGAAATCGAGCGAGGCGAAGAAGGCGGCCGGCATCGCGTAGCGGCGGAGGAGCGGCACCGCGAACAGCCAATTGTCGAGATAGCCGTCGTCGAAATGGAGGACGACCGAATTGGCCGGAAGCGGCCGGCCGCTGCCGCGCCGCTCGACCAGCTCCAGCGACGGGATCACCGCGCAGCCCATCGCGCGGAGCGTGCGCAGGTGCCGCTCGAACGTGTCGGGATGGACCGAAATCTCCTTCGACCAGGGCAGCCAGGCCGGGTCGGGGCTGACAGAATGATAAGTGAGGATCGGCACGCCCGGCGGCGCGATCATCAGCCGGTGCCCCCCGGCGAGGGCGGCCGCAACGCAGGCCAAGCCGAGCGCCGCGCCGGCCGTGCCGCCGATCGCCATCCAGAGCGCTAGCCCGGCCGCCGCGCCGACCCCCTTGATCGACGCCCATTGGGTCACGCGGCGCCGACGATCCTGCTTGCGGCTCGCGGTCACAGGCTCGGCTCGAAGCTCGGCTTGGGCCGGATCCGGTCGCGCACCGCGCGCGCGCCGCGATAGGCCCGGCACGCCTCGCGCAGCAGCAGCCCGCGCGCAGTCGGCGCGAACACCCTTATCCGATAGAAAAGCTGGTAATGAGTGGCGAAGCGGACCTTGTGCCGCTGCGGGGTGAGGCCGTTACCCATATTGTCGTAATAGCGGATCCCGTCGCGGGCGAACATGTCGCGGACGTGCTTCATCGCGGCCACGTGACCGATGCTCTGCACCTTATATTCCTCCCGGTAGGAGGCCTTGAGCGCCAGGCAGCGGTCGCCGCTGAGAATGCCATAGTCGAAGGCGACCGCGCGCCCTTCGTGGCGGACCATCGCCAGATGCAGCGCGCCCTGTTCCGCCGCCCGCCGCGTCAAGCTGGCATAGAAAGCCGCGTCCTCTGGATTATGGCGGATCGCGCTCCCCGCCGCCCCCTTCCACCCCGAAGCTTCGACGTCGAGCAGCTCGGGGATTGCGCTCTCGGCCTCGGCCGCCCCGGTGACCAGCTCGTAGCTGAGCCCCCGCTCCGGCATCTGCCGCTCGCTCTTGAGCCAGGCGCGGCGGTCCGATTTGCGGCGCCCGGCGAGCCAATCGTCGAAGCGGCCGCTGCAATCGACCAGCGCCGTCCGCCCGAGCGGCTCGATGCTGGTCCAGCCGCTGCCGGCCCAGGTCTCCGCGGCCCGGTAGAGCAGCGCATCTTTCAGCACATAGTCGAATTCCAGCATGTCGGCGCCGGTCGCCTCGATCAGCCGCGCCGCCGCGCCCGCGGCCGCCTCGGCGTCCCCGGTTCCGCAAATATCGAAATAGGCGGTCTGGAGATTGGTCGCCCCGCGTGTCACTTTGAAACTGAGCGGCCCTACTTTGCGCTTGTCCTGGACGTGATAAAGCCGTCCCTCCGCCACCGGCAGATAAGCGGCGGGGGTGTTGCGGTAAGCGGCGAACCAGCAGTCAAACCAGCTTTCAGAGAGATGAAATGGAACCAGCATATGCTCCTGTCGCGATCGGCGCGGTTCCTTCTGCTAGGCTGCGGCCGCAAAGAGCAAGAGCGGCGGCGGCGTGATCCCTGAACGTCTCAAAACGGTGCTGGCGGCGGAGCTGTCGGAGGAGGATCGCGCCGCCTTCGACGCCTTCGTCGGCGGCAGCCCTTATTCGGCCTATCAGCAGAGCCGCGCCTGGGCCGAGCATGCACCTCGCGCGCGGCGTCAGGACTTCCTCTACTTCCTGTGCCGGGACGGCGAAGCGCTGGTCGGCGCCGGGGTGGTGCGGCGCAGCCGGCTCGGGCCGCTGGCGCGGCTGGCGACGCTGCAGCGGGGGCCGGTGGTGCACGATGTCGAGCGGCTGGGCGCGGTCGTCGCGGCGCTGAAGCACGCGCTTCGGCAGGCGGGCTTCTCGACTCTGGTGCTGGGGCCGCGGATCGGCGGCGACGAGCGCGCGGAGGCTCTCCGCATCCTCAAGGGGCAGGGTCTGAGACCGCTGCCCGCGGATCGGCAATCGCTGCACACCGCCACCGGCAAGATCGACCTCGGGCGCGGGGAAGAAGCGGTGCTGGCGGGCTTCAAGCAACGCGGGCGGCGGCAGATCCGCGCAGCCGCCAAGCAGGGGGTGACGGTGCGGCCCGCCGTCTCGGCCGAGGATCTGGCCGCTTACCAGGCGGTGCTTAGCGACTTCCAGCGGCGCAAATCGCGCTACGAGACGGCCGGCCTCCCCGACGTCCTCCAGCAGGCCGCGATCGTCCGCGCCAATGGCGGCGCCATCCTGATTGCCGAGCGCGAGGGGGCGGTGATCGGCGGCCACGCCTTCGTCGTCCAGGGCGCCGACGCGATCTGGCTGTCGATGGCCACGTCCGATCTCGATCCCGCGATCCCGCGCTCTTATGCTTTGTTGTGGGAAGCGATCCGCCTCGCCCGAACGATGGGTTGCCGGTCCTACGATCTGGCCGGGATGTCGGAGGGCGAGAGCGGAGATGAGGGCGAGGCGAGCCGCGACCAGTTCAAAGGCGCCTTCGCCCCCCAGATCGACCGGCTGGTGCCGGCGCACGTCGCGCCGCTGCGACCGCTGCGGCACCTCGTCTTCTTCAACGGCCGGCAAATCTATCGCGGCCTCAGCCGCTCGCTGCGCCATCTTCGAAGCCGCGCCGCGTGAGGCCGCTGCGGCTCGCCTTTCTCCTCCCCCACTTCCGGCCCGGCGGCGCGGAGCGGGTGGTGCTCAACCTCCTGCGCGCGCTCGATCGCGGCCGCTTCACGCCGCATCTGTTCCTGTCCCACGCCGAGGGCGCCTTTCTCGATTTGCTGCCGGACGACGTGCAGCCGGTCGAGCTCGGCGCCGCCCGCGCGCGCCACCTGCCGCGCCGGCTGCGCCACACGCTCGGCGCCGCCGGCATCGACATCGCTTATTCGGCGACCAACGCCATGAATCTGGCGCTGCTGGCGAGCGCGATCGGGCGCGGCGGCGGCAACGCGCTGCGGATCGTCTCCGAGCACACCTCCCCCGACGCCTATCTCGCCGAGGCCAAGCATCCGGGGTTGCGCCGGTTATTGATGCGCCATCTCTACCCGCGCGCCGACGCCATCGCCGTGCCCACGCCCGGCATAGCCGAAGAACTCGGGAAGGTGCTGGGGCGGGCCGACTTGCCGACATTGGTCCTGCCCAACCCGGTGGTGGACGCGGTGCGCCTGCGCGATCGCCCCGGGACCGCCGGAAAGGTGAGGATCATATCGGCCGGCCGCCTGGTCCCGGCCAAGGGTTTCGACCTCCTGCTCGACGCCTGCGCCATGCTCGACCGGCGCGGAGTCGATTTCGAGCTGGCGATCTTCGGGGAAGGTCCCGAGCGAGCCGCCCTCCAAGCCCGGATCGGCGAGTTGAACCTCGCCGGCAAAGCGAGCCTCGCCGGCCACGCTTCCGATCTCGGCGCGGAGCTCGGCCGCGCCGACCTGTTCGTCCTGGCCTCGCGCCGCGAGGGCTTCGGCAACGTCATCGTCGAGGCGATGGCGGCCCGCGTGCCGGTGCTCGCTACCGCCTGCGACGGCCCCCGCAGCCTGATATCCGATGGCGAAAACGGCTTCCTGGTGCGGCCCGGGGACACTGAAGCGCTGGCCGAAGCGATGGAATCATTGGTTAATTCGCCCGAGCGCCGAGCCTCGGTCATAGGGGCGGCGGCGGCCACCGCCAACCGGTTCGAGGTCTTTGAAGCCACAGGGATTTTTGAGCGTGCGCTGCTCGATCTCGCCGCCCGGGCGCGCCCCGGCGCCGTCCCGCGCGGGGACACAAGCCGGCTCCCCTAAGGAAAATCGCCGTAGCTTCACCGGTTTAACCGGAATAAATTTCTTCTCCGCTATACCATGCGGGGCGCGTCCGCGAGTTTTGCTGGCGCCGATGTGGAAGGTGGCTGCGAGTGTTGTTGAGGAACCTGTTCGCGTTATCCGCATTGGCGGCGCTCCTTACCGGGTGCTTTGCGAGCACGAACTATGATCTTCCCGCGCCGATCGCTCTTACCCAGGGGTCGCGGCTGGCGGCGCAGCAGGCCAATCTGCGCATCCAGGAGCAGCTCGGCGCGGGCGGCGATTTCCACCCGGGCGACCTCGTCCGAATCAGCTTCCCCTATCTGCCGACCCTGAATTCCGATCAGCGCGTTCAGCCTTCCGGCTTCATCAGCCCGCCGCTGCTCGATCCGATCCAGACCCGCGGCCTCACCGCCGCCCAGCTCCAGCAGCGCCTTGAGCAGCTTTACGAGCCGAAGCTGGAGCGACCGTCGGTGGAGCTGGCGATGGTCGAATATAATCAGAAGCCGGCGCCGCCCGAATATTTCGTGCTCGGCGAGGTCATCCGCCCCGGCGCCATCGCCTATCGCGAAGGCACCACCCTCCTGGAGGCTATCGCGCGCGCCGGCGGGTCGAACCGTCAAGCCAAGCTCAGCACCGTGGTCGTGGTCGAGCCGCGCGGCGAGCAGATGCTGGCGAGGCTGGTCGATGTCCAGGCGCTGTTCAGCGGCCATGACGACGGCCGCGCGCGCACGCTCGATTATATCAGCCCCTATACGGTGATCATCGTGCCGCCGACCAATCTGGTGCTGAGCGCCGACCGCAGCGAGACGATTCGACGCGTCCTCGGCTTCACCGGCTTCGGCACCGGCTTCAGGATCGGCCTCGGAGGCGAGAACAACTGATGCATGCGCTCATGCCTCGAGGCTTATGCTGATGGCCGCGACCCCCCAGGCGGAGACGGGTCTCGCGCCGGCGCGGCTATGGGCCTTGTTCCGGCGGCGCTGGCCGATCCTGGTCGCGATCGTCGTCGCGACCACGCTGGCGGCGTTCCTCTACAGCTCGCTCGTGCTCGCCCGCGACCCCACTTTCAAGGCGTCGGCGACGCTCGATGTCTCGCCGTCCCGCGCCGAGCTCGAATATGCCAACCAGTTCGTACGCAACACCGGCCTCCAAAGCGCGGGCGTGCTGACCCAGACCTATGCCGAATATGCGATGTCGCGGCCGGTCCTCGCCTCCGTCATCGACGAATATATCGCCAAGGTGCCGGCTGCGCTCCAGCCGCAGCCGCAGACCGGGCTCGGCCTGCGCCGGATGTGGAACTCGCTCAATTATGGCGGCGTGCCGGTCCAGAACCCGCGCGAGGGGCTGATCGACGCGCTCACCGAGGCGACCCGCGTGGCGACCGTGAACGGCACCTATTTGCTGCGCATCGACGTCGAGTGGGACAATCGCCGGCTCGCCGCATGGTTCGCCAACGAGATCACCGACCGGCTGATGGCGGCGGCCGCGGTCCGCACGGAGCTGCCCGCCGACCGCCTCAACCGTCAGCTGGCCGAGCGGCTGGCGCAGACCCGCGCCACGCTCGAGGACAAGCAAAGGCAGGCGGTGGCGACCCGCGGCTCGCTCGGCGTCGCCGACATTCCCGCCCAGCGCCAGGCGATCGTCGAGGAGCGGCTGGCCGAGGAAGCGCGGCTCACCGGCGAAATGGCGCAATTGTCGTCGAGTACGGCGCAGGTCGGGGTGCTGCAGCGTCAGGCTGGTGGTAAATTGTCGGCCTCCACTCCGGCGGTCGACCAGGCGCTTGCGCTGGAGCGGCCGCGGGCGGCGGGGCTCGCCCAGGCCGCGGCCCAGCGCCGGGCGCGCATCGCCGGCCTCAACGGCCAGCTCGATCGGGTGGCGCGGGCCGAAGCCACGATCAGCGCGCTCGACCGCGACATCGCCATCCTCCAGGTCGAAGCGACCGCGCTCGCCGAACGCGCGAGCCAGGTGCAGCTCGACCGGCTCGCGGTCGGCCCGACCCTACGGGTGGTGGAGCGCGCGACGCCGCCGCTGGTGCGCGATTCGCCCAAGGTGATGGTCAACACGGCGATGGGCTTCATCGCCGGCTGCGCGCTCGCCGGCATGATCATGCTGCTGGCGCCGGCGCCGGCGACGGTCGCGGCGGTCCGCCGCCGGCGCACCACCGTCCGGTCCGACGCCGGCCCGCGCTCCTATCCCGGCGTGCTGAAGGCGCCGCGGTCGGGCGGGAGCTTCAGCGCCAAGGAGAGCCGCGACATCAAGGCCAAGCTCGAAAGCTGGCTGGCCGAGCCGCTGATGCAGCCCGGCCGCCCGCTCTACGTGCTCGGCGCCGGCCAGGATGCCGACGCCACCGCCTTGTTCAACCTCCTCAGGGCGTTCCTCCAGGCGCGCGGCGAGCGCGTCGCGGCCATCTCGGCGCTCCATCATGAGCTTCCCCCGGCCGGCGCGGCCGATGGCGACGAGCGGGTGCGGCCGCTCATCTTCTGCGGCGGGCTCGCG
>DASVRK010000200.1:0-18799 GCA_036388655.1 Allosphingosinicella sp. | reverse complement strand
CAGCGCCGGCTCGAGCGCGAACCGGCGGCTCATGCCCCGCCCCGCCACGGCCACGCCCTCCGCCGCCGCTGAGGCGGTCGCCCCCCGCGGCAGCTCGTTCCCAATAAGCTCCGCCAGCTCCGCCGCCCTGCGCTCGGCCCGCGCGCGGGCCTTGGCATTTCCATGCTCCAGCAGCCGCTCCAGCATCGCCGCCTCCTTCAGCTCCGCCAGGCGTGCGGCGATGCAGTTTCGCGCCGCCCGCCGATCGCGAACGGCATCCGCCGCCACGGCCGCCACAGCGCCGACACCGCCGCCGGCGGCCCCGCATCGGCGGCTCCGTCGCGATGCGCGTAAAGGTGCCCCGCCAGCCGCAATATCCCCTGCCGCAGCGTCTCGGGCAGCGCCGTCCAGTCGGCGGCGATCCCCGCCTCCCCGCTCACCCGCACCCGCTTCGCCTCCCCCGCCGCGGTCACCCGCACCCAGCCGTCGCCATGGGCGTCGATGTCGATCGCATAATCGCCCACGCCGAGCGCCGTGGCAGTCCCGTCCGCCGCCACCGCCTCGACGCCGACGATCGCCCGCACCGGCGTCGCGCCGAGCCGCCGCCAGGCGGGGCTCACCGGCACCATGTCGCTGAACCCGCGCGCCAGCAGCACCTGCCCGGTGAACCGCTCGCACAGCTCCGCCGCCGCCGCGATCAGCCGCGCCACCAGCGCGTCCTCCGCGGCCAGCTCGATGCGCAGATAGGCCTTGGCTTCGGCCACGGCCGCGCCCGGCGCGGCGATCGGCTCCAGAATCAGCATGGCGCCGCTCCCGCCGCCCGCTCTTCGCGCTGGCTCATCTCGTCTCTCCTCAAAGCGTGAAGCCCGCGCGCGCCGCCATCCAGCCGCGCAGGCTCGTTCTCGTCGCCGCCGCCAGCGGCCCGCCGCGCATCGCCAGCCCGTACAGCCGGAAATTGCCGAACGACGATCCCGCGCTCGATCCGCCGATCGTCACCCCGCCGCAGGCGGCCGCCCCGTAATCGGCGACGGTCGGCGCGCCATTGTTGACCGCGATGCCGCTGGCGGCGCCGTCATGGAGCTCCGAAATCACCTCGTCCGCGCCGAGCGCCGGCTCGACGTTGCACACCGACGAGGCGGTGCCGCTGAACAGCCTGAGGTTCGCCGCCGCTCCGAATTGCTGCAGCACGCCAGCATTGACGTTCGCCCCGCCCAGCAAATGCCGGGCGAGGGTCCACCCGGTCTGCCGCAGCGCCGAGATTCGCTCCCACGGCTGCGCCAGCGCGAAGCCGGCGCGCAGGAAATCGTCGATCCCGTCGAATTCGAGCCAATAGCGCCCGCCCGCATCCTGCCGCAGCACCGGCCGCTGGGCCGCGTTCGCCTGCACCGCATGGTTGCCGTTGCCGGACCGGTCGACCAGCAGCCCGACCGGGTCGCCGGCCGCCGCCGGCACCGTCCCCGCCATATCCTGCCAGACATAGCCCGGCCCGATCTGGTAAAAGGCGCCCGCCGTCCCGCCGGGGAACAGCGACACCGGGTCGAACCCGCCGCGCCGCCCGCGAAGCGCGAGGCCGAGCCCGATCCCGAGCGCGCTCATCAGTAAAGCGCCACGATATCGGCCGCCGTCGTGCCGGTCGCCCGCACATAAAGCGCGCGGAACGGCAGCACCGTGCCCGCCGCCACGTTTTTGAACAGCACGTCGCCGCCGCCGCCCACGCCGCGCACCATCAAATGCCCGCCCGTGCCGACGAACAGCGCCTTGGGCACGTCCGCCAAAGCGTTGACATCGTGCGGCGCCACCGCCGCCGCCCGCGTCGCCGGCGCGCTCACTGCATCGGCGACGTTCGCGAATGCATCAGCCATCTCGTCTCTCCCAGACAAAAGCGCCGCCCCGGCCACCACCGGAACGGCGCACAAATACCCCTCTCCCGTTCGGGGAGAGGGAGGGGCCCACCGCGCCAGCGGTGGGAGGTGAGGGCACGCTAGGCCGCGAACTTCATCAGCTTGATCGCTTCCGAATTGCTGACCTGTCCGCCGATCCGCTTGGTCGCGTAGAAATGCACGAACGGCTTGTGGGTATAGGGATCGCGCAGGATCTGCGTCTCCGCCCGCTCGGCGATCAGATAGCCCGCCTTGAAATTGCCGAACGCGATCGAGAGGCTGTCGGCGGCGACGTCGGGCATGTCCTCCGCCTCGACCACCGGATAGCCGAGCAAAGTGTCCGGCTGCCCCGCCGTCAGCCCCGGCTGCCACAGGAACGCCCCGTCCGCGGTCTTGAACTTGCGGATCCGCGCCGCCGTCGCCGAATTCATCACGAACACCGCGCCCTGCCGGTAAGGCGGCCGCAGCGCCTGGACGAGGTCGATCAGCCGGTCCTGCGGGTTGGCCGCCACGAACCCGCCGGCCGCGCCCGAAGCCACGAACTGCAGCGTCCCGAACGGCCGCACCCCGTCCGCGGTCGCCGCGTTCGGCGCCGCCAGGAAGCCCCTGGGCCGGTTGACGCCGCTGCCGGCGACGAACGCCGCCCCCTCGGCCCGCGCGAATTCGGTCGCGATCTCCTGCGCCAGCCACGCCTCGACGTCGAACGCGGCATCGTCGAGCATCGCCTGGCTCGCCGCCGGATTGGCGTAAAGCTCGCCGAACGGCGGCGCGATCTCGGTGAAGGCCGGCGTGTCGGTCTCCGGCCGCGCCGCCACTTCCGACACCCAGCCGGACGGCGTGCCGCCGGTCGTGACCAGCTTGCGATAGCCCGCCGACCCGACCTTCACGACGTTGGCGATCGCCCGGATCGGCGAGATCGCGGTCAGCGTCCGGTCGATCGCCGCATCAATCTCCTCCGGCACCGCATAGCCGCCGGCCGCATCGCTGGTGCCCTGCAGCGCCTTCAGTTCGACCCCGGCCTCGAGCCCCTTGCGCAAATAGCTTTCGACGAACGGCGATTTCTCCGCCTTCGCCCCGCTCAGCGCCGGCCGCGCCGCCGCCACCGCCTGCGCGTCCAGCCGGCTTTTGAGCTGCGCCATCTCCTCCCTCAGCTGCGCCACATCCTCACTCTCCCGCTCCAGCGCCTCGAACGACGCCTCCAGCGGATCCGCCTTCACTTCATACATTTCCCGTCTCCCGCTCGTTGAACCATGCCCACGCCGTGGACCCCTTCGTCATCCCGGACTTGATCCGGGATCCCGCTTCTTCTCATCCCGGACTTGATCCGACCCACGCCATCCCGGACTTGATCCGGGATCCCGCTTCCTTCCCCCGGCCACCCCCCGGCAGCCAACGTCAAATCCCCGTTCCCTTCGCCCCCGGACCGGCTATCCCCATCCGATGCGGCTCGACTCCGACGGCGCCCGGCACTTCCCCGCCGCCCTCACCCCCGACGACCTCACGGCGCTCGACCGCCTGTTCGCCGCGCACCTGCCGGACGCCCGTCCCGGAGTCCGGCTCGGCCGCCTCCCCGCCCTGCCGCCGCTGATCGGCGCCGCCGACGCCATCGCGCGCGCCGCGCTCGGCGCGCTCGCCCAGCCCGTCCGCGCCGTCCTTTTCGACAAGAGCCCGGCCCGCAACTGGGCGCTCGGCTGGCACCAGGACCGCACCATCGCGGTCGAGTTCGCTTCCCCGGCGGGAGCAACCCCGCGAGGCCACCCGCCTCGCTTCCTCGAAATCCCCGGTTACACCGGCTGGACGCTCAAGGGCGGCATCCCCCACGTCGTGCCGCCGTTCGAAATCCTCGCGCGCATGCTCACCCTGCGCCTCCACCTCGACCATGTCGGCGACCGCAACGCCCCTCTGCTGATCGCGCCCGGCAGCCACCGTCTCGGCCGCATCCTGGAAGCCGACATCGCCGGCATCGTCGCGGCCCATGGCAGCCTCGCCTGCCGCGCCGCCCGCGGCGACATCTGGGCCTATGCGGCGCCGATCCTCCACGCCTCCGAAGCCGCCGCCGAGCCCGCCCGCCGCCGCGTCCTCCAGCTCTATTACAGCGCCGACCCGCTAGCGGATGACCTCGACTGGTTCGGCGTCTGATCGCCGGCCATCCGTTTCCGCGGCGCCGGGCGACACTCCCGTCCATTCCATCCGGTCGAACTCGAACGTCCCGGTCGAGCAGGACATCGCCACCTCGCTCAACCCCCCCGCGTCGATCTGCATTTCGCGGACGCCGGTGCCGATCTGCAGCCGCGCCATGCCGTTCCCGTCGATCGCAATGGCGAACGGCACCGGGTCTTCCCGCGACAGGCTCGAAACATATTTGCGCCCGGCTTTGCCGTCCTTGTACCAGCTGAGGAACAGGGCGACCGATCGCACCGCGTCGCGGCCGCGGTTGCGCCCGCCCTCGTCTATCAGCTGCACCCCCACCGCATCCCGGCCGGGCTTGCCCTGGACGATCACCGATGCGGTCGACAGCCATTTCCGGTGGCTGCGCAGGAAGCGCGGCGTGATCGTGCCGCGCACCGCGAACGCCCCGCCCGCGATGGGGTGCGACGATATCGAATATTCGCCCGCGACCGCATGGCACTTATACTCGCTCGGCGGCGGCGCGGCGGCGGGGGCTGCCATCGCTGCGAGCCCGGCTGCAATCCATTCCATCATCGCACCCTCGCCTCGTAACGGCCTCAGGGCCCCACCATATGGACCCGCGCCTTCGGCTGCATCGGGAAAGTTACCAGGCTCACCTCCACCAGCTCCAGCTCGACCAGCTCGCGCGGCTTTTCCCCCCGCGCCTCGCGCACCCGGTAGCCGAAGCTGAGGCCGCTCACCGCCTTGTCCTTGAGCAAAGCCGCCGCTTCGCGCCCGGCGGCGCCCGCCGACAGCCGCCCGATCACCCGCAGCCCGCGTCCGTCCTCCTTCAGATATTCGATCCGCCCGATCGGCCGCCCCGGCTCGTGCTGCCACAGCAACGGCACCGCCTCCACCCCCCGCTTCACCGCGCGCGCGAACGCTCCCGCCCGCACCACGTCGCCGCCGCGGTCGGGATGGCCGAACACGGCGGCATAGCCCGCGAACCTCATCGCCGCACCAGATCGTGAAGCCCGAGCTTCACCGCCATCGCCAGCACCAGCAGGGCGAGGCCGATGCGCAGCATCCAGGCGATCGCCGCCCGCGCCGCCGATTTCTTGGCGTCGCGCCAGGCCTGCAGCAGCTCGCGCAATTCGTCCATGTCGCGCCGCGCCCTGGCGTCGCGCAGCCCCAGCGTCCCCAGCGCCCGTTCCGCCCCGATCTCGCTCGCCTCCTCGATCAGCGCGCGCAAGGTGACGAGATCGGCCCCCTGCCGCTCGGCCTGTCCGACCAGCAGCGCCAACATCGTCGCATTCGCTTCCGTCATACTCCACTCCCAAACCACGCCCCTCGCAGGCACCCCGTCACCCGAACCCACGTCATCCCAGCGAAAGCTCTCCGTCATCCCGGCGAAAGCCGGGATCCGCCTTCCCCTTCCGGCCCCGCAGCCCCCGCAGCCACATCACCCCCCGCCCGACGCCGCAAATCCCAGCATCTCCCTTTTCTCCTCCGGGGTCAGGAAATCGGCCGCGCTCACCTGCGCCCACAGCCGCTCGCGGTCCTCGGCCAGCGCGGTGATCTGGTCGACGTCCACCGCCAGCCTCACCCCCGGCCACCACGCCGCCAGAGCCGCCGAAATCCCGGCCAATATCTTGTCCGCCAGCGGCAGGATGGTGAGCCGCCACAAGGCCCGGTTGGCCTCGCGATAATTGGCGTAGGTCGAATCCCCCGGCAGCCCGAGCAGCATCGGCGGCACTCCGAAGGCGAGCGCGATCTCCCGCGCCGCCGCCGCTTTCAGCCCGACGAAATCCATGTCGGCCGGCGACAGGCTGATCGCCTGCCAGCGCATCCCGCCCTCGAGCAACAGCGGCCGCCCGGCATTGTCCGCGCCCTGGTAATAATCTTCGAGCTCGGCCTTGACCCTTTGATACTGGTCCGCCCCCAACTCGCCCTCGCCGCCCTCGTACAGCAAAGCCCCCGACGGCCGCGCGGCATTGTCGAGCAGCGCCTTGTTCCAGCGGCTGGCGGCATTGTGCACCGCCACCGCGCCCGCCGCCGCGCCGAGGCAGCCGAGCCCATAATGATCGTCGAGCGGGTGCATCGCCCGCAAATGGACGAGGGCCGGCCGCCCGAGCCCGTCCCGCGCCGGCAGCCGCGTCCGCGCCTCGCCCGCCTTGTAGACATAGGCCGCCGGCCAGCCCGCCGCGTCGGCCTCGACGCTGACCCGCTCCGGCCGCAGCGCGAACAATTCCGCCGGCGCCCCCTCGGCATCCTGAACTATCTGCACGAACGCATTGCCGTGCAGCAGCAGCTGCGCCGCCGCGGTCTCCAGCAGCCCCGGCGTCGCCAGCGCCGCCGCCGCCGCACCGCGCGCGCCCGATCCCCCCAATCCCCCTTCGGCGGCCGCGGCGGCCTCGACCGCATAGACGCTGGCCGAGGCCGCGCCTTCCGCGACCAGCCGCACCGCCCGCTGCGCCACCGGGTTGGAGAGATAGGCTTCGCGAACCTGCGCCTCATAGGATCGCGGCCACGGCTCGCCCGGCGCTTGGCCGGTCCAGCCCCGCAGCAGCAACGGCCTCAGCGCCGCCCGCGGTGCGCCCGCCGAAGCCGCGCCCCCCTTCCTGCCGAACCACTTCATCCTGTCACCCCCACGCCAAAAAGGCCGGAAGGCGTCGCCGCCCCGGCCTTTTCCTCGATCCTCGCGAACCAGCTACAATTTTCCAGCTTGACTATTGGGTACCATAACAGCGTCACGCTGTCAAGTGTTGTTTACCCTTCCGGTTATGAGCCTCGCCTCTTTCGTGGGCGGCAACAAACAATTCTCCCCTCGGCTGATTCAGTCGCCACATGAGCTAGAGCTACAGTCTCGGTGCCCTTCGCTCGGTGTGCGGACCCAGGGTGCGCTCGACGCTTCTCATATATCCCCAATAGGCGACGACGGCGAAGACGATGGCGAGCAGTCCCACAAAGGCCAATAACCTCAACAGACATCCTGAAATCGCGTCGCCCGGCTCCAGGCTTGCATCCGGATCGTCATCCATCACTCCGCCTTCTCCGCCGATTCAGGCGGTTCGGAGATAAAGCCAACCCGAGCACCCGTTCGCTGCCCCCAATCGAGGATGCATTTGAGGTTCTGGAATGACAGGCCGTCTAGATCGCCGTTCGGAGTGATGCTGGCGTAACGCTCCCCCGAGCGATCCGTCGTCCAGATGATCTGGTCGGGCTTGATTCCGCATCGCTCCGCCTGCTGCGCGACAGCGCGATCGTTAGGTGTGGTCGCCGTCTCACCGTCGACAGAGCCGGCAGCAGGTTCGCGGACGCACGCCACCAGCACGATAGCGGCTCCCACGGCTGAGATCCGATCCATCACTCCGGCTCCCCGACGGGTTCAAGCTTCCGCTTCACGTGGGCGGCATAGAGCAACAGCGCACCAGCCCTTGGCCCGCTCCGCGACCTCAGCTACAATTTTCCAGCTTGACGATTCGGTACCATAACAGCGTCACGCTGTCAAGCTGTTTTACCAGATACGCTCTTATCTCCAGCCGCCGCGGCCCCCGGGAAACCCGCGTCCGGGGCTTGTTAGGCGAACCGCCCGACGCGTGATACTGTGGCCCGGCTCGATCAGTTGGAACGACAGGAGGCGACATGAAATTCTCCGCTCTGTTGGCGGCGTCCGCTTTGCTGGTGGCCGGCCCCGCCGCCGCCAGCGGCAAGGAAGAGATCGAAAAGGCCAATCCTTCCAACCGCGCCGCCGAGCGGATCTGCAAGCGCTGGATCGAGACCGGCAGCCGCCTCACCCGCACCCGCGTCTGCGCCACCCGCGCCGAATGGCAGGCCATTTCCGACGAGCAGCAGAAGATGGTCGCCCAGCACCAGCAGAACAAACGCACGATCGACAGTCAGCTCGGCCGCGACGCCTATCAGCAATGCCTGCGCTGCTGACCGCGCGCGGCGGCGGCCCAGCCCGCCGCTAGCCAATTCTTCCGCCCGAACGGCGCCGCCCCCAGCCGGCGCGCGCCTGCCGCGACGCCTGAGCCGCCGCCCGGCCGCCGCCGCCCACCTGTCCCGCACCCCGCGCCTCCGCCCGATCCGCCCCCTGTCCACCGCCCGCCGGCGCTGCTAGGTTCGCTCGTCGACGGCGGCGAAGGGAGCGAGATGGCGGACGAGCAGCAGGCGGACGGGCAAAAGCAGCAGCCGCGCCAGGAACCGCACCCGCCCGAGGAAAAGTTCGCGCTCACCAGCTCGCGCCACTTTCCCGAATGGCTCGCCGGCACCGGCGGCTCGATCGCCTTCACCACCTACCAGGCCGGCAAATTGTTCCTGGTCGGCGTCAAGCCCGACGGCCGCCTGTCGGTGTTCGAACGCACCTTCCCGCGGTCAATGGGGCTCGCGGTCAGCGCGGACGGGCGTACGCTCGCGCTCGCCACCCAATATCAGATCCAGCGCTTCGACAATGTGCTGCCGCCGGGCGAAACCGACGCCAAGGGCTTCGACGCGCTCTACGCCCCCCACGCCGGCTGGGTGACCGGCGACGTCGACGCCCATGACGTCGCCTTCGGGCCGGACGACCGGCCGATCTTCGTCAACACATTGTTCGGCTGCATCGCCGAGGTCGCCGACGGTCACAGCTTCCGTCCGATCTGGAAGCCGCCCTTCGTCTCCCGCCTCGCCGCCGAGGACCGCTGCCATTTGAACGGCTTCGCGGTCGCCGACGGGCAGCCCGTTTATGCGACCGCCGTGTCGCGCTCCGACGTCGCCGACGGCTGGCGCGATCGCCGCACCGACGGCGGCGTCGTCGTCGAAATCGCTTCGGGCGAGATCGTCTGCTCCGGCCTGTCGATGCCGCATTCGCCGCAGCTCCATGACGGCCGGCTGTGGCTGCTCAATTCGGGCGCCGGCGAGTTCGGCTATGTCGATCTCGCCTCGGGCCGGTTCGAGCCGGTCGCCTTCTGCCCCGGCTATGCCCGCGGCCTCGCCTTCGCCGGCGGCCATGCCCTCATCGGCCTGTCGCTGGCGCGCGAGAACCGCACCTTCTCCGGCCTTCCGCTCGACGCGGCGCTGGCCGCCCGCGACGTCGCGCCGCGCTGCGGCCTCGCCATCGTCGATCTCGCCTCGGGCGACATGACCGGCTGGGTCCGCATCGAAGGCGTCGTGCGCGAACTCTATGATGTGAGCTTCCTTCCCGGCACCCGCCGCCCCGCCCTGGTCGGCTTCAAGACCGACGAGGTGAAGCACATCATCTCCATCGCCGACTGACCGCCCCCCGCCTCCCGCGCCGACGGGCCGCAAAGCTTTCGGTAATCGCCTTCTGCTAGCGCTGGCGCATGGTCCGTCTCCTTGCCCTTGCCGCCGCCGCGCCGCTCGCCGCCTGTTCGGCCCCCGCGCCCGCGGCGCCCGCCCCGGCCGCGCCCGATCCCGCCTTCGCCTGGGTCGAGCAGGCCACCGCGCATTTCTACAACGCGCCGCTGCGGCTCGCCTGGGAGCGGCCGGGCGGCGACTGGGTCGACGCCGCCGGCCTCCGCCACGGCGCCCGCCCATTCGCCTCCGCCGCTCTCGCCCGCGAAGGCGTCCACGACATCGATGTCACCAACCTGGTCCGCGCCCACGGCGCCGACTTCCGCGTAATCGGCCGCCTCGCCGATATCGCCAGCCGCGAGGCCGGCTCCGGTCCGCCCTTGCTCATCGTCCAGCGCGGCGACGCGCTCGGCCACGAGGCCGCCGCCGACGTCGGCATGGATCCCACCACCCATGAAAGCCGCCCCGCCGCCCCCGCGCTGAAGCTTTCCGACGGTTTCTACCTCCGCTTCGATCAGCCGGCCGACCCCTCGATCCGCCGCGCCATCCTCCGCCTCACCGTCACCAAGGTCTGGTCGGGCGAAGCGATCCCCACCCAAATCTACCGCCCCGATCCGCGTCCCGCCCCGCGCGCCATGCCCGACGTGCCGCTCGGCTCCGAGGTCGACGTGGTGATGCGCGTCTCCGGCGCCGGCTGGCGCAAGGGCCGCGGCTGGGCGCAGTCGGCCGCCCATGCCCGGCTTGGGGCAGGCGGCGCGCTCGAAGCCTGGATCCCGCCCGGCGGCGACACCGCGCTCTCCGCCATCTACACCATCCCCCCGGCCGAGCGCCGCGAGCTCATGTGCCTGCGCGTTGACATGACAATCGGCCGCGACTGGACCGCGGCCTGGGGCGGCAAGTTCCCCGGCCTCGCCAATACCGGCCAGGGCGACGGCGCCGCCGACCAGGCCGGCTGGGGCGGCCGCGGCGCCGACGGCACCCGCTGGTCGGCCCGCACCAACCGCTACGGCCATGACGACAGCCATGCCTTCGCCGCCGACTGGCTCGCGCTCGGCAGCTACGCTTACCGGGTCAATGCCGAGACCAGCCACGGCGACGCCGTCCCGCTCGCCTGGCCGGTGCCCAAGGGCCGCCGCTTCGCCTACGATCAATGCGTCCGCCTCAACACCCCCGGCGCCGCCGACGGCTGGGTCGCCTATTGGATCGACGGCCGCCCGGCCGGCGCGCTGACCGGCGTGGCCTGGCGCAGCCACGCCGGCGCCGCCACCCTCCCCTCCGAAATCTGGGCCGACATTTACGAAGGCGGCACCGGCTACGGCGCCGTCCCCCACGGCCGCCACAGTGTCACCCTCCACGCCCTCACCCTAAGCGCCAAACGGCTTCCGTAGTGAAATTCCTCCCCCGGCTTTCCGGCGGAGGGGACCGCGCGCAGCGCGGTGGAGGGGCCTCTTAGCTCCTCCCCCGGCTTTCCGGGGGAGGGGGACCATGCGCAGCATGGTGGAGGGGCGCGAGCGAAGCGAGCTCTTCGGGCTTGGGCAAAGAGGCGCTGCGCGCCGCCCCTCCACCGTCCTACGGACGGTCCCCCTCCCCTGCAAAAGCAGGGGAGGATTTAGAGATCCCAGCTTTCGCTGGGATGGCGCGGGGACCTGGTATTGCGGGGGGATCCGGGATGACCAGCCGAGGCTCTCCCCCCCCCTCTCAATACCCCCTGAAGTCCAAATTACTAAGCTCCGTCGCCGGATCGACCCGCGCGAACAGCACCTGGGCCGCCCCGCCGGCGCCGTCGGCGTCGAAGAAGATGCGGCCGGTCGGCTTGTGATAGATCAGCCGGTCCTCGGCATCCTGGGCGGCATTGCCCTCCACGAACGCGTCGGCGGCCAGCGTTCCCGCCGCAATTTCGCCGAACCGCTCCCGCGCGAGCATGATCGTGTCGTCGGCGGCCACGAAGTCGTCGATCGTGTCGACGCCGCCGCCGAGCGCCGTGTCGAAGAAGAAGCGGTCGAGGCCGAAGCCGCCGCGATGCAGGTCCGCTCCGGCGCCGCCATAGATCCGGTCGTCGCCGAGGCCGCCCGACGTCACGTCGGCGCCGACGCCGCCGTTCAGCAAATCGTTGCCGGCCTCGCCGTTCAGCACGTCGGCGCCGCCCAGCCCCTGCAGCACATTGTCGTCCTCATTGCCGTGGATCTCGTTGGCGGGGCCGTTGCCCCGGCCGGTCAGCGGGCCGGCGCCCTCCAGGAAGAGCAAATTCTCGACATGGGCGGGGAGCGTCAGCGATATCGCGCTGATCGCGAGGTCGATGCCGCCGCCCGCGCGCTCGACCATGCGGTCGCCCGAATGGTCGACCCGATATTGGTCGTCGCCGGCGCCGCCGAACATCAGGTCGCCACCCGTGCCGCCGTCCAGCTTGTCGCCGCCGGCGCCGCCGTTGAGCGTGTCGAACCCGCCGAGCGCGTCGAGCCGGTCGTCCCCGGCCCCGCCCGCCAATATGTTGCCGGACCCGGTCCCGCCGAGAATGTCGGCGAAGGCCGAGCCGGTGAGGCTCTCCCCGGCAAACACCACGTCGCCTTCGGCCCATCCGCCGACGCCCGCAATGCCCTCATAGCCGATCTCCACGCCCTCGGGCGAGCGCGCATAGCTGATCCTGTCGCTGCCGTCCCCACCGCCCAGATACTCCGCCCGCGCGCCTGCCAGGATGAGGTCGTTGCCATCGCCGGCCTCGACGCGCACGCGCCGCCCGGAGCCGCCGAGCGCGGTCAGGTCGATGCTGTCGGCGCCGTCCTGGGCGGCGATGTACAAGGAGCCGTCGCCGAGATTCTCGATCGTCACGACCGCCTGCAGGCCGGCGATGGTCAGCAGCGCGCCTTGTTGCCGCACGGTCAGCCGCTCGCCGGCGATGTCGCCTTCCACGAAGACAACCTCGGCGTCGACGATCTCGATCCTCTCGAGGCTGCTGCCGGCGTGGTTGTAAAGCGAGACGAGGTCGTCGATGCCGTCGCCCAGATCGAACCGCAGCCGTTCGATGTCGTTGAGGGTTCCGCTCGAATGGTCGAGCAAGCCGATCCCGCTGGCGAGCAGCTCTAAGCCGGCGCTGTCATAATCGGACTCGAGGGGCTCGTCCGAGCCGGTCCATTCGTAGGAATCGTAGCCCGAGCCGCCATTGACCACATCATGGCCGTCGCCGAGCCGCGCCCGGAAGATGTCGTCGCCCTGGCCGAGGATCGCTTTGTCGGCGCCGAGCCCGCCGACCACGATATCGTCGCCGCCGCTCGCATCGATCACATCGTCGCCGCCGCCGCCGTTGATGACGTCGTCGGCCATCGAGGGTCTTGCGCCCGCCGGGTTGCTGAACACGCTTTCCGTCACGAACGAAGGTCCGATGTTCTCGTTCGCGCTGGTGCCCGCGAATAAAGCCATGTCCATCTCCCCTCGTTGCGAGCCGGGCCGGGCCGAGGCTCGATCGGAAACGGGTCAGAATAAGCCGAAGCGGCCCCCCGCGTCGAATCGCTTCGCCGCGTTCAGCGTCATATTGGCAGGCCCCGCCGCGGCTTCGGTCGCAAAACCTGCCGGCCGCCGCCCGTGACGTTCGCGGGTGTCCAGCGACATTCGTCGCAAATCGCTGCGAACAGGCCCTTTCTTGAGCGGTTGCGGCGAATCGCCATTGTCATGCGCCCGGCTTCACATCACTATCGCGCATCTTCGTGGAAGGGATTGCGATGAAGCCCGTCTGGACGCTCGAACAGGTCACCGACAATCTCGCCCGCTGGAACGCCGCCTGGCCGGTCGGCACGATCGATTATAGCTACTACATCTTCCCGCCCGGCCATCATCAGCAGCCGGTCGTCGGCTTCAGCGCCTTTTCGCCGGCCCAGCGCACCGCGCTCGAGCGCATCTTCGATCTCGTCTCCGACATTACCCCGCTCGACTTTCGCGAGGTCGCGAGCAACGGCCAGGAGCCGGGCGAGGGCAACGAGCGGATCGGCTTCCTCAACGTCAATTCCAGCAATTATTTCTTCACCGGCCGCACCCGCGTCGACTTCCCCGAATCCGATGGCGACGCGCTCAGCCCCATCCGAGGCGCGGATATCGAGATCAACATGCACCGCGCCGGCCCGCGCGGCGGCTGGGCGATCGGCGATTCCAACTTCAACACCTTGAACCACGAGGTGCTGCACTCGCTCGGCCTGCTCCACCCGGGCGACTATAATGGCGACAGCGGCCACGCCAAGGATTACGAGACGCTCGCCGAATATATGCAGGACAGCAACCAATATACGGTGATGTCCTATTGGGCGGCCGCGGAAACCGGCGCCGATCATGTCGGCGGCGGCCGCGTGCGCTTCTCCGCCACGCCGCTCTTGCACGACATCGCCACGCTCCAGGCCCTCTACGGCGCCAACATGACCACCCGCACCGGCAACACCACCTACGGCTTCAATTCCAACGCCGGCCGCGCCAGCTTCGATCTCGACCGCGACCCCTATCTCATCTTCGCCATCTGGGACGCCGGCGGCACCGACACGCTCGACCTGTCCGGCTTCACCGGCTCCTCGCGCATCGACCTTGCCGAAGGCGCCTTCTCGAGCGGCGGCGACATGACCGACCGCTTCGCCATCGCCCACGGCGCCGTGATCGAGAATGCGGTCGGCGGCTCCGGCGCCGACACATTGCTCGGCAACGCCGCCGCCAACCGGCTCGACGGCGGCGGCGGCGGCGACCGCATGGTCGGCGGCTTCGGCGACGACGTCTACATCGTCGACCATAGCGGCGACCGCGCGGTCGAAAACCCCGGCGGCGACAGCGGCGCCGACCTCGTCAAGGCCTCGGTCGATTTGACCCTCGGCGCCCGGCTCGACAATTTGCTCCTCACCGGCGCCGCCGCCATCGACGGCACCGGCAACGCGCTCGCCAACCGTATCACTGGCAACAACGCCGCCAATGCGCTCTCCGGCGATCGCGGCGGCGACCTCATCGACGCGCGCGGCGGCGGCGACCTCGTCGCCGGCGGCGCCGGCAACGACCGGCTGCGCGGCGGCGGCGGCGAGGACGTCTTCCTTTTCGACGCCGCGCTCAGCCGCACCTCCAATGTCGATGGCCTCCTGGATTTCTCCGTCGCCCAGGACACCATCCGGCTCGACCGCGACATCTTCACCGGCTTCGGCCGCGACGGCCGCATCGGTGCCGGCGAGTTCGCGCTCGGCGCCCGCGCCGGCGGCTCCAACGACCGCATCCTCTACGACCGGGACACCGGCCGCCTCTTCTACGATGCCGACGGCGACGGCGCCGCCGCCGCCATCCTGTTCGCCAAGGTGACGCCGGGCACCAATCTCACCGCCGCCGATTTCGAGGCCTACATCTGAGCGAGCCAGCTTCGGCCCACGGCCATAACATTCCGCTGTCCGAAGCGGTCCGCGTCTGGGCGCGGATCGCGGCGCTGAGCTTTGGCGGTCCCGCCGGCCAGATCGCGATCATGCACCGCATCCTCGTCGAGGAGAAAAGGTGGATCGGCGAGCAGCGTTTCCTGCACGCGCTCAATTATTGCATGCTGCTCCCCGGCCCCGAGGCGCAGCAGCTCGCCACCTATATCGGCTGGCTGCTCCACAAGACCAAGGGCGGCCTCATCGCCGGCGGCCTGTTCGTGCTGCCGGGCTTCCTCGCCATCATGGCCCTGTCCTGGCTCTACGCCGCTTATGGCAATGTCGGCGCGGTCGAGGCTTTGTTCTTCGGCCTCAAAGCCGCGGTGCTGGCGATCGTGCTCGAGGCGGTGCGCCGGATCGGCTCGCGCGCGCTCAAGAACAACGCCATGCGCTTCATCGCCGCTTCCGCATTCGTCGCCATCTTCTTCTTCGCCATCCCCTTCCCGCTGATCATCCTCGCCGCCGGCATGATCGGCTATGCCGGCCGCCGCGCCGGCCTTGCCGCCTTTCGCGGCGGCGGCGGCGGCCACGGCCCGGCCGGCGGCACGGCGGTCGCCGACGCCGACACCGCGCTTGGCGAGCATGTCCCCGCCCACGCCCGCCCCAGCCTCGGCTGGTCGCTGCGCATCGCCTCGGTCTTCCTGTTCCTGTGGCTGGCGCCGGTGCTCGCCCTCGTCGCCGTCCTCGGCCCTGACAACGTCTTCGCCGCCATCGCGCTCTTCTTCTCCAAGATGGCGGTGGTCACGTTCGGCGGCGCCTATGCGGTGCTCGCCTACGTCGCTCAGCAGGCGGTCGAGACCTATGGCTGGCTGCGCCCCGGCGAGATGCTCGACGGGCTCGGCATGGCCGAGACCACGCCTGGCCCGCTGATCATCGTCACCCAGTTCGTCGGCTTCATGGGCGCCTTCCGCCAGGCGACCGGCCTGCCGCCGATGCTGGCCGGCACGCTCGGCGGCATTCTCACCACCTGGGTCACCTTCATCCCCTGCTTCCTCTGGATCTTCCTCGGCGCGCCATTCATCGAGAAGCTGCGCGGCAACGAGGCTCTATCCTCGGCTCTGTCCGCGATCACCGCCGCCGTGGTCGGCGTCGTCCTCAACCTGGCCGTCTGGTTCGCGCTCCACACTTTATTCGCCCGCGTGCGCGAGGTCCGCGCCGGCCCGTTCGATTTCGACGCGCCGATCCTCGCCTCGATCGATCCAGCCGCCGCTTTCCTCACCCTCGCCGCCATCGTCGCCGTGTTCCGCTTCCGCGTCGGCACTTTGTGGCTGCTCGCCGGCTGCGCCGCCGCCGGCCTCGCTTTGCGGAGCCTCTGACCGGCCTGCGCTTCCCTTTTTATTTCAATCGACAAGGACGCACCCCTCGTGCAATCCGTCGCTCGGGGACGTGTGGGGAATCGAGTAAATGGACGAGTATGGCACCGAAGGCGACGACCTGTTCGTCGGCGACGATGAGGGCAATTGGTACGAAGCGCTCGGCGGCGATGACGAACTCAGGGGCAATGGCGGCCAGGATGATCTCTATGGGGATGCCGGCGCCGACCTTATCTTCGGCGGCGCCGACAACGATAGTCTCGAGGGCGGCCGTGGCAGCGATCGGCTTTCCGGAGGCGACGGCGACGACCTGCTGACGGGCGGCTGGAGCTTCGACTCCGCCGACCGGGATAAGCTGTTCGGAGGCGCGGGAAACGACGTGATCTTCGGATCGAACGGTGCCGCCGACGAGCTTCATGGCGAGGAGGGCGCAGACGAACTCTACGGCTATCTCGGCAATGACCAGCTGCTCGGAGGCGCCGGCAGCGACTATCTGTCGGATCGGGAGGGCGCCGATCGGTATGACGGCGGCGAGGACGAGGGCCTCGATTGGGAGGGCTCCTACTCGTTCATAGGGGATCGCGCCCAGATCGGCGGTGCCGGCGGGACCGATAACATGGTCGTCGATCTGAGGTCCGGAATCATCGTCAATGACGGCTTCGGCAATCGCGAAAGCATAAGCGGGGTCGAGTCGCTCGGCGGCGGCACCCTGTTCGCGGACAAATTCTACGCCGACGATCGCGCCAATCACATCGTCGCCGCCAACCGCGATATCGTCATGGGCTTCGGCGGCGACGATCTCGTCTCGTTCAGCGGCGCGGTCGGCAATTTCGATGGCGGCGCCGGCGTCGACAGCCTCCTCTACATGTACGGCAGCAAGCTGATCGCCGGCGCCGGGCGCGGCGATCCGCCGCAGACGCTCTACACCGACAACGGCGTCGTCATCGATCTCCTCGCCGGCACCGTGCGCGACGGCTTCGGCGAGACCGGCACCATTGCGAATGTCGAGAATATCGGCGGCTCGCACGGCGGCGCCGACGACATCCTGCGCGGCGACAACAAGGACAATGTCATTCGCGGCCTCGGCGGCGCCGACGTGATCGACGGCCGCGGCGGCAACGACACGATCAGCTACTGGCAGCCCGAATATTACGGACATTACGGCTATTGGCATCGCGGCGAAGGCGCCGTCCTGGTCGATCTGGCGGCCGGCTATGCGGCGGAGACGGCGCTCACCTCGGGCACCGTCACCGCTGCCACGCCCAGCTTCGGCCGCGACAGCCTCGCCGGCATCGAAAACATCGTCGGCACCGGCGTCGGCGACCGCCTGCTCGGCAATGCCGGCAACAATTTGATCGCGCCCGATTCCGGGAGCGACCATGTCGACGGACGCGCCGGCACCGACACGGTCAGCTATGACGGCGTCAGGGGCGCGGTCGCGATCGACCTCGCCGCCGGCGTGGGCCGCCAGCGCGGATCGGGCGCGCCCGCCGTAGCCCGCGTCACGGACGAGGGCGAGCATATCATGGTCGAGGCAGACGACGCCGCCGCGTCGCTCGACCGGCTGCTCAACATCGAGAACGCGATCGGCTCCGCCCACGGCGACCGGCTCGCCGGCACTGCCGGCTCCAACCGCCTCGACGGCGGCCGCGGCGACGACATGCTGGTCCGCTCCGGCGGCGGCGATATTTTGGTCGGCGGCCTCGGCAGCGACACCGCCGATTATTCGGACGCCGGCGCCGCCGTCACCATCGACCTCGCCGCCGGCTCCGGCTCGGTCCGCGGCATCGCGGCGGCCGACCGCCTGCTCGGCATCGAGAATGCGATCGGCACCGCTTTCGCCGACAGCCTCACCGGCAGCCGCGCCGCCAACCGCCTCGACGGCGGCGCCGGCATCGACCGGCTCGATGGCGGCGCCGGCAACGACACCTACGTCGTCGACGACCGCCGCGACCTCATCGCCGATTCCGCCGGCGTGGACCGCGTCGAAGCCAGCTTCAGCCTGACCCTCGCGGCCGGCCTCGAGCAGCTCGTCCTCACCGGCGCCGCCGACCTCGGCGGCACCGGCAACGATGCCGCCAACGCGCTCACCGGCAATGCCGGCGGCAACCTCCTCGCCGGCCGCGGCGCCAGCGACCGGATCGAGGGCGGGGCCGGCCGCGACGCCTTCCTGTTCGACAGCGCGCTCGCCGGCGCGGGCGTCGACACGATCCTCGACTTCGCGTCCGCCGACGATAGCATCCGCCTGGACCGCTCCTTCTTCACCGGCTTCGCGGAGACCGGCACGCTCCGCCTCGCCGCCTTCCGCGACGGCGCCCGCGCGGTGGATGACAGCGACCGCATCCTCTACGACGAGGCCACCGGCCGCATCTTCTACGATGCCGACGGCAGCGGCGCCGCCGCCGCCATCCTGTTCGCGAAGGTGACGCCCGGCACCGACCTTGCCGCCGCGGACTTCGTCATCGTCGGCTGAGGCGCCTCACCGCGGCATCGCGATCCTCGGACACTCCGGCTTAGATCAGAAACATCCTGTATTTTTTGGGGGAACTCACGTGACTGAATTCAATGGCACCGACGGCAACGACGAACTCGAAGGCTCCGAGTCTGCCGATACGATGTTCGGCCATGCCGGCAACGACTCCCTGTACGGCGGGTATGGAGACGACCAGCTCGACGGCGGCGACGGCGAAGACTTCCTGTTCGGCTTTGCCGACGACGATTCCATGTTCGGCGCGGCCGGCGACGATCAACTGCTCGGCTCGGTCGGCAACGACCGGCTGTTCGGCGGCGACGGCAACGACTTCCTGAA
>DASVRK010000199.1:0-4093 GCA_036388655.1 Allosphingosinicella sp. | reverse complement strand
CTGCCAGCCGCGCTCCGACAGCCCCGGATAGGCGGTGCCGAGCACCGCCTTCAACAGGTTGCGGCCGGTATACATGCCGAACAGCAACAGCGCCGCCACCGTCGAATAATAGATGGTCGGCTTGATCTTGATGAAGGTCTCGTTGTGTAGCCAGATGGTGATCGACCCCAGCACCAGCACCATCACGCCCGAGAACCAGAGCATCGGCGAGATGTGGCGATATTTGAGCTTGGAGACGAGCATCGCCGCGACGATCGCCAGCATGAAGGCGCCGGTCGCGAAGAAGATGCCCTTCCAGGCGTTGAACGCGAAGAAGATGACCAGCGGCCCGAGGTCGATGGCGAGCTTGGCGCCCGCCGACGCTTTTTCCTGTTCGTTCTCGCTCATGCCGCGGCTCCTCCCGCCCCATCTTCTGCCGCGCGGACGCCGGCGATCGCCCGCGCTGCCTCGTCGGCGTCGAACGGGCGCAGGTCGCCCATGCCCTCGCCCACCCCGATCGCGTGGATCGGCAGGCGGTAGCGCTCGGCCGCCGCCGCGAGCACGCCGCCGCGGGCGGTGCCGTCGAGCTTGGTCATGACGAGCCCGGTGACGCCCGACACCTCCTTGAACACCTCGATCTGGCTGAGCGCGTTCTGGCCGGTGGTGGCGTCGAGCACCAGCACGACGTTGTGCGGCGCCTCCGGGTTCAGCCGGCCGAGCACGCGGCGGATCTTGGCAAGCTCGTCCATCAGGCCCTTCTTGTTCTGGAGCCGCCCGGCCGTGTCGACGATCAGCACGTCGATGCCCTCGGCGGTGGCTTTCTTGACCCCGTCATAGACGATCGCCGACGGGTCGCCGCCCTCCGGCCCGGTGATGATCGGCACGCCGATGCGCTCGGCCCAGACCCGGAGCTGGCCGATCGCGGCCGCGCGGAACGTGTCGCCGGCGGCGAGCAGCACTCCATAATCCTGTTCGAGGAAGAGGTGGGCGAGCTTGGCGATGGTGGTGGTCTTGCCCGACCCGTTGACGCCGACCACCAGGATCACCTGCGGCCGCGGGAAGGCGTCGATCTCGAGCGGCACCGCCACCGGCGCCAGGATCTTGGCGATCTCCTCGGCCACGATCTCGCGCACCGCGGCTTCCGAAAGCCCGCGCTCGAACCGCTCGCCGGCCAGCCGCTCGCGCACCTTGGCGGCGGTCGCGGGCCCGAGGTCGGAGGCGATCAGCGCCTCCTCGATGTCGTCCAGAATCGCGTCGTCCAGCGCCGCCTTGGTGAACAGGCCGGTCAGGTTGTCGCCGAGCCGGTCGGAGGTCTTCCGGAACCCCGCCGTCAGCCGCTCCAGCCAGGGCGCGTCGCTCAAGCCATTTCTCCCACCAGCATGAAGCCGTCCATCCCCGTGATCGTCACGTCCAGCACCTTGCCCACATCCTTGCCCTCGCCGGCGATCCGGCCGGTGAGGACCGGCGCGAAATTCTCGGCATGGCCGCGGCCGTTGCGCTCCGCCAGCACCCTCTGGCGCGTCCCCACGAGGCCCGCGAGCCACAAAGCGCGACGGCGCGCGGTCGCCTCGCGCAGCCGCCGCGCCCGCGCCTTGACCTCCGCATGCGGCACCTGCGGCATCCGCGCCGCCGGCGTGCCCCGCTTGGGCGAATAAGGGAAGATATGGCCCATGACGATGTCGCAATCGTCGATCAGGCGCAGGCTGTTCTCGGCCATCGCCTCGGTCTCGGTCGGGAAGCCGGCGATGAGGTCGGCGCCGATCGCGATGTCCGGCCGTTTCGCCTTCAGCCGCGCCACCGTCGCCACCGCCTCGGCGCGGCTGTGGCGGCGCTTCATCCGCTTCAGGATCATGTCGTCGCCGGCCTGCAGGCTGAGATGGAGGTGCGGCATCAGCCGCGGCTCGCCGGCGATGATCTCCTCGAGGCGCGGATCGATCTCGACGCTGTCGAGCGAGGACAGGCGCAGGCGGGGGAGGGCGGGCACGTGGCGCAGGATCCGCTCGATCAGCATACCTAGGGTTGGTGCGCCCGGAAGGTCAGGCCCGTAGCTGGTGAGGTCGACCCCGGTCAGGACCACCTCGCGATAGCCCTCGTCGACCAGCGCCTGCACTTGCTCCACCACCAGCCCGGCCGGGACCGAGCGGCTGTTCCCGCGGCCATAAGGGATGATGCAAAAGGTGCAGCGATGGTCGCATCCATTCTGCACCTCGACAAAGGCCCGTGCCCGGTCTGCGAAGCCGGCGGCGAGATGCGGCGCGGTCTCGCGCACCGCCATGATGTCGGAGACGACAATGTCGGGCCCACGCGTCGTTCCAGCGAAAGCTGGAACCTCATTTCCTTCTTCAAGGGGGAAGGGAGATTCCAGCTTTCGCTGGAATGACGAAATATCGAACTTCTCCCTATTCCCCACCACCCGGCTCACTTCCGGCATGGCCGCGAACGTCTCCGGCTCGATCTGGGCGGCGCAGCCGGTGACCACGATCCGCGCGTCCGGACGCGCCGACTTGGCGCGGCGGATCGCCTGGCGGGTCTGGCGCACCGCCTCGTTGGTGACGGCGCAGCTGTTGACGATGATGAGGTCGTCCTCGCCCAATGCCGCGCGCCGCATCGCCTCGCTTTCGGCGAAGTTCAATCGGCAGCCGAGCGTGATCAGCTCGGGTCCGCTCATCCGAACGCCTCAAGCTCGAGCTCGCCCGTGAAGACGTGGCTGGCCGCCCCGGTCATCCGGATCGAGCCGCCGGCGCGCCACTCGATGCCGAGCCGCCCACCGGGGAGACGGACCTCGACCGGCGAGGTTGCTAGTTTGCGGCTGATCGCCGCCACCGCGGCGGCGCAGGCGCCGGTGCCGCAGGCGCGGGTCAGGCCCGCGCCGCGCTCCCACACGCGCAGGCGAATGGCGCCGTCCTCCATTTGGGCGACATTGACGTTGATCCGCTCCGGGAACAGCGGATCGTGCTCGATCTCTGGGCCGAGCCGGGCGAGGTCGACCGCGCCGGCATCCTCGACGAAGAAGACGACATGCGGGTTGCCGACATTGACCGCGAACGGGCTTTGCAGCGCCTCCCAGCCGACCGGCAGCGCCGAGGTGTCGAGCGGGTAAGCGAGCGGGATCTCGTCCCATCCGAAACGCGGCTCGCCCATGTCCACCGACGCCTCGCCGCCCGCGGCCGAGCCGCTGATGACGCCGCCGCCGGTCTCGATCCTGCGCTCGCCGCCGACCAGCAGCGCGACGCAACGCGCGGCATTGCCGCACGCGCCGACCTCGCCGCCGTCGGCGTTGAAGATGCGCATCTTGAAGTCGGCGGCCTCGGAAGGTTCGAGCAGGATCAGCTGGTCGCAGCCGATGCCGGTCATCCGGTCGGCGATGGCGCGCGCGCGCGCCGCATCCATGTCGATGGGCGCGTCGCGAGCGTCGAAGATCACGAAATCGTTGCCGAGCCCGTGCATTTTATGGAAGCGGCGCGCCATGGCCGCGATCTAGGGAGGCGGGGGCGGCAAGTCCAGCGGACCGGCGGCGGCTCCGATCAGTGGTGGCGGCGGAGCCGGTCGCGATTGTTCATGCGCCGGCGCGGCGGCTCGACCACGCGCATCGGCAGCAGCCCGCGCTCGGCGAGCAGCGACTGCACCGCCTGCGCCGGCATCGGCTTCCCGAACAGCCAGCCCTGGCCCTTGTAATTGCCGATCGAGCGCAGCCGCGCCTCGATCAGCTCATGCTCGATGCCTTCGGCGGTGACCGCCAGGTTGAGGCTCTCGGCGAGGCGGGTGATGGCGTTGACGATGGCGGCGCTTTCGGGATTGTCGTTGATCGAGGTGACGAAGCTGCGGTCGATCTTGATCCGGTCGAACGGCAGCGCGCGCAAATGCGCCAGCGAGGAATAGCCGGTCCCGAAATCGTCGAGCGCGATGCGGATGCCCTGGTTCTTGAGGCTGCCGACGATCGACTGCGCGATGCCGAGATTCTCGAACAGCGAGCTTTCGGTGATCTCCACTTCGAGCCGCTCGGCCGGGAAGCCGGTCTCGACCAGCAGCTTGACCAGCTTCTGCGCCAGCCACGGGTCCTTGAGCTGGGCCGGGGAGATATTGACCGACAGGGTCAGCGCCGGGTCCCATCCGC
>DASVRK010000198.1:0-3467 GCA_036388655.1 Allosphingosinicella sp. | reverse complement strand
CCCTGCACGATATGCAAGCGCGCCCTGCCGCTCAGCACGACCTTGCGCGACGGCAGATCGGCGCGCATCTGATCGGCCGAGAAGCGGCCGAGCGGCATCCGGCCCTCGACACCAGCGTCGCTGCCGAGCCGGTGGGTGTTGAGATCGACCTGCACGTCGCTGGTCTCGAGCCGATAGCCGTCGGGTGCGGTGATCAGGATCGGGCCGAGCACGTCGACCTTCTGGGTGTCCATATTGTAGCGCGCCTTGTCGGCGGTGATCGTGGCGGGGCCTTCCTGGAGCTGGATCCGGGCGGCCATGCCGCCGATGTCGACCACCGGATCGGAGGATTTGGCCTGGACCGCCTGCGCCGCCTGGATCGAGAAGGCGCGGCCCTTGTCGTCGAGGCCGCGATATTCGGCCTTCTGGGTCTTCAGCCGCTCGCGCGCGACGTCGACCTTGTTCTTGTCGAGAAGGAAGCTGATCTCCTTCTCCTTGGAGAGCGGCGAGAGGAGGAGATAGGCGAGGAGCAGCCCGACTCCGGCCGGGAGCGCCACCTTGAGGAAGCGCATCAGCCAGTCGTGCATTCCTCCCGGGGCGGCCCAGCCGCGCTTGGCCCGGCGCCGGTCCTCGGCGAGATCAGACATGAGCGAAGATGTCGACCTCGGCCCAGCCGGCGAGATCGAGCAGCGCCCGGTGCGGCAGGAAGTCGAAGCAGGCCCTGGCGAGCGGCATCCGGCCTTCGCGAACCAGCCGTTCGTCCAGCTTCTCCTTCATCTGGTGGAGGTAGCGCACGTCCGAGGCGGCATAATCCTTCTGGGCGTCCGACAATTCGGGCGCGCCCCAGTCCGAGGTCTGCTGCTGCTTGGAGATGTCGATCTGGAGAAGCTCCTTGATCAGCTCCTTCAGGCCATGCCGGTCGGTATAGGTGCGGATCAGGCGCGAGGCGGTCTTGGTGCAATAGGCCGGGCCGGCCATGACCCCGAGATAGGCCTGCATGATGGCGAGGTCGAAGCGGGCGAAATGGTAGAGCTTGAGGCGCTCCGGGTCGGCGAGGACGGCCTTGAGGTTGGGCGCGCCATAGTCGCTGCCGGGATTGAACCGGACGAGATGCTCGTCGCCGCGCCCGTCGGAGATCTGCACGAGGCACAGCCGGTCGCGGCCCGGAAGGAGCCCCATCGCCTCGGTGTCGACGGCGACCGGGCCGGGGGCAAGGACGCCCTCGGGCAGGTCCTCTTCATGGAAATGCACTGTCATGCCTATCGCATAGGCCGATGAAGCTTAACGCTCAACGACCGTCGTGCCAGCTCATCATCCCGGCGAAGGCCGGGATCCATGAACAGGGCCCGTGGAGAGTCGGTGACGACGGTGGTCATGGATTCCGGCCTTCGCCGGAATGACGGTCGATGCCCGCACTTGATCCTGACGCCCCGCCCCGCCACAGCAGCGCGAGCAACCAGGAGCCCTCCCGCCATGCCGTCCGGTCTCGCCGCCCTCCTCGACGACGTCGCCGCCATCGCCAAGCTGGCCGCCGCCTCGATCGACGACGTCGGCGCCGCCGCCGGCCGGGCGGGCGCCAAGGCGGCGGGCGTGGTGATCGACGATACGGCGGTGACGCCGCGCTACGTCACCGGCTTCACACCCGACCGCGAGCTCCCGATCATCGCTCGGATCGCCAAGGGATCGCTGAAGAACAAGCTCCTCATCCTGCTTCCGGCGGCGCTGGCGTTGAGCGCCTTCCTGCCCTGGGCGATCACGCCGCTGCTGATGCTGGGCGCGGCCTATCTCTGCTTCGAGGGTGCCGAAAAGGTGTGGGAGGCGGTGTCGGAGCCGAAGCACAGCCTCGCCGAGGACGCGGCGGAATTGAGCAGCGCCGATCACGAGCAGAAGATGGTCAGCGGCGCGGTCCGGACCGATTTCATCCTGTCGGCCGAGATCATGGCGATCGCGCTCAACGAGGTGGCCGACGAGAATATCTGGACCCAGGGGATGATCCTGGCGGTGGTCGCGGTGGCGATTACGGTGGGAGTCTACGGGCTCGTCGGCCTGATCGTGAAGATGGACGATATCGGCCTTCATCTCACCGAGCGCCGTAACCGGGGCTCGCAGGCGCTTGGGCGCGGCCTGGTCCACGCCATGCCCAAGGTGATGGCAGCACTCTCCACCATCGGCATCGCGGCGATGATCTGGGTCGGGGGCGGGATCATCGTCCACGGGCTCGAGGAGTTCGGAGTCGCCGGTCCCGGGCACCTTATCCACGACGTGGCGGCCGCGGCGGGACACGCCGTTCCGGCACTCCACGCGGCGGTGGAATGGGTGGTCGCGGCGGCCGGAGCCGGCCTCGTCGGCCTCGTCGTCGGCGCTCCGATAGTCTTCGTCCATCACAAGGTCGCTCGAAAGCATTGAGCTCGCGCTCGAAGACGCCTGTGGAAAAGCGCTCGCGGCTCGGGACGATTTGGGTTATATGAGTCGGCGGTGCGCCATTTTCGGGGGCGCATGAGACCGTTTGCGCGACAGCCCCGCGCGGTGGTTTGCGAGTGAAGGCAGGGGCGCGGAAAGTATAGACGGGCATGGGTTTCGACAGAGGGCGCCGCGGTGAGCGCGGCGGGCGCGGCAGAGACAAGCGCGACGGTTTCGGCGACGAGAATTTCAGCGGATTTGATGATCGCGGCGGCGGCGGCTTCGGCGGCGGCGGATCCGGCGGCGGCTATCGTGGCGGCGGCGGCGGCGACCGATTCGGCGGCGGTGGCGGTGGCGGCTACGGCGGCGGCGGCGGCGGCGGTTACCGCGGCGGCGGCGGTGGCGGCTTCGGCGGCGGCGGCGGCGGCGGCGGGTTCCGCGGCGGCGGCGGCGGCGGTGGCGGCGGGATGCCTCCCCAGGTCGTCGGCCAGGGCAAGGGCGTCGTTAAGTTCTTCAACGCTCAAAAGGGCTTCGGCTTCGTTGTCCGTGACGATGGTGGCGAAGACGTGTTCGTGCACATCTCGGCGGTTGAGCAAGCGGGCCTTACCGGCCTTGCCGATGGCCAGCCGCTCGAGTTCACGCTCGTCGATCGCGGCGGCCGGATTTCGGCAACCGATCTCAAGATCGACGGCGAGCCGATGCCGGTTTCCGATCGTGCGCCTCCCCGCGAGCCGCGCGAAGGCGGTCCGGGCGGCGGCGGCTACGGCGGTGCGCCCGGCGGCGACCGCGGCGGCCCGCAGCGCCAGCTCACCGGCGAAAAGGCCCAGGGCACGGTGAAGTTCTTCAACGCCATGAAGGGCTTCGGCTTCATCAGCCGCGACGACGGCCAGCCGGATGCGTTTGTGCACATCTCGGCGGTTGAGCGTGCCGGCATGTCGAGCCTCAACGAGGGCGACCGGGTCGAGTTCGAGCTGGAAGTAGACCGCCGCGGCAAAACCGCAGCGGTGAACCTGAGCTCGCTCGGCTAAGCAGCCGCGCTTCGGCGGAATGAATCAGCCCGGCCGCTCGCCAGAGCGCGCCGGGCATTT
>DASVRK010000197.1:0-2577 GCA_036388655.1 Allosphingosinicella sp. | reverse complement strand
AGCTGCCGTTGCCGACATAGACCAGGCCTTCGACATTGGCGATGTTGAGAGTCATGGACGTGAGCAAAGTGCCGATCGTGTCGAAGCCTTCATTGGCATTCTCTTCGACCACGTCGGATACGCTATCGACGACGTAGATGTCGTTCTCGGTGCCGCCGCGCATGGTGTCGGCGCCGCTGCCGCCGTCGATATAGTCGGCGCCCGCCTCGCCGGTGAGGACGTTGGCGGCGCCGTTGCCGAACAGCATGTTGGCGAGGGAATTGCCGATGCCGTTGATGGCGGCGCTGCCGGTGAGGTCGAGTTTCTCGAGATTGGCGCCGAGCCGGTAGCTGACCGAGCTTTCGACCATGTCGACGCCGCCGAGCGCGCTGGTCTCGAACACCTTGTCGCCCGCGCCGACCACATAGACGTCGTCGCCATTGCCGCCCTTCAGCGAGTCGGCCTGGGCGCCGCCGCTCTCGAGCCCGCCGCTGAGCCGGTTGGCGCCGCTATTGCCGACGATGACGTTGGCGAGGTCGTTGCCGGTGCCGTTGACGGCGGCGGTGCCGGTGAGGGTCAGATTCTCGATATTGGCGCCGAGAATGTGGGTGAGGGCGGTCTGGACGGTGTCGATCCCGGCACCGGCGGCCTCGCTGGCGGTGTCGCCGAGGCCGAGCACGTAGATGTCGTTGCCGAGGCCGCCCTGAAGCGTGTCGGCGCCGCCGCGGCCGTCGAGCCGGTTGTTGCCGTTATTGCCGATGATGAGGTTGGCGTCCTCATTGCCGTTGCCGCTGATGTGGGCGGCGCCGGTGAGCGTGAGGTTCTCGAAATTGGCGCGCAGCGTGTAGCTGAGCGCGCTCTGCACGCGGTCGGCGGTGCCGCCGTCGGCGGTCTCGAAAATCTGGTCGCCGAGGCCGATCACATAAGTGTCGTTGCCCTTGCCGCCCTTCATCGTGTCGATGCCGCCGCCGCCGGTCAGGCGGTTGCGGCCGGCATTGCCGATGATGACGTTGGCATCGCCATTGCCGGTGCCGTTGATGTCGCCAATGCCGAGCAGCGTCAGATTCTCGACGAAATCGCCGAGCACGAAGCTCACCATGCTCCTGACATTGTCGGTGCCGTCGCCATCCTCGGCGACTTCCTCGGCGAGGTCGCCGACATGGTCGACATAATAAGTGTCGTTGCCGCTGCCGCCGCGCATGGTGTCGGCGCCGCCGCGGCCGTTGATGACGTCGTTGCCGCCAAGCGCCTCGATCAGGTCGGACTCGGCGGTGCCGTTGAGTACGTCGTCGCCTTCAGTCGGAAAATTCGCCATCGATCGTCTCCCCCCCATAGCTTTGGGCGCGAACGGCCCGAAACCGATCGCGCGGGCCGCGCCCGCCGTCGGTCGAAAGACTCACACCGGCGCTGGAACAGGCGCCCCCCCGAGGAGCGTCGGCCGATATCCGGCCGACTCCGGTAAGCCGCTCATTTAACATGATCGGATCGGCTGATCATCTGCAAATTGACTAATCGGCCGCAAGGTGCGGGCTCTCCTCGACTTGGCGGCGGCAAGTCGAGCGGGTTCCGCGAAAGACGGGGTGGTTCGAAACGGGACGCGGGGTCGGGGGCTCGTCTTAGGCTAACCCGCTCATCCTGAGGAGGGACTGACCCCGGACCTGATCCGGGGGAAGGCCCGTCTCGAAGGACAAGGTGCGTCCTTCGAGACGCCGGTTCGACGGGCTCACCGGCTCCTCAGGATGAGCGGCAAGAGGTGATTCCTACCTCGGCTCGCCGCCCTATCCCCGCTTCAGCCGCTATATCCCGCTTCGCCCTGCAGGGTCTTCAGGATCAGCAGCGCCTGCTCGGCGCCGGATTGCGGGACGATCTCGCCGTCGCGGCTGGCGATGCGCTCCCAGTTGGCGGCGACCTCTTCGAGGGTGCGCCGGCCCTCCGGCAGCGCCACGCCGGGCGTCAGCGTGACGTAGCAGGCCTGGACGACGCCGGCGCCGGCGCCGACGATCGCGCCGGACGGGGCGTCTTCGGAGACGAGGAACAGAGCCGCCGGGACGACATTGGCGGGGTCGAACGCTCCGAGCATCGCCGGCGGGAAGATGTCCTCGGTCATCCGCGTCGCCGCGGTCGGCGCGATCGTGTTGACGCGGACGTTGTATCTGGCTCCTTCAAGGTGGAGCGTGCGGGCGAGGCCGAGCAGGCCGAGCTTGGCGGCGCCGTAATTGGCCTGGCCGAAATTGCCGAACAGGCCGGTCGAGGAGGAGGTCATCAGGATGCGGCCGTAATTCTGCTCGCGCATGCCGTCCCAGACGGCCTTGGTGCAATGGGCCGAGCCGATGAGGTGCACGTCCACCACCGCACGGAAGTCCGCCATGGACATCTTGGCGAAGCTGCGGTCGCGCAGGATGCCGGCATTGTTGACGAGGATGTCGACGGTGCCGACCTGGCCGACCATCTCGGCGACGGCGGCTTCGTCGGAGACGGACGCGCAGACCGCTTCGGCCTGGCCGCCAGCGCTGCGAATCTCTTCGACCACCTGCTCGGCATTGGCGAGGCTCTGGGGGATGTCGTTGACGAACACCTTGGCGCCCGCGCGCGCCAGCA
>DASVRK010000196.1:0-7182 GCA_036388655.1 Allosphingosinicella sp. | reverse complement strand
CATCGCATCGAGCGCGCGGGTGAGCTCCTCGAGCAGGATGCGGTCGGCCCCGGCGCGCTCGGGGCTCTTGATGTTGATTTCGGGCTCGAGGATCGGGATAAGGCCGGCAGCGAGCACTTCGCGCCCGACCTCGATCTGCTGGCGGACGATGGCGGCGATGCCTTCGCGGTTGGCGAGGTTGATCACCGACCGCTCCTTGGTGCCGAACACGCCGAGGCGCTTGGCGCGGGCGAGCAAGGCGCCGAGCTCCGGCATCGGCTTCATCAGCTGAACGCCATTCTCCTCGGCCTCCAGGCCCTTGTCGATCTTGATGAACGGGACGACGCCGCTCTCCTTGAGCAGCTGCGGCACCGGCTTGCCCTCGGCCTCGCCGTCCATGGTCCGCTCGAACAGGATCGCCCCGATCACTTTGTCGCCGGTGAAGACGGGCGAGGTGATGATGCGGCAGCGCATCTGGTGGATCAGCCCGAACATCTCCTTCTCGCTGGTCCAGCTATCTTCCTCGACGCCATAGCCCTTGAGCGCCTTGGGGGTCGAACCGCCGCTCTGGTCGAGCGCGGCGATGAACCCTTTGCCTTCAGCGATTTGCGTCATCATCTCGTTATCTTGCATTAAGTCGATCCTTAGCGGCTATGGGTGATCTTGAGGGTGCTGAAGCTGCAGCGCCGCGACGCCCGGCAATGCCTTGCCTTCCATCCATTCAAGGAAGGCGCCGCCCGCTGTCGAGACGAACGTGAAATCGCCGGCCACCCCGGCATGGTTGAGGGCCGCGACCGTGTCGCCGCCGCCGGCGACCGAGACCAGCGAGCCGCTCTGCGTCAGCGCGGCGGCGGTGCGGGCGAGCGCCACCGTGGCGCGGTCGAAGGGCGGCGTCTCGAACGCGCCGAGCGGGCCGTTCCACACGAGCGTGCGGCAGGTCTTGAGCGCGTCGGCCAGCGCCTCGACCGCAGCCGGGCCGACGTCGAGGATCATCTCGTCCGCGGCGACTTCATGGACGTTGCAGGTGCGGACCGACGGCGGGTTCGGAGCGAATTCCTTCGCCACCACGACGTCATAGGGAAGGTGGACGGTGCAATTGGCCCGCTCGGCGGCGTCCAATATGTCGAGCGCGGTGCCGGTGAGGTCGTGCTCGGCGAGCGACTTGCCGACCCCGACGCCGCGCGCGGCGAGGAAGGTGTTGGCCATGCCGCCGCCGATGATTAGGTGGTCGACCTTGGCAACCAAGTGGTGGAGCACTTCGAGCTTGGTCGAGACCTTGGCGCCGCCGACCACCGCGGCGACCGGCCGCTCGGGCGCGCCGAGCGCCTTTTCGAGCGCCTTCAGCTCCGCCTCCATCGCCCGGCCGGCAAAAGCAGGCAGCCGGTGGGCGAGCCCCTCGGTCGAGGCGTGGGCGCGGTGGGCGGCGGAAAAGGCATCGTTGACGTAGAGGTCGCCGAGGCCGGCGAAGCGATCGGCGACGGCGGGATCGTTCTTCTCCTCGCCGCCGAAGAAGCGGGTATTTTCGAGGATCGCCACCTCGCCGCCCCGGAGCGCGGCCACCGCCCCGTCGACGCCTTCCCAGTCGACGTAGCGCACCGGCCGCCCGAGCACCGCCTCATAGGCCTCCCGCACCTGCGCGAGCGAATATTCAGCCGCCGGCTGCCCCTTGGGTCGACCGAAATGGGCGAGCAGGAGGACGATCGCGCCTTTGTCGGCAAGCTCCATCACCGTCGGCAAAGTGGCGCGCAGCCGCGTGTCGTCGCTGACCCGGCCGTCCTGCATCGGCACGTTGAGGTCGACGCGCACGAGCACGCGCTTGCCCGCGACATCGCCGACGTCGTCCAAGGTGTTGAAACCGGCCATCTTTGCTCCCTGCCCGCTCACCCTATGTGCCGCCGGGCCGGGCGAAGCATGAGCGGCTCATGTTCATCGAGGCCGCGTGTCAGCCGATCAGCCGCGCCATCGCGCCGGCGGTGTCGACCATCCGGTTCGAGAAGCCCCATTCATTGTCGTACCAGGAGACGACCCGGACCAGCTTGCCTTCGAGCACCGCGGTCTCGAGGCTGTCGACGGTCGAGCTCGCCGGATTGTGGTTGAGGTCGATCGAGACCAGAGGCTCGTCGGTATAAGCCAGGATGCCCTTCAACGGCCCGCTCTCCGAGGCTGCCCGCAGCGCGCCGTTCACTTCGTCGCGGCTGGTGTCGCGCTTGGGCGTGAAGGTGAGGTCGACCAGGCTGACGTTCGGCGTCGGCACCCGCACCGCCGAGCCGTCGAGCTTGCCCTTGAGTTCGGGCAGCACCTCGCCGACCGCGCGGGCGGCGCCGGTGGTGGTCGGGATCATCGACATGCCGGCGGCGCGGGCGCGGCGCATGTCCGGGTGGATCTGGTCGAGGATCTTCTGATCGTTGGTATAAGCGTGGATGGTGGTCATCAATCCACGTTCGATGCCAATTACATCGTTCATGACCTTCGCAACCGGTGCGAGGCAATTGGTGGTGCAGGACGCGTTGGAAACGATGGTGTGCTCGGCGGTCAGCTTGTCGTGGTTGACGCCGTAGACGACGGTGAGGTCGACGCCCTTGGCCGGCGCGGAGATGAGGACGCGCTTGGCGCCGGCGGTGAGGTGCGCGCCGGCCTTGTCGCGGTCGGCGAAGAAGCCGGTGCATTCGAGCGCGATGTCGACGCCATTGTCGCCGTGCGGCAGCTTACCCGGATCCCGCTCGGCGGTGACCTTGATGCGGCGGCCGTCGATGATGAGGTCGTTGCCGTCGGCCGACACCTCGCCCGGATAGCGGCCATGGACCGAGTCGCGCTTGAACAGCATGGCGTTGGATTTGGCGTCGGCGAGGTCGTTGACGGCGACCAGCTCGAGCCCGCTATCGGCCTTTTCGAGGATGGCGCGCGCCACCAGCCGGCCGATACGTCCGAAACCATTGATCGCAACTCTGACGGCCATATCATTGATCTCCTTGCTTTTGAAGCGCCGCCAATATGCGGGGCACGATCGCGTCGACGGTAAAGCCGAAGCGCTTGAACAGATCTTCCGCGGGGGCGGAGGCGCCGAACCGGTCAAGGCCGATAGCGAGGCCGCGCGGCCCGATATAGCGTTCCCAGCCGAGCGTCGTCCCCGCCTCGACCGACACTTTGAGGCTGTCCGCGGGCAGCAGGCCGGCGCGGTAGGCCCCGTCCTGGGCATCGAACAACGACCAGCAAGGCATTGAAACCACGTCGGCTCCGATCCCCTGCGCCTCGAGCGCATCGGCCGCGGCGAGCGCGACTTCGACTTCCGAGCCGGTCGCGATCAGCACCACTTGCCGCTCGGCTTGCGCCTCGCGAAGGCGGTAGGCGCCGCGGGCCGACATATTCTCGCTCCGCTCAAGCCGGACCTGCGGCAGGTTCTGGCGGGTCAGCGCAAGCAGCGACGGCCCATCGCCGCGTTCGAGCGCCAGCGCCCAGCATTCGGCCGTCTCGACCGCGTCGGCGGGCCGGTAGACGGCGAGGTTGGGGATCATCCGCAGGCTCATCACATGCTCGACCGGCTGATGGGTGGGCCCATCCTCGCCGAGGCCGATCGAATCGTGCGTCATCACATAGACGACCCGCGCCCCCTGCAGCGCCGACAGCCGGATCGCCGGCCGGCAATAATCGGAAAAGACCAGGAAGGTGCCGCCATAAGGGATTACGCCGCCGTGCAGCGCCATCCCGTTCATCGCCGCGGCCATGCCGAATTCGCGAATGCCGTAATAGATGTAGCGCCCGGAATAATCGTCCCTGGTCAGCGGCTTCTGCGTCTTGGTTTTGGTGTTGTTCGAACCGGTGAGGTCGGCGGAGCCGCCGACCGTCTCGGGCAGCGCCGCATTGACCGCCTCGAGCGCGAGTTCGGACGCCTTGCGGGTCGCGACCTTCTTCGGCTCGGCGGCGAGCCCCGCCAGATAGGCGTCGAGCGAGAAGTCCGCCGGCAGCCTTCCCTCCATCCGGCGCAGGAACTCGTCCCGCTCGCCATGGCCGTCGAGCCGCGCGCGCCACGCGTTGTGCGCGTCCGCGCTGCGCCGGCCGGCCGCGCGCCAGGTGTCGACGATCTCGTCGGGAAGCTCGAACGGCTCATGCTCCCAGACGAGATGAGCGCGCGCCGCCTTCACTTCCTCGAGCCCGAGCGCGGCACCGTGGGTGGCGGCGGTGCCCATCTTGTTGGGCGCGCCCCAGCCGATGATGGTCCGGCAATCGATCAGCGCCGGCCGCGGATCGGCGACGGCTTCGTCGAGCGCGCGGCGGATGCTGTCGAAATCGTGGCCGTCGCACTCGACCACATGCCAGCCCGAGGCGCGGTAGCGGGCCTGGACGTCCTCCGAGGTCGACAGATCGGTCGCGCCGTCGATGGTGATCTTGTTGTTGTCCCACAGGACGTTAAGGCGGCCAAGCTGTAAATGGCCGGCAAGTCCGGCCGCCTCGTGGTTGATCCCCTCCATCAGGTCGCCGTCGCCCGATATGATCCAGGTGCGGTGGTCGACCAGTTGGTCGCCGAACACCGCGTTCAGGTGGCGCTCGGCGATCGCCATCCCGACGGCCATCGCGAAACCCTGGCCGAGCGGGCCGGTGGTGGCCTCGATCCCTTTCATCATGAAGTTTTCCGGGTGCCCCGCGCACGGGCTGCCGAGCTGCCGGAAGCGGCGGATCTCGTCCATGGTCGGATGGGCGTAGCCGGTCAGATGGAGCAGCGAATAGATCAGCATCGAGCCATGGCCGGCCGAAAGCACGAACCGGTCGCGATCATGCCAACCAGGGTCTTGCGGATCGTACTTCAGATATTCCGTGAACAGGATCGTGGCCGCGTCGGCCATTCCCATCGGCATTCCGGGATGGCCGCTATTAGCCGCCTCGACCGCGTCCATCGACAACGCGCGTATGGCATTGGCGAGCAATCTCGGTTCGGCGGGCATCGGATTCCCTTAAGCTCGGAATGTCCCGGACGGGACGGCGGCGGAAACTCGGGCGCTCCCACCGCCCGCTCCCTTTAAGCGTGGAGCCGCCAAGGTCAACCGCGCCCCATCGCCTCAATCGCTTGCCGCCATGTGCGCGCACGGTTATTCGGGTTCATATGGCAGACGAACAGGCGATGCAGGCGGTGAGCCGGATCGAGCGGGCGCTGGCCCGGATCGAGGCCGCCGCGGCAAAAGAGCGGCCGGCGCCGCGCGAGGATGGCGAGCTGCGCGAGCTCCGCCGGATGCACCAGTCGCTGCGCGGCACGGTCGAGGATGCGATCGGCCAGATCGACCGGCTGCTGGCCGTCCGCGAGGGGGAATAATATGGCTTCGATCGATGTCGAGATCGCGTCCCGCCGCTATGCGGTCGCCTGCCGCGACGGCGAGGAGCCGCACCTCAAATCGGTGGCCGCGATCGTCGACCGCAAGGCGCGCGATGCCGCCGCCGCGCTCGGCACATTGAGCGAATCGCGCCAATTGTTGTTCGCCTCCTTGCTGCTCGCCGACGAGCTCAAGGAGCGCCGCGAAGGCTCGGGCTCCCCGGCGGCCGAACCGGACCCGGGCCTGGCCGAGGCGCTGGAGCGGCTCGCCGACCGTATCGAGAGCCTGGCGGAAAGGCTTGAGGCGGCGGCTTCGAGTCCCTAGATAGGAGCTTGACGGGTACTGCCCGGTACGAGCGTATGTGAACATCCCTGAGGCGATAAGACATCCTCGGGGGCTGTCCCTGCTAGGATCCTGGTCCGAAGCACATGGTCCCCACCTGACGTACTGGCGTCAGAGGATATTCCGGCAAACGGCCATGGCGGTCCCGTCACCCCCTCCAAAGGCGCAGATGCGCGCTCTCGCTCTCGAGCGGCGGCGCAGCTACGCGCGCTCGCTGGGCCCCGGGCTGCGCGAAGATCTCGAAGCGAAGCTCGCCCGGATCGTGCTGCCGCGCCTGGTCGGCGCGCGGGTCGTCGCCGGCTATCATCCGATGAAGGACGAGATCAGCCCCTATGCATTGCTCGACCGGCTCGGGGCGGGGCAGCGCGCCGCCCTCCCCTGGTTCGCCGATCGCGACGCGCGGATGATGTTCCGCGCCGCGCCCGCGGTCGAACCCGGCCCGTGGGGCGTGCTCCAGCCGCCGGCCGACGCCGAAGCGCTGGCGCCGGACCTGGTGCTGGTGCCTCTGGTGCTCGGCGACCGGCGCGGCAACCGGATCGGCCACGGCAAGGGCCATTACGACCGCGCGCTGGGGCACCTGCGCGACGGCGGCAATGCCGTCTCCACCATCGGCATCGCCTGGGAGACGCAGATCAGCGAGGAGCCGATCCCCGCCGACCCCTGGGACGTGCCGCTCGGCGCGATCGCCACCCCGGCCGAATGGATCGACTGCCATGGATAGACCGAGCTGGCGCAAACCGGCCGGGGTCGGCCTCATCCTGCTGCTGATCCTGGTCTGGGGCGCGATCGTCGCCACCGCTGCGGACTGGCTCGACGGCCTGCCCTGGCCGGTCCACGCGCTTTACTACACGGTCGCCGGGATCGTCTGGATCCTGCCACTGAAGCCGCTGCTGCGCTGGATGGAGACGGGCCGCTGGCGCGCGCCGGCGGACGCAGCCGGCCCCGGCCGCCAGTGAGGCGGGCGGGACCGAGCCCCCCCCGCAAGCCTAGCTTGTCGCTCCGGCTAGAGCACGAAATCCGACGCGGTGAGCTCGACCGGGCCGTTGAGCCGGATGTAGAATTCGGCGGTGCCGTCGCCGTCAATGTCGCCGCTCACTAAGGTGTTGCCCTCGACGATCTGATAGCGCAGCTCGCCGCCGACGCCGTTTCCCGAAAAGGCGGACGTGCCGATGAAGGTGAACGCGTCGTCGCTCTCGGGCGTGCTGTCCTTGGCGTCGACGAGGCGCAGATTGATGAGATCGCCGCCGGTCGCGGCGAAGTCCGTGATCACATCCGCTTCCCCGCGCGCGTCGGTCAGTTGGCCGGGGAAGAAGACGAACGAGTCGGCGCCCGCGCTACCGGTCAGCTCGTCGCGGTGCCCGCCCCCGATGATCGTATCGTTGCCGGTGCCTCCCACGATTATGTCGAACCCGTCGCCGCCGGACAGCCGGTCGTGCCCGCCCTGGCCGATGAGCTCGTCATCGCCCTGCAGCCCGCTGAGCGAATCGTCGCCGCCGCGGCCGTCGATCCGGTTAGCCCCGCCATGGCCCGTC
The DNA here is from genome assembly GCA_036388655.1 of Allosphingosinicella sp. Lineage (GTDB taxonomy): Bacteria > Pseudomonadota > Alphaproteobacteria > Sphingomonadales > Sphingomonadaceae > Allosphingosinicella. The sequence goes on along the minus strand of DASVRK010000196.1, from coordinate 29 downwards.
AGATCGTCGCCGGAAGTCGATCCGATCAG
>DASVRK010000195.1:0-2286 GCA_036388655.1 Allosphingosinicella sp. | reverse complement strand
CTGGCCCTGGCCGTTATTCCAGCTCAGCGTAACCGGGCTGCCCGGCGCCAGCCGATTGCCGGTGGCGGTCCATTGGGTATCCGGCCCCGGCAGGGTCAGGCCCTCACCGGTCCAGCCGAAGCCCGCATAATAAGCGTCGGGGGCGCCGCTCGGCGAGAACAGCCGGATCGGCGGCGAATTGTCGGCGATGTTCTCGCGGTGGCGGGTGAGCACCAGATCGTCGATCTTGGCGCCGCGCAGGTTGACCGAGCCCCGGAGGCTTGGCGATTCGATCCGCACGCGCGGCGTTTCGGCGAGCACCTGGCGGCGGTCCCGGATCGCCGACGGAGCGTCGGCCGCGGGATCGGCGAGCGGCTTGGGCAGTGGGACCTGCTTGCCGTCGACCATCTTGGTCGAAGGCGGGTTGGCGGTCGGGAAGAAGCGGTCGGAGAGGAAGCTCCAGCCGAACAGCACGAGCGCCGACAGGGCGATCGCCAGGATCATGTTGCGGTTGTCGCTCACTGACTTCCCTTCACGCTTCGGCCTTCACGGTACCGGGTCATAGCCTGATCCCCCCCAGGGATGGCATCGCGACAGGCGCCGTCCCGCGAGCCAGGCGCCCTTCAGCGCCCCATAGCGCTCGATCGCGCCGATTGCATAGGCCGAGCAGCTCGGCATGTAGCGGCACGAGGAGGGCAGGATCCGCGACGGACCCTTCTGCCAGCCCTTGGCCATCAGGATGAGCAGCTGCGCGATCATCGCCGGAGCTTCGCCAGCGCCCGCGCAAGCTCCTCGCGAAGCTGCGCGAACGGCCGCTCGACCCCGCCGGCCCGGCCGACGAGGACATGGTCGGCGCCCGCGAAACCGGCCTCCGGCAGGATCTCCCGCGCCAGCGAGCGGAAGCGCCGCTTCATGCGGTTGCGCACGACCGCGCCGCCGATCTTCTTGGTGACGGTGATGCCGAGCCGCATGGCGGGATCGCCATCCTCCCGGCCGCGCACCAAAAGCACGAAGCCGGGCATCGGCGCGCGCTTGCCGCGATTGGCCGCGAGAAAGTCGGCCCGGCGGCTGATCGTAGTTAGGCTGACAGCGTCTTGCGGCCGCGGGCGCGCCGCGCCGCCAGGATCTTGCGGCCGCCCACGGTCGCCTTGCGGGCCCGGAAGCCGTGCCGCCGCTTGCGCACGAGATTGCTCGGCTGGAAGGTGCGCTTCATCGCTCATACCTCGAAAACTAATGAAAAGGGCGGCCGAAAAAGGGGGCCGCCTCGTTGCAGGCGCGGATAGGCAAGCCTTCCCGCAAAGTCAATCGTCAAGCAGGGCCTCCGCCTTCTTGCGCAGCTTGCGGAGCGCTTCCCGCCGCTTGGCGCTGCGCCGCCGCATCCCCCAATCGGCCCAGCGGCCCTTGTTCGGGTGCCGCCGCTTGAACCGCACATAACGCCGCTTCGCCCATTCGCTATATTTGAGGGCGAGGGCAAGCCCGGCGCCGAACACGATCGTGCCGCCGGGACCGGGTAGCAGGCCGACCAAAGGCCCGCTCATCATCAGCACGAGCCCGAGCCCGAACAGGCAGGTCCTTACCGCCGGCACCCGTCCGAGGGCGACATATCGCTCGCGCAGCTTCATCGCGGCCATGTGGGGGGCGACGGGGCGCGGCTCAAGGACGGCCCGGTCCGCTTGGCGGCTATCGACACAAACGCGGAGTCACTCCACTATGGAGTCCGTTTTGGAGGGGCTGGATGGTCGCGCACGTCGCCACGGTAGCTTTTTTGGGGCTCGAGGCCCGCGCCGTCGAAGTGCAGGTGCAGATCGCCAGCGGCCTTCCCAAGTTCCTCGTCGTCGGTCTGCCGGACAAAGCGGTCGGCGAAAGCCGGGAGCGGGTCCACGCGGCCCTCGCGTCGATCGGCCTGTCGCTGCCGCCCAAGCGGATCACGGTCAACCTCTCGCCGGCCGACCTTCCCAAGGAGGGGTCGCATTACGACCTGCCGATCGCGCTCGGCCTGCTGGCGGCAATGGGCGCGATCGACACCGAGACGCTGTCCGAATATCTGGCGGTCGGCGAACTCGGGCTCGACGGCCGGCTGACGCCCTCGCCGGGCGTGCTGCTGGCGGCGATGCACGCTTCCTCGCGCAGCCTCGGCCTGGTCTGCCCGGCCGCGCAAGGGTCGGAGGCGAGCTGGGCCGGCGACATCGAGGTGGTCGCCGCGCCCGACCTCATCGCCTTGCTCAACCATTTCCGCGGCTCGGCGGCGCTGGCGCCGCCCGCGCCGGGCGAGGCGGAGCCGCGCGGGTCCGGGCCCGATCTCACCCA
>DASVRK010000194.1:0-5086 GCA_036388655.1 Allosphingosinicella sp. | reverse complement strand
GGCCGGCCCAAGAAGAAGGGAGATTCCAGCTTGCGCTGGAATGACGAGGCAGCTTTCGCTGGAATGACGAGCTTGTGCTGGAATGATGAGGAGGTGGGGATGGGATCCGTGAGCCAGAAAGCCGCTCTGTTCGCCGCGTTGCATCGGCCGGGCGATCCGCTGATCCTGTTCAACGTCTGGGACGCGGGCAGCGCCAGGGCGGTGGCCGAGGGGGGCGCCAAGGCGATCGCGACCGGCAGCCATTCGGTCGCGGAGGCGCACGGCTTTGGCGATGCCGAAATGCTGCCGCTCGAGCTCGTGCTCGCCAATGCGGCGCGGATCGTGGGCGCGGTCGACCTTCCGGTGACGGTCGATTTCGAAGGCGCGTATGCGACCGAGCCGGAGGTGGGCGCCGAGAATATCCGTCGGCTGGCCGAGACGGGCGCGGTCGGATGCAATCTGGAGGACCAGGTGGTCGGCGGCCAGGGCCTCCATCCGACCGCGCTCCAGGCCGAGCGGATCCGCGCCGCCCGCCGCGCGGCGGGGAGCGAGTTCTTCATCAACGCGCGGACCGACATGTTCCTCAAGGCCAAGGCGGACACGCATGACGAGGGGATGGTCGAGGCGGCGCTGGAGCGGGCGCGAGCTTATGCCGACGCGGGAGCGAGCGGCTTCTTCGCGCCGGGGCTCGTCGATCTGCGCCTGCTCGGGCAGCTGTGCGCGGCCTCGCCGCTGCCAGTCAACTTCATTGCCATTCCCGGCGCGCCGGGCGCCGCGGAGGTGGCGGCCGCGGGGGTGGCGCGGATCAGCCACGGTCCCTTCCCCTACCGGGCGGCGATGAAGGCGCTGGAAGCGGCGGCGCGGGAGGCGCATGGTCTGACGGGCTAAAGGGAGGCGGCGATGGCGAGGATCACGGGGCTGGGCGGTATCTTCTACAAGGCCGCCGATCCGGCCCGGACGCAGGCCTGGTATCAAGAGACGCTCGGCGTCGGCGGCGAATGGGGCGCGATGTTCCCCTGGAAGCAAGACCAGACGGGCGAGGCCTACAGCCTGCTTTCGCCGTTCAAGCCGGAGACCGACTATTTCGCGCCCAGCGAAGCGGGGTTCATGATCAACTTCAGGGTGGACGATCTTGCCGCGTTTCTCGAGGAACTGAGGGCGAAGGGGGTCGAGATACTCGGCACCCAGGATGAGGATTATGGTAAGTTCGCCTGGATCCTCGACTGCGACGGCATCAAGGTGGAGCTTTGGGAGCAGGTCGGGCCGGCACCGGCCTAGGCAATTTGGCGGGCTTGGGAATTCCTTCATCCTGAGGAGGGACTGAGCCCCGGCGAAGGCCCCTCTCGAAGGACCCAGTGCGTCCTTCGAGACGCCGCTTCGACTTCGCTCACCGGCTCCTCAGGATGAGCGGGTCAGATCAACCTGATCACCCGCCACCCGCCGGCGGCGGGGCCCCCTTGCGGCGGGCGGACTTGAAGATGGCGAAGAAGGAGTCGCCGCCGCCCGATTTCAGCACGGTCAGCCTGAACATGCGCGCGGCGAGGCGGATGACCAGGAAAATCCAGGCGAGCTGCCACAGGATGGCGAGGAGATGCGGCCACAGCGAGCCGGACTGGGCGGCGAGCGCGATCATGCTGAGCGGCGAGCTCAACGGGAAGATGGCCGCGACCCAGGTGACGGTGCCGCCATTGTCGCCGACCACCATCGAGGCGAGCAGGAAGATGATCACCTGCGCGAAGGTGACCGGCATCGACAGCGTCTGGATCTCCCGGACGTTGCTGGCCTGGCCGCCGATGCCGAGGAAGACGGCGCCGAGCAGCATGTAATTGGCCGCGAAATAGACCACCAGCAGCACGCAGAAAGCGGGCCAGCCGAGCGCGGGCGTTACGGGCACGCTGAACGATTCCTGCACCAGCAGCAGGATCGGCGCGGCGATCGCGCCCCAGACGAGGATGCCGACCACCGACACGCCGAGCATGGCGATGAGCTTGCCGAGGAAGACGGCGTCGAGCGGCACCGCGGCGGCGAGCACCTCGATCACCTTGTTCGATTTCTCCTCGACCAGGTTCGACAGCAGCATGGTGGCGAGCATCAGGGTGAGGAAGAAGACCAGCAATTGCGAGCCGCGGGCGAGGCCGTGCTGGACCCTGTTCATGCCGCCGCGCGATTCCGCCGTCGCAACCCTGGCGATGGCCACCGGAGCGACGGCCGCGCCGGCGCCGCGTATCGCCGCGGCCCTGCGGGTGTCCTCGATCAGCAAGGCGAGCTCCGGCTCGATGCCCTCGATCGCCCGCACCGGCCCGGTCAGCGTCGGCCGGGCGAGGCTGCCGCTGAGGACGGCGGAGACGCCCTGCTCCTGGCTCGACAGCAGCTTGCGGGCATGGCGGCCGGGATCGGCGGCCGGCTCGACATATTCGAGGTCGGCGAGCGGCCCCCTGCCCAGCGCTTCCCTTAGCCGGTCGTGCGCGGCGCGGAGGGCGGCGGCGTCTTCGCGCGGCATCGCCACGGCGACGACCGTGCGGGCGGCGGCGACGTCGGCCTTGCTGGTGAGCTCCGCGATGAGCCCGCCGAAGCCCATGGCGAGGATCGGCGCGAGCAGGAAGATGAGGAAGCTGCGCGACCAGACGGTGGCCACGAAATCGCGGCGTGCGATCACCCAGGCGGCGGCGAATAGGCGGGTCAAGCGGCTTCCCCGAGATCGTCGTCCAGGCCGTCGCGCATCTGGTGGGCGGCGGCGGCGCCGGCGATGGCGACGAAGGCGTCGTGGAGGCCGGGCCGTTCGATCGACAGTTCCTCGATCCCCGCGCCGCCGTCGATCAGCGCCTTCAGCAACGGCTCGATGCCGCGGTCGGGAAGCTCGAAATGCCAGACGCCGGCGTCGAGCTCGGCATCGGCCGGCAGCGCCAGCCGCCACGCGCCCTCGGCGGCGCGGGCGCGCAGCCGCACCTGCGGCCGCAGCCGCTCGCGCGCTTCCGACACCAAACCTTCGAAGCGGATCTTGCCGCCGGCGATGATCGCGATCCGCTCGCACAGCCGCTCGGCATGGGCGATGACATGGGTCGAGAAGATGATCGTCGCGCCCGCGGCCGCCTCGGCCCGGATGAGATGTTCGAGCCGGCCCTGGTTGATCGCATCGAGGCCCGAAAAGGGCTCGTCGAGCACGATCAGCTTCGGGCGGTGGACGATGGTGCCGAGCAGCTGGACGGTCTGGGCCATGCCCTTGGACAAAGTGCGGATCGGCTTGGCGACATAATCGGCGAGGCCGTTGTCGTTAAGCAAGATGGTCGCGCGCTTGCGGCCGGCGTCGAGCGGCAGCCCGCGCAGCGCGCCCATGAAGGCGATCGCGTCGCGCGATGTCATCGCCGGGTAGAGGCCGCGCTCCTCGGGCAGGTAGCCGACCCTGGATGCGACCTCCATCGGCCGGGCGTGGCCGAGCAGGGTGCGGCTGCCCCGGTCGGGATCGATGATGCCGAGCAGCATGCGCAAGGTGGTGGTCTTGCCGGCGCCGTTGGGGCCGAGCACGCCGTAGATGCTGCCTTCGGGAACGGCGATGTCGATGCCGTCGACGGCGATTTTCCCGTCGAAGGCCTTGACCAGACCCTTCGCCTCGATTGCCAGCCCCATAAGTTTGCCCGTCCCCCTAAGGCTTTCAATGTGGTAGCGGCACCGCGCGATGGATGGCAAGGCAAAGCTGCGCGAGGCGCTGGAGGCCGAGGCGAGGGCGCTGGGCTTCGCCGCGTTCGGCGTCGCGCGCGCCGATGCGGCGCCCCTGACCGCCGCGCGGCTGCGCGAATGGATCGCCGGCGGCGCCCATGGCGACATGATCTGGATGGAGGAGACGGCGGAGCGGCGCGGCTCGCCGGCGGCGCTGTGGCCGGAGGTGAGATCGGTGATCTCGCTCGGCATGAGCTATGCGCCGGCGACCGATCCGCTGGCGCTGGCCGGCGAGCCCGAGCGGGGGCGGATCTCGGTCTACGCTCAGGGCGCCGATTATCACGACGTGATCAAGAAGGCGCTGAAGGCGCTGGCGCGCTGGCTGGTCGCGCAGGGGGATTGCGAGCTCAAGGTGTTCGTCGACACCGCGCCGGTGATGGAGAAGCCGCTGGCGGAAGCGGCCGGTCTCGGCTGGCAGGGCAAGCACACCAACCTGGTCAGCCGCGCCGACGGCAGCTGGCTGTTCCTCGGCGCCATCTATACCAATTTGGAGCTGGAGCCGGACCGGGCGCACCGGGCCCATTGCGGCAGCTGCAACGCCTGCCTTGCCGCCTGCCCCACCAATGCCTTCCCCGCCCCCTACCGGCTCGATGCGCGGCGCTGCATCTCCTACCTCACCATCGAGCATAAGGGGCCGATCCCGCACGAATTCCGCGAAGCGATCGGCAACCGCATCTACGGCTGCGACGATTGCCTCGCGGTCTGCCCGTGGAACCGGTTCGCCGACGCCGCCCGCCGCAATAAGGCGTTCGCGCCCCGCGCCGAGCTCGCCGCGCCGGCGCTGGCCGACCTGCTGGCGCTGGACGACGCCGCGTTCCGCAAGGTGTTCGCCGGCTCGCCGATCAAGCGGATCGGGCGCAACCGGATGGTCCGCAACGCGGCGATCGCCGCCGGCAACAGCGGCAGCGCGGCGCTCGTGGAGCCGTTGCGGCGGCTGACGGCGGATGGCGACCCCGCGGTCGCGGAGGCGGCGCAATGGGCGCTGGAGCGCTTGCCCCTACGCTAGAGCGTTGAAAGGTAAGTTGTCCCTGTTGCCGTTCGGGCTGAGCCTGTCGAAGCTCTTTCTTATTCGCCTCAGAACAAGAAGAAGGGCTCGACCCGCGCGACGCCTAAGAGCGCTTGGTTGGCGGCCCCTGCCTTCGCAGGGGCCGGGCTGGGCCCCTGCCTCCGCAGGGGCACAGGAACGGCAAACCCCCCGTGCCCCTGCGAAGGCAGGGGCCCAGCCCCGGGCTGACGCTCTAGCGGCAGCCCGGTTATCGCAGCGGCCGTGGAAGCTCGGCGCCGCAGCCCGCAGGGCCCTCTTCGACAGGCTCAGGGCGAACGGATGATGGCGATTCCGTTCGACCCTTCAACGCTCTGGCGCGCTTGCCGGTCTTAGCGCTGGTTCAACGCG
>DASVRK010000193.1:0-5507 GCA_036388655.1 Allosphingosinicella sp. | reverse complement strand
GGATGGTGATGCGCGCCGATGTCCTCGCCCGCGCCGTCGACCGGGCGCTGGAGGTCCGGCCCGAAGTCCCGCTGCTGGCGATGACCCCGCGCGGCGAGCCGCTCACCCAGGCGCTGGTCCGGGAGCTTGCCGCAGGCCCCGGCGTCTCGATCCTGTGCGGCCGTTTCGAAGGGATCGACGAGCGCCTGTTCGAGGCGCGGACGATCCGTTCCGTATCGGTCGGCGATTACGTGCTTTCGGGCGGCGAGACGGCGGCGATCGTGCTGCTCGATGCTTGCGTTCGGCTGCTCCCCGGGGTAATGGGCGCGGCTTCCAGCGGTGACGAAGAAAGCTTCGAAAGCGGCCTCCTCGAATATCCTCATTATACCCGACCTCAGGAGTGGGAAGGGCGCACGATCCCTGAAGTGCTGCGATCGGGGGATCATGCGAAGATCGCCGCCTGGCGAAAGCAGAAGGCGGCGGCAGACACACGGTCAAGGCGGCCGGACCTGATGGAGCGTCATGGGGACGCACCCAGGCCATCGCCCTCTGGCGCGCGGCACGAAGACGAAGGCTAGAGAAATGAACCTCATCCAGCAGCTCGAGGCCGAGGCCATCGAGCAGTTCAAGACGACCAAGACCATCCCCGAATTCCGCCCCGGCGATACCGTGCGCGTCGGCGTCCGCGTGGTCGAGGGCGAGCGCACCCGCGTCCAGAATTACGAAGGCGTCTGCATCGCCCGCGCCAATCGCGGCCTCGGCAGCTCCTTCACCGTCCGCAAGATCAGCTTCGGCGAGGGCGTCGAGCGCGTCTTCCCGCTTTATTCGCCGAACATCGATTCGATCGAGGTCGTTCGTCGGGGCGCGGTGCGCCGGGCGAAGCTCTATTATCTGCGCGGCCGCACCGGCAAGGCGGCGCGTATCGCCGAGCGCCGCGACACGCGCCACGGCCCCGAAGCCAAGGCTCCCGCCGCGACCGCCACGCCCGAAACGGAAACCGCCGAGGGCTGAGCCTCACGGCATCGGCAAAGAAATAGGGCGGTCCCGTTCGGGGCCGCCCCTTTCTTTTGTTCCCCGGCGAAGGCCGGGGCCCAGAGGATGGTCGGGCTGGACCCCGGCCTTCGCCGGGGAGCAATGCGGCCAACTCAGCCCAAATCGGACCCTAATCGGTGCAGTGCGGGAAGGAATCGCGGTCGACCAGCCGCGTGTAGAGATGCCAGGTCGAGTAACCGAGCCACGGCAGCACCAAAGCGAGGCCGATGAACAGCGGGATCGATCCGATCACCAGCAAGGCCGCGACCAGCAGGCCCCAGCGCAGCATCAGCCCGAAATTGGTGCGGAAGGCGGCGATCGAGGTCGACATGGCGGTGCTGGCATTGACCTCGCAATCGACCAGCATCGGCAGCGACACGACGCTGGTGGCGAGCACCACGATCGCGAAGCCGAGCCCGATCAGATTGCCGACCACGATCATCGCCCAGCCCTGCGGCGTGGTGAACAGCCGGGCGAGGAACTCGCCGATCGAATTGGGCACATAGGGGCCCCACAGAGCGACGTAGAGCGCCGCCGCGACCGCGAGCCAGACCGCGAAGATGGTGATCAGCAAAGCGGCGACCGCGCTGATGCCGTCCGCCGACGGCCGCTTGCGCACGTCGAAAAAGTGCGTCCAGTCCGATTCCAGCCCGTCCTCGCGCCGCCGCGCCAGCTCGTAAAATCCGATCGCGACGATCGGGCCCAGCAGCGAGATGCCGGCCGCGATCGGGAAGAACAAAGGCAGCATCGTTCCGCCGAGCGTGATCGTCGCAGCGACGAGGCCGATCAGCGGGTAGAGCAGGCCGACGAAGATCAGGTCGCCGCGCATCGCCATGAAGTCCCGCCACCCGTCGCGGAGGGAAATCCTGAGATCCTCGCGGGTGATCTTGCGGACCGGCGCCGGCGCGGCTTCGGAAACGGCGGTAATGGGATTAGCGACAGCCATTGGCATCCTCCTCTCCAGAGGTGCGGCCGTCCGGCTGAAAAGGCGAGCCGGAGGCCGCCTGCGGCCGCTATAGCAGAGCCGGGCGGCGCCTGCGAGCCGGTTTTCGAACCATCCGCCGCCGCCCGCTCCCTACTCAGCGCGGCGGCTTTGCCCTAGGCTGGGGCGATGCGGCTCGAAACCCAGGCCATAATGCTCGCCGTCCGGCCGCATGGCGAGCATGGCGCGATCGTCCGCGCGCTGACCCCGTCCGACGGCGTCCAGCCGGGCTTCGTCCGCGGCGGCCGGTCGCGCCGGCTGAGGCCGGTGCTGCTGCCGGGCAACCTCATCCAGGCCGAATATCGATCCCGCACCGACGAGCAGCTCGCGCAATTGTCGGTCGAGCTGGTGCATAGCCGCGCCCCGCTGCTGGCCGAGCCGCTGCCGGCCGCGGCGATCGACTGGGCGACGGCGCTGACCGCGTCCGCTCTGCCCGAGGGGCTCGCCTATCCGCGCCTCTACCAGGCGCTGGAGGCCGTGCTCGACGCGGTCGAGGCGGCGCCGAGCGCCCAGGGCTGGGCGACCGCGCTCGTGCGCTACGAGCTGCTCCTGCTCGGCGAGCTCGGCTTTGGCCTCGATTTATCCGAATGCGCCGCCACCGGAGCGACCCGCGACCTCGCTTTCGTCAGCCCGCGCAGCGGCCGCGCGGTCAGCCAGGCAGGCGCCGGCGAGTATCGCGACCGCCTGCTCCCCTTGCCATCGTTCCTGCTCGAAGGCGGCCTGGCCGGGTGGGGCGACGTCATGGACGGGCTCCGGCTCACCGGCCATTTCCTCGCCCGCGACCTGCTGATCGAGCGTCAGGCCGATATTCTTGCCGCGCGCGAGCGGCTGGTGGAGCGGCTGCGGCGGGTCACGCGTTGACGGGGCCAGAGGAAAGTGGAAAGTCGCCCCCGTGAAATCCCTGTTCCCCCATGCCGCCACCACCGCCGACGTCACCGTCCGCGTCGCCGTCAGCTTCCTGCCCGAGCAGTCGGAGCCGGTGAAGGGCCGCTGGTTCTGGGCCTATCATGTCCGCATCGAGAATGAGGGCCAGCGCGCGGTCCAGCTGGTCAGCCGCGAATGGACCATCGTCGACGGCCGCGGCGGACGCCACGAAGTTGCCGGCGAAGGTGTGGTCGGCGAGCAGCCGGTGCTCGAGCCCGGCGCCTCGTTCGATTATGTCTCCGGCTGCCCATTGAACACGCCGAGCGGCCACATGGAAGGCCGCTACCGCATGGTCGGCGCCGACGGCCGTACCTTCACGGTCGCCATCCCCCGCTTCCCACTGATCGCCCCCACCGTCACCAGCTGACGGTGTCGTGCCCCTGGGAAGGCAGGGGCCCAGACCCGGGCTGAGCCCGGTCATCGCAGCGGCTGTGGAATCCTGGCGCCGGAGGACACAGGGTCGCGGCCGGCGCATGTCCACCAGAGCGGCGGGCTTTTCTCCACGAGAGCGGCGGGCTTTCGCCCGGTCTGGACCCCTGCCTTCGCAGGGGCGCGAGTGCCGCACCTGTTCCCCTGCGAAGGCAGGGGTCCAGTCCCGGGCTGGCGCTTCAGCGGCAGCCCGGTCATCGCAGCGGCCGTGAAAGCTTGGCACCGCACACGGTCCCGGCCCCGCGCGACGTCTACGAGACTTGGCTGGCGGGCCTTCGCCTGGTCTGGGCCCCTGCCTTCGCAGGGGCGCAGAACCGGAAAACCGCGATCCCTTGAAATAATTCCGACCGGGCTGACCTCTCCGGGCGACGGACCGCGCCTTTACCCTGTGATGAGAGCGCCCATGGCGGGCGCCGAGCGGGGGAGAAATTCAATGACGATCGTTCGGGTAGGCGAGGTTGTCGATACAGGCGCCGGGCACCGGCACAGGATCGACGCGGGCCGCGACGGCTCGCTGGTGGTCATCAGCACGTTGGACGGCGGCTATCTATCCCGGATCGACGAAGACGGCTCGACGGTCTTGCTCCAGGCTGCGCCTTCAAACGGCAACCTCCGCTCCGGCGAAATCGACACGCTCAGCGACGGCCGCTACGTCGTCAGCGTCGGCGGCCATGCCGGCTTCGGCTCCGGCGCCCTGGTCCAGATCCTCGACCGCGACGGCAGCCCGGCGACGGGTCTCATCGACGCGATGGTCGACGATGCGTCCCGCTACGGCCCCGGTTTCACCGTCACCGGCACCAGTGACGGCGGCTTCGCCTTCGTCTGGAACGACTATAGCGCCGGGTCGCAGCAATATCAGGCCACCCACGCCAACGGCGCCATTGCGAACTATTCGGGCGCGTCCGACGTCCGGATCCGCTATTTCGACTCGAACGGTACCGGCGCCCTCTCCACCGTCGCGGACGACGATGTCGAGAGCCTCTCGGGCGTCGCGGTCTCCCGGCGCGCCGCCGATCAATATGTGAACGATACCGAGACCCTCGCGGGCGGGCAGACCGTCTTCGCCTATATGGACCATCGCGTCGTCGGCAGCCCCGACGGCAACGGGTCGCACGGTGAGTGGGAAGTCTCCGTCCAGATCGCCGCGCCCGGCAATGTCGGAGAGCCGATCAAGGTCGATCTCGGACCGTATAACGAGCAGAGCGGCCCGGGAACTTCGCCCTATCCGCAGGCGGTGGACCCGGCCGCGGGCGTCAACCTGGTGGCGATGCCGGACGGCGGCTTCGCCGCTCTGTGGACGGAAAACACCTATGCCGCCTCCTCCCAAGGGGGAGGCTATACGCACACCGGCTGGCAGACGGTGATCCGCTATTTCGACGCCGCCGGCAACCCGCTCACCGACGCGATCACCCTCGTCACCCGCGGCCTGGAGCACGGCAATCACAGCAAATATGTCTGGGCCGAGGCCATGTCGGACGGGCGGATCGCGATCGCCTACAATGTCGGGACGTCCGGCGCCAACGGCAACGGCACGCTCGACGCCTTCCTCGGCGTGGTCGGCCCGCTCGGTTCCTCGATCGAGACGACGCGCGTCAACCAGACCGCCGCTACCAACACCCAATTCTACACCGTCTCCGATCTCGCCGTCCGCAGCGACGACACGATCGAGCTCGTCTATCAGAACGCGCTGGTGGGGGCGAACGGTCATGCCAACCACACCCTGATCGAGCGCTTCGCGGTCGGCGACGCCGGCGAGGTGGTGCAGAACGGCTCGGCCGGGGCGGACACGATCAACGGCGGCGGCTTTCAGGACGTGATCTTCGGCCTCGGCGGCGCGGACCGGCTCGCCGGCGGCGGCGGCCGCGACAATCTCCACGGCGGCGACGGCAATGACGGACTTAGAGGCGGCAATCACGACGACCGCCTGTTCGGCGGCGCCGGCAACGACGTGGTCGAAGGCGGCGCGGGCGCCGACGTCATGAACGGCGGCGCCGGCCGCGACACCTTGAGCTACGCGACTTCGGACGCGGGCGTGGCGGTGCGGCTGGCCAACGGCGCGGTCTCGGGCGGCCACGCCGCCGGCGACAGCTTCGCCGGCTTCGAGGACATCTCCGGCTCGGCCTTCGACGACCGGCTGTCGGGCGACGGCGGCGTCAACGCG
>DASVRK010000192.1:0-2392 GCA_036388655.1 Allosphingosinicella sp. | reverse complement strand
GGCGGCGTCGACAGCCTGCTCGGCGGCGACGGCAACGACCGGCTCGAGGGCGGCGACGACGGCGACCTGCTCACGGGCGGCGCCGGCATCGACACCCTGGCCGGCGGCGGCGGGCGCGACATCCTCTATTTCGACGACGGCGACGCTTCCGCCGTGCGCACCCAGGCCGACCGCGTGGTCGGGCACAGCCGCGCCGACCTCGATCGCATCAATCTCAGCCGGATCGACGCCGACACAACCGAAGGCGCGGACGGCGACCAGGCCTTCATTTGGCTCGGCGCCGGCGCTTTCAGCGGCGCGGCGGGCGAGCTTCGCTACCAGGCGATCAACGGCGACGCCTACCTGCAGGGCGACACGGACGGTGACGGCGTCGCCAACTTCTTCATCCGGGTGGACGATTTCACCACCCTGATGCGCGGCGACCTGGTGGTCTGAGGGTGGCAGGCAGTGATCCGACGTCCAGCTCCTAAGCCTTTATTTTGGCGAGGCTTTGGCGGTCCTTTCGATCAGTGCCCCGTAATGTCCCTTGCTGTCCCTTCAGGGCGGATGTTCGGCGGACGGGCTTGCTTCTACGGCAAGCGCAATGCGGGGGTACGAGCGGGGGGCCAGCAGCGGGGATGCTGGACCGGCCTCGCGCTCTTGAGGCTTCGAACAACCAAGGGGGGGATGCGACATGGCGATCATCAAAGTCGGCGATACCTATGACACGGGCGGTGGGCATGAAGTCCAGATCGACGCCGGCCATGACGGCTCGATCGTCGCGGCCGGCACCGAGCATCTGAACTTCCTCTACAGGCTCGACGAGGACGGCTCCGAAACCTCGCTCGTACAGACGGCGAGCTTCGGCCAGTTCACCAACGGCTATGTCGAAACGCTCAGCGACGGACGCTATGCGCTCTACGCGACCAACCATTATGGCCTCGGCTACGGTGCGCGCGTCCAGCTCATCAACCGCGACGGCAGCCCCGCGACCGAGGTCATCAACCCGGAGTTCGAAGGCGGCGAGGATCGCAACGGGGCGGGCTATACCCTCACCGCCACCTCCGACGGCGGCTTCGCTTTCGTGTGGAACGACATCAGCCGGTCCAGCGACGCGTTCGAGGTGACTTATCCGCCCAACCCCCACAATGGGGGCACCAGCAGCACCACCTACGCCGGCTATGACGTTCGCGTCCGTTATTTCGACGCGACCGGCACCGCCACCACCCCCTCGGTCGTCGCCGACGACGACGTCGAAACGGCGAATGGAGCGACCGCCAACCGGCGCGCTCTCGATCAATATATCAACGACAGCGAGACCCTGGCCGGCGGCGGCACGGCTATGGTCTATGTCGACAGACGCTGGGCGGGCGCATCGGGCGGCGGCGCCGATCAGGAGTGGCAACTCTCGCTGCAGATCTCCACGCCGGGCAATGTCGGCGAACCGGTCAAGATCGATCTCGGGGCGTTCGGGACCGCGTTCGGCACCTATCCGGACTCGCTGACCCCGTCCGCGAGCGCGAACATCGTCCCTCTGCCGGACGGCAGCTTCGCCGTGATCTGGACCGAGGACACCTTTGTCGCCGCGCCCGTGTGGGGCAATTACGAAAGGACCGGCACCCAGACGGTGATCCGCTATTTCAACGCCGCCGGCGAGCCGCTGAGCGACCAGGTCACCCTCGTCACCCGCGGCACCAACCACGGCAACCACCGCCAAACCGTGTGGGCGGAGGCGCTGTCGGACGGGCGGATCGCAATCGCCTACAATGTCGGCGTGGATGGCGTGAACGGCAACGGCAGCCTCGACGCATTCGTCGGAGTCGTCGGTCCGCTCGGCTCCTCGCTCGAAGTGACGCGGGTCAATGACACGGCCGCGGCCAACACCCAATTCTACACCATCAAGGACCTCGCCGTGCGCAGCGACGACACGGTCGAGCTCGTCTACCGCGACGTCGAGCGCGCCAACAACACCGTGATCGAGCGCTTCGCGGTGCAGGATGTGGGCGAGGTCGTGCAGAACGGCTCCGCCGGGGTCGACACGATCAACGGCGGCGGCTTTCAGGACGTGATCTTCGGCCTCGGCGGCGCGGACCGGCTCGCCGGCGGCGGCGGCCGCGACAATCTCCACGGCGGCGATGGCAATGACGGCCTTAGAGGCGGCAATCACGACGACCGCCTGTTCGGCGGCGCCGGCAACGACGTGGTCGAAGGCGGCGCGGGCGCCGACGTCATGAACGGCGGCGCCGGCCGCGACACCTTGAGCTACGCGACCTCGGACGCGGGCGTGGCGGTGCGGCTGGCCAACGGCGCGGTCTCGGGCGGCCACGCCGCCGGCGACAGCTTCGCCGGCTTCGAGGACATCTCCGGCTCGGCCTTCGACGACCGGCTGTCGGGCGACGGCGGCGTCAACGCG
>DASVRK010000191.1:0-12280 GCA_036388655.1 Allosphingosinicella sp. | reverse complement strand
GCGGGCGGGGAGGGCGAGCATCAGCAAAGTCGAGAAAAGCGGCGTCCGGCCGCCCGGTATGTAGAGCCCGACCCGGTCGATCGCGCGCCAGACCTTGCGCACCGTCAGCCCCGGCATCGTCTCCACGACATGCTCGGCGGGCAAGCTTCCCGCGTGGAAAGCCGCGATATTGCGCACGGCAAGCGCGATCGCCCCGAGCTGGCCCGGCTCCAGATCCCGCCGCGCCTGCGCCGCCAGCGGCGCCACCGGCACCAGCCGCGGCGCCTCCCCGTCGATGCGCTCGGCCTGGGCGCTGAGCCCGGCCCAGCCGCGGCTCCGCACATCCTCGACGATCGCGCGCACCGCCGCCTTCAGCGGAGGGTCGCTGCGCTGCTCCGGCCGCGCCAAGGCCGCCGCGCGCTCGCCCGCGCCCAGCTCGCTCCAGCGAAGCCGCCTCACATCATCATCTTTTCAATGGGCACGACCAGGATCGCCGACGCACCGGCGGCCTTCAGCTTTTGCAACGTTTCCCAGAACACCGATTCCTGGCAGACCGCGTGCACCGCGAAATGGCCGGGCCGGCCGTGCAGCGGGACGATGGTGGGGGCCTCGGCGCCCGGCAGGATGCGGCTGATCTCCGCCAGTGAATCCTCGGTGGCGTTCAGCATGATATATTTGGAGTCGCGCGTCGCCAGCACGCCCTCGATCCGGCTGAGCAGCCGCTCGCCATAATCGGCCTTGCGCGCGTCCACCGCCTTGCCGGTGCGGACCAGCACCGCCTCGCTGTCGAGCACGGTCTCGACGGCGCGCAGCCCGTTCGCCTCCAGCGTCGCGCCGGTCGAGACGAGGTCGCAGACGAAGCCGGCGATGCCGAGCCGCGGCGCCAGCTCGACCGCCCCGTTCATCTTGACGATCTCGGCCTCCACTCCACTTTCGTCCAGGAAGCGGCGGACGAGGCCGGGATAGGAGGTCGCGATCCGCGCGCCCTCGAGGGAAGCGGCCCCGCGATAGTCGAGCGCCTCCGGGGCCGCGATCCGCAGGCTGCACCGCCCGAAGCCGAGCCGCGCCACAACCTCGAACCGCGCCCCGGCCTCGCGCAGCGCGAATTCCTGCAGCACATTCTCGCCGACGATTCCGAACTCGCAAATGCCGTCGCTGACGAAGGTCGGGATATCGTCGTCGCGCACGAACATCAGGTCGGCCGGGAAATTCTCCACCCGCGCGGTGAGCTCGTTCTTGCCGTTCTGGATGCGCAGCCCCGAATCGCGCAGCAGCCCGCGGCTATAGTCGGACAGGCGGCCCGACTTCTGGATGGCGATGTGGATGCGCGTGCCGTCAACCAGCATCGCCGCCCTCCCGAAGCGCGTCGAGCGCGCGGCGATAGCCCTGGTGCGGCTCCTGGCGCAGGAAGCGGGCGACCCGCACGATGGTGGTCGTGCTGACGCCGGTGCCCTCATGGATGTCGCGATAGGAAAGGCCGGTCTCATCGAGCAGCCGCGCGACGTGCCAGCGCTCCGCAATGGTCCGGATCTCGGCCGGCGTGCAAAGGTCGGTCAGCAGCCGGCTCATCTCCCCGGCGTCGCGCGGCGTCAGCAAGGCCGCGCACAGATCGTCGCGCAGCCCCTGCTCGTGACGGAGCGGCCGCACCGCGTTGGTGGCTGCCTCAGCCATTATCTGTTACAACGTGATAGTACATTGGCACGCCCTAGCCGCGCCTGCCGGACGGCGCAACCCCGATTCGCGGCAGCCCTCTCGTCATTCCAGCGCAAGCTGGAATCTTGCGGGCCGGGAAGAAGAAGGGAGATTGACCTGCGGTCGTCTCCGGCTCCAGCTTTCGCTGGAATGACGCGGAGGCGAAGCAACGCTATTGCAAATCATTCGCAATTCGGCTTGATAGCCGCGCCCGCCCCGCCAGCGCGGCGAACCGATTGAGAGACGACGAATGTCCACGACCAGCACCAGCCTAGCGCGCGATCGCGGCTCCTCAGGCCGCCACGCGCCGCTGCGCTCCGGCCGGTAAGCGGCTTCGGCGACCCACGAACCAGCTCGAATGACTCGGCGCTCCCTCCACGGCTGGCAGCTCGTTCACAAATGGTCGAGCATCGTCTGCACGGCGTTCCTCTTGATGCTGTGCCTCACCGGCCTGCCGCTCATCTTCCACGACGAGATTGACGATCTCGCCGGCGGCCATGGCGAGCTCGCCCTCGGCTGCGCCGAACTCCCGCACAAGTCGCTCGACGAGATGATGCGCATCGCCTTCGCCGGCCGCCCGCACGAGGTCGGCCTGTTCATGAGCTTCGACGAGGACCGGCCGGTCGTGAACATCACCACCGGCCCCCGGCCCGACGCCGCCGCCGAGGAGATGACGATCCGCTCGTTCGACCTGCGCTCGGGCGAGATGGTCGGCGCGATCGAGCTTAACGGGGTGATGGACTGGCTGCTCGAGCTCCATACCGACCTGTTCCTCGGCCTGCCCGGAATGCTGTTCCTCGGCGCGATGGGCCTGCTGTTCCTGCTCGCCATCGTCTCGGGCGTGGTCCTCTACGCCCCGTTCATGCGCAAGCTCGATTTCGGCACCGTCCGCGCCTCCCGCCCGCGGCGGGTGCGGTGGCTCGACTATCACAATCTCATCGGCATCGTCGCGCTCGGCTGGACTTTGGTGGTCGGCCTCACCGGCGTGATCCACTCGCTCGCCACCCCGATCGTCGACCATTGGCGCAGCGCCGGACTCGCCGATCTCATCGCGCCTTATGAAGGCCAGGCCGCGCCGGCGCCGCGCCGGCTCGCCTCGCTCCACGCCGCCGTCCAAAGCGCGCTCGCCGCCGCGCCCGGAAGCCGCGTCCAGTTCGTCGCCTTTCCCGGCGGCGGCTATAGCAGCCGCTACCATTATGCCGTCTTCCTGCAGGGCGACACGCCGCTCACCAAGCAATTGCTGACGCCGGCTTTGGTCGACGCGCGCACCGGCAGGCTCGACGCGGTGCGGCCGATGCCCTGGTATGTGCAGGCGCTCCAGCTCTCGCGGCCGCTCCATTTCGGCGATTATGGCGGCCTTCCGCTCAAGATTTTGTGGGCGATCCTCGACCTCTTCACGATCGCGATCCTCGGCTCGGGCCTCTACCTCTGGCTCGGCAAACGCGGCGCTGCCGCTTCCCGCCGCCTCCCCGAACCCGGCCTTCCGGCCCTCGCCGAAATGCCCGCCGAATGACCCGGCACCCGTTCCCGCTGCGCAAAATCTTCGGCGTGCCGCTGCTCATCGCCTTGCTGACCTTCGTCGGCCTCGTCAGCGCGCTCACCGGTGACGGCCTCCGCGACGCTTTGTCCTGGGTCGCGCTCGCCGTCCCGGTCGCGGCCGTGGGCTGGGCCGTCTGCGCCCGCCGCTCCTGAACCCATAAAACCGAACGCCAAGAGGATTTTCCGTTGCACCTAGCTTTCAAGTCCGCGCTGCTGCCCACCGTCTCTTTGCTCGCCATCGCCTCGCCCGCCGCCGCCCAGAGCCTTGAGGAGGAGCAGGCCTCCGAAGAGATTATCGTCACCGCCCAGCGCGGCAACCAGACGCAGGTGATCCGCGGCGGCAGCGTCGGCGTGCTCGGCGACAAGCCCGCCGAGGACGTGCCGTTCAGCATCAAAAGCTATGGCGAGACCCTGATCCTCAACCAGCAGCCGCAAACCCTCGGCCAGGTGCTCGAGAACGATCCCTCGGTGCGCACCACCTACGGCTTTGGCAACGCCGCCGAGCAGTTCGTCATCCGCGGCTTCACCTTGTTCGGCGACGATATCGGCCTCGACGGCCTCTACGGCCTCGCGCCGCGCCAATTGGTCGCGCCCGAGCTTTACGAGCAGGTCCAGGTATTGAGCGGCGCCAGCGCCTTTCTGAACGGCGCCGCCCCCGGCGGGTCCGGGATCGGCGGCAGCGTCAATCTGATCCCGAAGCGCGCCGGGTCGAGGCCGCTGTCCCGCGCCACCGTGAACTATACGTCCGACGCCCATTTCGGCGGCAGCTTCGATTTCGCCCGCCGCTTCGGCGACGGCGCGTTCGGCGTTCGCATCAACGGCGCCGCCCGCAGCGGCGACGTCTCGGTCGAGGACGAATATCGCAGCGCCTATGTGCTCGGCGGCGCCTTCGACTGGGAAGGCGAGCGGGCGCGGCTGTCGCTCGACCTCGCCTATCAGCGCGTCCGCATCCGCCAGCTCCGCCCCAAGGTCACGATAGGCACCGGCGTCATTCCCGAAGTGCCGCGGGCCGACGCCAATTACGCCCAGCCCTGGACCTACACGACCTTGCGCGACGTGTTCGGCATCGTCCGCGGCGAATATGACCTCGCCGACAACGCGCTCCTCTATGCCTCGTTCGGCGCCCGCGACGGGTCCGAGCAGGGCGTCTATGGCGGCATCACCGTCACCGATGCCGTCACCGGCGCCGCCACCGGCAGCGCTTTGTTCGTGCCGCGCACCGACAATAATGAAGCGGCCCAGGCGGGCCTGCGCGTCAACCTCGCCGCCGGCGGCGTCACCCACGAACTCAATTTCGGCGGCTCGGCGATCTGGCAGGTCAACCGCAACGCCTTCGACTTCCTCGGCGGCTTCGCCGGCTACCCCACCAACCTCTACGATCCGCCGGTGGTGCCGTTGCCCGGCACCGGCTTCGTCGGCGGCGATCTCGACGATACCTTCCCGGTCAGCCGCACCCGCCTCGCCAGCGCCTTCGCCTCCGACACGATCGGCCTGTTCGGCGACCGCCTGCTGGTGACCGCCGGCCTCCGGCTCCAGACGATCCGCTCGCTAAGCTATTCCTACACCGAGGGCGCCGAGACCGGCCGCTACGACGAATCCGCCGTGACGCCCGTGGCCGGCATCGTCGTCAAGCCGGTCGAAGGGGTGTCCCTGTTCGCCAACCGCATCCAGGGCCTTGCCCAGGGCCCCACCGCCCCGATCGATCCGAGGGTCGTCAATTCCGGCGAAGTCTTCCCGCCCTTCAAATCCACCCAATATGAGGTCGGCGGCAAGCTCAGCCTCGGCCGCTTCAACGCCTCGCTCGCTCTGTTCCAGACGACCCAGCCGAGCGCGTTCAGCACGCCGGTCGACCCCGCCGATCCGACCGGCCCGCTGCTGTTCGGGGTCAACGGCGAGCAGCGCAATCGCGGCATCGAGCTCAGCCTCGACGGCGAGCCGGTGCGCGGGCTTCGCATCATCGCCGGCGGCTCGCTGATCGACGCCGAGCTTCGCGGCACGGCGGGCGGGCTCAATGACGGCAACCAGGCGGTCGGCGTTCCCGAAATCCTGCTCAATGCCGGCGTCGAATGGGATCTCCCTTTCGTGCGCGGCGCGACGCTGACCGGCCGATTCGTCCACACCGGCGAGCAGCAGGTCGATGCCGCCAACACGCTCCAGATCCCGGCCTGGTCGCGGCTCGATCTCGGCGCCCGCTACGTGCTCGCGCTCGGCGACCGCCCGCTCACCTTGCGCGCCACCATCGATAATTTCGCCAACAAGCGCTACTGGGCCTCCTCCTTCGACGCCTTCGGCGCCGCCCTCCTCCAGGGCGCGCCCCGCACCTTCAAGCTGTCGGCCTCCTTCGACTTCTAATGTTCCCCGCGAAGGCGGGGGTCCAGTCGAGCACTGTTCCCCCGCGAAGGCGGGGGTCCAGTCCCCGGCGAAAGCCGGGGCCAGAGGGGAGGTCGGCCTGGACCCCTGCATTCGCAGGGGAACAAGTGGCGCCGCACCCTAGCAGTTCGGCGCCTGGGTCGTTCCCCGGCGGAGGCCGCGGCCCAGTGGAGAGGCCGTCCTGGACCCCTGCATTCGCAGGGGAACAAGGGGCTCCGCGCGCCCTTTTTCCGCACCCGCACGCGCCTGAGACACCGCGCCCGCCGGACCGATCCCTATTTGGCCGTGCCCTATTTGGAACGCGCCGCCCACACCGAATCGAGCCGGCGCTGCGCCTCGGCCGCCGGGACCCGCTCGACCAGCGACAGGCCCAAGAGCTCGACGTCGCTGTCGAGCAGGCCCGAATCGATCCGGTAGCCGACGTCGTAGATCGCCGTGTCGCTGTGGCTCTCGCCGCCGCTGACGAAGTTGGTCGTGATCGCCACCGGCAGCCTGAGGTCGCCCGGGCCGCGCTCCGCCGGCCGCGCCTTCTCCGCCGCCCGCTCGACCCATTCGGCCGCGATGCGCGGCTCGATCACCGTGTCGATCCGCTCCACCCCGAGCGCGGCCGGAAAGGCGATGGTCTGGCTCTGGATCGTCTGGCCGCGGTCGAGCGGCGCCAGCCGCAGCGCCTTGCCGCCGCCGCTCGCCTTGAGGAGCAAGGTCTGCGCTGCCTTCGCCGCTTTCTGCTTCTCGGCCGCTTCCGACCGCTTTTCGGCGGCCCGCTCGGCCTCGGCGCTGCTGCGCTCCTGATAGCTGTTCCAGAAGCTGAGGCCGGAAATCGCCACCGCCGCCACCGCCAGCACTTCGCCGAGCGTGATCCAGCGCCGCCGGACCGCCCGCGCTTCCGCCTGCTCAGCCGTTTCGCGCTTCGCCATCGCCCCGCTCCCGCTCCGCCAGCCGCTCCCGCGCGAACGCGCCCAGCGCCCGCGGATAAAGCCTGTGTTCCTCGGCCAGCACCCGTTCGGCCAGGCTGTCGGCATCGTCACGGGCGCCGATCCGGACCCGCGCCTGGGCGAGCACCGGCCCGCTGTCCAGCTCCGCGGTCACCAGATGGACCGAGCAGCCGGCATAAAGGTCGCCCGCCAGCAGCGCCCGCCGGTGGGTGTCGAGCCCCTTGTAGAGCGGCAGCAACGAGGGATGGACGTTGAGGATCCGGCCCTCCCAGCCGGCGATGAACGCGTCCGACAACAGCCGCATGTAACCGGCCAGCGCGATCGCCTCCACGCGGTGGCGGCGCAATTCGGCGTCGAGCAGCCGGTCGAACTCGGCCCGCTCCAGCCCCTTGTGGCTCATCGCCCAGGTCGCGATCCCGAACCGCCGCGCCAGCACCAGCCCGCGCGCCTCGGGCACGTTGGCAGCGACCAGCACCACCTCATAGGCCGGGTCCGCCTCGCGCTCATAGTCGATCAGCGCCTTCATGTTCGAGCCGCGGCCCGAAATCAGCACCGCGACCTTGAGCGTGTCAGCCATCATGGCCCGCAGACCAGGCCCCGCGCGCGCTCCAGGCCTCGGCCGAGCCGGTGACGGTGCAGCCGCGAGGCCCGGACTCGATGCGGCCGATCGCGAACACCTGCTCGCCCGCCGCCTGAAGCTCCGCCGCCACGGCTTCGGCCACGTCGGGCGCCACCACCAGGGCCATGCCGATCCCGCAATTGAAGGTGCGCGCCATCTCGCCGGGCTCGATATTGCCCTGCGCCTGCAGGAAGGCCATCAGCCGCGGCTGCGGCCACGCGTCGGCGTCCACGAAAGCGCGCAGCCCCTCCGACAGCACGCGCGGGATATTCTCGAGCAATCCGCCGCCGGTGATATGGGCGAGCGCGTTGATCCGGCCCGCCCGCACCACCGGGAGCAGCGCCTTCACGTAGATCCGGGTCGGCGCGAGCAAAGCCTCGATCAGCAGCCGATCCTGGTCGAAAAGGGCAGGGCGGTCGAGCTTCCAGCCCTTGTCGGCCGCGAGCCGCCGCACCAGCGAGAAACCGTTCGAATGAACGCCCGACGAAGCGAGGCCGAGGATCACGTCGCCGGCCGCCACCCTGTCGCCCGTAAGCTGCTCCCCGCGCTCGACCGCGCCGACGCAAAAGCCGGCCAAATCGTAATCGCCCGGCGCATACATGCCCGGCATTTCCGCCGTCTCGCCGCCGATCAGCGCGCAGCCCGCCTGCCGGCAGCCCTCGGCGATGCCCGCCACCACCGCCTCGGCCACCCCGGTGTCGAGCTTGCCGGTCGCGAAATAATCGAGGAAGAAGAGCGGCTCGGCGCCCTGGACGATGAGGTCGTTGACGCACATCGCGACCAGGTCGATGCCGACGCCGTCATGGCGGCCCGCGTCGATGGCGAGCTTCAACTTGGTGCCGACGCCGTCGTTTGCCGCGACCAGCAACGGATCCTTGTAGCCCGCCGCCTTGGGGTCGAAGAAGCCGCCGAACCCGCCGAGCGAGGCGTCCGCGCCGGGCCGGGCGGTCGATTTGGCGAGCGGGCCGATCGCCTTCACCAGCGCGTTGCCGGCCGCGATCGAGACGCCGGCCTTGGCGTAAGTGTAGGATTCTCTCGGCTCGCTTTCGCTCATGCGCCGCGCCTAATCACATCGCGCTTGGATTTCCACGTTTCTGTCGCCAAAAGGCGGGTCGTGAAGCTTTTGAGACGCGTTCCCCCCACCGCCGCGCTGGCCGTCGCCCTGTTCCTGGCGGGCGGGGGCGCGCTCTATGCCCAGCTCGAAGGGGCCGACCGCGGCGTGCCGCCGGTCGACAGCGCCAGCACGCTCGAGATTACCGGCATCGAGGTCGACACGGTCGGCAAAAATGCCGAGGAGGCGCGCTTCGAGGGCTGGCGCCAGGCCCAGCAGCTCGGCTGGAAGGCGTTGTGGGCCAAGACCACCGGCCGCCCGGCCGCGCAGGCGCCGGGCCTGCCCGATTCGGCGCTGAATACGATGGTCTCGGGCATCATCATCGAACAGGAGCAGGTCGGCCCGCGCCGCTACGTCGCCCGGCTCGGCCTGCTGTTCGACCGCGCCCGCACCGGCGCCCTGCTCGGCGGCGGCGGCGAGGGCGGCGCCATCCGCCATTCCGCGCCGATGCTGGTGATCCCGGTGATGGTGACCGGCTCCTCCTACCAGAC
Organism: Allosphingosinicella sp.; assembly: GCA_036388655.1. Classification (GTDB taxonomy): domain Bacteria; phylum Pseudomonadota; class Alphaproteobacteria; order Sphingomonadales; family Sphingomonadaceae; genus Allosphingosinicella. The sequence continues at coordinate 3,544 of DASVRK010000191.1, read as the reverse complement.
CTTCGAATCGCGCACCGCCTGGCAGCGCGCCTGGGCCCGCTTCCGCACCGGCGGCAGCGCGATCGACTATGTCCGCCCGACCGGCTCCGGCATCGATCCTTTGCTGCTCAACGCCGCCCAGTCCAAGCGCCCGGGCCGCGCCTGGTGGCGCATCCTGCTCGATCAATATGGCGCCGCCGACGTGATCGTGCCGACCGTCCACCTGAAGCGCCTCTATCCGGGCGGCCCGGCGATCGGCACCTTCTCGGCCCGCTTCGGCCCCGACAACCAACTGATCGACCGCTTCACCCTGCGCGTCGCGAACAGCGCCGCCATCCCGCGCCTGCTCGACGAGGGCGTGCGCCGGCTCGATTTGTCGTTCACGCGCGCGCTCAACGCCGGCCTGCTCACCCCCGATCCGTCGCTGGTGATCGAGGAGCCGGCGATCCTCTCGCAGATCGCCGCGCAGATCGAGGCGGCCAATGCCGCCGAAGGGGGAGGGGGCCCGGCCGCGCCGCCGCCGCCGCCGCCCAGCTCAGGCCTTCCGGCGGCCCCGGTGCCGGTCGGCGCCGCCCAAATGTTCAGCATCCAGGTCGACACGCCGAGCTCGGCTGCGGTCAGCCAGGCCGAAATCTCGGTCAGCCGCGTCCGCGGCGTCACCTCCGCCCTCACCACCAGCCTCGCGCTCGGCGGCACCTCGGTGATGAGGGTCACCTTCGTCGGCGATTCGGCGGCGCTGGCGGCGGCGCTGCAGGCGCAGGGCTGGACTGTCTCCGGCTCCGGCAACACGCTCCGCATCTCGCGCGGCGGGCAATAACCGACCCCATGAACCAGATCGCGCTGCCGCTCGATTGGCCGGTGGCGGACCGCGACGAGGATTTCCTGGTCTCCGACGCCAATCGCGCCGCCTTTGAGCATCTCCGGCGCTGGTCGCTGTGGCCGGTGATGGCAACCCTGCTCACCGGCCCGCGCAAGTCGGGCCGCAGCCTGCTCGGCCGGATCTTCGTCCGCAAGACCGGCGGCCGCCTGTTCGACGACGCCCAGGCCCATGACGAGGAGGCTCTGTTCCACGCCTGGAACTCCGCCCAGCAGGCGCGCCGGCCGCTGCTGATCATCGCCGACGCCGTCCCGCCGGCCTGGGAGGTGCGGCTTCCAGACCTGAAGTCGCGGCTGATGGCCACGCCCCACATCCGCATCGAGGAGGCCGACGACGCCCTGCTCGGCGACCTCATCGTCAAGCTGCTCGAGGATCGCGGCGTCGCGCCGCCGCCCGACCTCGCCGAATATCTGGTCCCGCGGATCGAACGCAGCTACCTCGCCGTTCAGCGGATCGTGGACGCGCTTGACCGGGCCGTGCTGCTGCACCATCGCCGGATGACCTTGCCGATGGCGCGGCGGGCGCTGACCGAGGCCGGCATGATCCATCGAGCCAGGAACCGGAACTGACATGGACAATCCAGCCGCCGCCGCCCCGCCGCCCGAGGCCGAAGCGCCGCCCGAGGCCCGGGAAGCGGCCCGCAGCCGCTATTTCAACCGCGAGCTGAGCTGGCTCGCCTTCAACCGCCGCGTGCTCGAAGAGGCCTGCAACCCCGCCCACCCGTTGCTCGAGCGGCTGCGCTTCCTCTCCATCTCCGGCAACAATCTCGACGAATTCTTCATGGTCCGCGTCGCCGGCCTCAAGGGCCAGCAGCTGCTCGGCGTCGAGGAACATTCGGACGACGGCCTCACCCCGGCCCAGCAGCTCGCCGCGATCGCGCGCGAGGCCGACCAGCTCACCGCCAGCCAGCAGGCGGTCTGGGCCACCCTCAAGCTCGCTCTGGCGGAGGCCGGCATCGAAGTGATCGGCTTCGGCGAGCTCGACGCCGAGTCGACCGCCTGGCTCGAACGCTATTTTCGCGATCAGGTCTTCCCGGTGCTGACGCCGCAGGCGATCGACCCCGCCCACCCGTTCCCGTTCATTCCTAACAAGGGCTTCTCGCTGATCTTCGATCTGAAGCGGCTGGCCGACGGCGAACCGATCCGCGAATTGCTGATGATCCCGGCAACCCTGCCGCGCTTCGTCCGCCTGCCGGGCGAGCGCACCCGCTACGTCGCTATCGAGACCTTCATCCGCCGCCACACCTATTTGCTCTTCCCCGGCTACGAGATGCTCGGCTGCGGCGCCTTCCGCACCATCCGCGACAGCGACATCGAGATCGAGGAGGAAGCGGAGGATCTGGTCCGCTATTATCGGAGCGCGATCAAGCGCCGCCGCCGCGGCCGCGTGATCCGGCTCGAGCTCGAGGCCGACATTTCCGACCAGCTCGAAGCGATGGTCCGCACCGGCATCGACGCGAGCGAGGCCCTGGTGTTCGAATCGAGCGGCTTCCTCGGCATCGCCGACCTCGAACTGCTGGTCGAGGAGGACCGCGCCGACCTCAAATTCACGCCCTTCACCGCCCGTTTCCCCGAGCGCATCCGCGAGCATGGCGGCGATTGCTTCGCGGCGATCCGGAGCAAGGACATCGTCGTCCACCACCCGTATGAAAGCTTCGAGGTGGTGGTCGCCTTCCTCCGCCAGGCGGCCGAGGATCCCGACGTCGTCGCGATCAAGCAGACCCTCTACCGCGCCGGCAAGCAATCGGCCGTCATCCGCGCACTGATCGACGCCGCCGAGGCCGGCAAGTCCGTCACCGCCGTGGTCGAACTCAAGGCCCGTTTCGACGAGGAGCAGAATTTGCTCTGGGCCAATGCGCTGGAGCGCGCCGGCGTCCAGGTCGTCTACGGCTTCATCGACTGGAAGACCCACGCCAAGACTTCGATGGTCGTCCGGCGCGAAGAGCGCGGCTATCGCACTTACTGCCACCTAGGCACCGGCAATTACCATCCGGTCACGGCCCGCATCTATACCGACATCAGCTTCTTCACTGCCGATCCGAGGGTCGGCCGCGATGTCGCGCAATTGTTCAACTACATCACCGGCTATGTCGAACCGCGCGACCTCGAACTGCTGGTCATGTCGCCGCACGGCCTGCGCGACGAATTGTGCCGCCTGATCGACCGCGAATGCCGCAACGCCGAGGCCGGCAAGCCCGCCATGATCTGGGCCAAGATGAACTCGCTGGTCGATCCGACCATCATCGACAAGCTCTACGCGGCCAGCGCCGCCGGCGTCGAGATCGACCTCATCGTCCGCGGCATCTGCTGCCTGCGTCCGGGCGTGAAGGGGCTTTCGGAGAATATCCGCGTCAAGTCGATCGTCGGCCGCTTCCTCGAGCACAGCCGCATCTGGGCGTTCGGCAATGGCGAGGACCTGCCCAATCGCGAGGCTCTGGTCTATGTCAGCTCGGCCGACTGGATGCCGCGCAATTTCGACCGCCGCGTCGAATATATGCTGAAGATCGAGAACCCGACCGTCCACGCCCAGATCCTCGACCAGGTGATGGTGGCGAGCCTGATCGACAACGAGCAGAGTTGGCGCCTCCTGCCGGACGGGAATTACGAGCGGCTGCAGCCCAGCGCCGAGGACCAGCCGTTCAACCTCCACCGTTACTTCATGACCAACCCGTCGCTTTCCGGGCGGGGC
>DASVRK010000190.1:0-16071 GCA_036388655.1 Allosphingosinicella sp. | reverse complement strand
CCCGTTCATCGAAATCCGGCGCCGCCAGCCCCCTTCGCGGCCGTTGCGGCGACGGGTGACGCACCTTAGGGCGGGCGCCATGCGCCTGCTCGCCGCGCTCGTCGCGTTCCCCCTGGTCACAACCTTCGCGCCCCCGGCGCTGTTCAGGGACGCGCCGCTGCCGGCTCTGATCGCGATCGGCTTCGATCCGGTGCCGCTCGACACCGAGCACCTCGCGCGCCGGCGGCTGGGCCGGCTCGTCTATCTCGGCGGCTGGTCGATCCGGAGCAACGACCCGCGCTTCGGCGGCATTTCCGCCATGCATGTCGAGGACGGCCGGGTGCTGGCGCTGAGCGACTCCGGGTCGCTGATCGAGTTCGGCCTGCCCGGGCGGCCGGGGCCGGTGTCGATCCGGCCGCTGCCCGACGGACCCCGCGGCGATCGCGGCAAGCTCGACCGCGACGCCGAGACGCTGGCGGTCAGCGGCGACAAAGCCTGGATCGCGTTCGAGGGGCGCAACGCCATCTGGCGCTACAGCCGCCCGAGCTGGCGCGCCGAATCGGACGCCGAGCCGGCGCCGATGCGGCGCTGGCCCGGCAACACCGGCAGCGAGGCTTTGCTGCGCTTTCCCGACGGGCGGTTCGCGGTCTTCGCCGAACATTGGCTGAGGCCGAACGGCTCGAGCGACGTGGTCGCCTTTGCCGGCGACGCGGCGGTACCAGGAACGCCGACCAAGACGCTCGGCTACCGCCCTCCCAAAAACTATCGTGTGACCGATGCCGCTTTGCTGGCGGACGGCCGGATCCTGTTTCTCAACCGGCGCTTCTCATTGCTGCACGGCATTTCGGCCAAGCTGACGGTCGCGGCGCCGCGGCTCGCCGCCGGCAGCGTCATCGAGGGCGAGGAGATCGCGCATTTCGACGCGCCCGTAACGGTCGACAATATGGAGGCATTGAGCGTCACGCGCGAGGCCGGTCGCACCATCGTCTGGATGGCGTCGGACGACAATTTCAACGCGCTGCAGCGGACCTTGCTGCTGAAGTTCGAGCTGACGGAGTAGGAATGCCGGTCAGGCCGAAGCCGCGTCGGCGTCCTTCTTCCGGATCTCGCGCTTGAGGCGGCGGGCCTTGAGGCTGAGCTTCTCGTCCGAAGTCTTGGCGAGCCAATTGTCGAGGCCGCCGACATGTTCGATCGAGCGCAGGCCGCTCATCGACACGCGCAGCTTCACGCCGCGCTGGAGCGCGTCCGACATCAAGGTCACGTTCTGCAGATTGGGCAGGAACGTGCGCTTGGTCTTGTTATTGGCGTGGGAAACGTTGTGACCCACCAGCCGGCCCTTGCCGGTCAGTTCGCAAATGCGCGACATCTTGTCTCGTCCTGGAATAGGGGAAGCTCGTCCCCGGAAAGGAGGCGCGGATAGCGGGCGGCGGCGTTTTCGTCAACCGTCCAGCCGCCGCGCCCCCTGGGAAGCGAAAGCGATCGTTGCGGTAGTGCAACCGATTTGCCGAAGGCGCGTTGTCCGACCGAAGCTCAGTGGGCTTGGAGGAGAAATATAATGTCACGCAAAGTACTCGGCATCCTGGTGGTCGTCGTGCTGATCGTCATCGCTCTGTTCGCGAGCGGCTTCTGGAAGGCCGATGTCAAGGAAGGCGCGCTTCCCGATGTCGACGTCACCGCCGAAGGCGGCGCCATGCCTGGAGTCGACGTCGATTCGAAGGAGGTCGTCGTCGGCACCACTGAAACCAACATCTCGGTTCCCAAGATCGAGACCGAAGAGACGAAGGTCGACGTCCCCGTCATCGGCGTCAAGGATAACGGCGAGGAATAAGCCAAGGGGCGGCCGCGGCGGCGAGGCTTGGCCCCGCCGCGGCCGATGACCCGCCTTTCCCGGCGACATGGTCATTGACGGGATCAGCCGCTATTCGGCGGCGGTGCCGTTTCCGCTTCCCGAACCGATGGTGCTTGCGCTCGACGCTGCCCGCGCCGCGGCGGCGGCGGGCGAGGTGCCGGTCGGCGCCGTCGTCGCGCGTGGAGCTGAAATCCTCGCGGTGGCCGGCAATGCGATGCGCGGCGCGCACGATCCCACCGCCCACGCCGAAATGGCGGCGCTGCGGGAAGCGGCTCGGCGGCTCGGGAGTTCCCGGCTCGACGATTGCGACCTGTGGGTGACGCTCGAGCCCTGTGCGATGTGCGCCGGCGCGATCGCCCTCGCCCGCATCCGCCGCCTCTATTTCGCCGCGCCCGACCCCAAGGGCGGCGCCGTCGTCCACGGGCCGAGGCTGTTCGCCCAGCCCACCTGCCACCATGCGCCCGAAGTCTATCCGGGCCTGGGCGAGCAAGCGGCGACCGCGCTGCTGCGGGACTTCTTCAGGGAGCGCCGCTGAGCACTCGTCATGCCGGACTTGATCCGGCATCTCCCTTCACCCTTCCACCCCGACGAGCAGAAGAAGAGGGACCCCCGATCAAGTCCGGAGTGACGAGCTGATCGGCCAAGGCCTCTCGTCCACGAACCCCCCTCCAATCCCCTCCCCATGAAGATGTTGGCGCGCGCCGAGGTTCGCGGCTAAGGGGGAGCGGCAGTCCATGTCCCCCGCCCCCCCGCCCCTGACGCCTTTCCCCTGGTTCGACGTGCTCGTGATCGCCCTTCTGATCGGGCTGAACGGCGTGTTCGCCATGTCGGAGCTCGCCATCGTCTCGGCGCGCGAGGCGCGGCTCAAGGGCATGGCCAAGGCCGGGCGCCGCGGCGCCGAGGCGGCGCTGAAGCTGGCCGCCGATCCGGGGCGGTTCCTGTCGACCGTGCAGATCGGCATCACCCTCATCGGCATCCTCGCCGGCGCCTATTCGGGCGCGAGCCTCGGCGGCCCGGTCGGGCAAAGGCTGGCGCGGCTAGGGATTGCCCCGGACGACGCCCAGACGCTCGGCTTCGCCGTCGTCATCCTCCTCACTACTTATGCCTCGCTGATCATCGGCGAGCTGGTGCCCAAGCAGTTCGCGCTCCGCGGCGCCGAACAGATCGCCGTGTTCATGGCCCCGCCGATGCAGTGGCTGGCCAAGGCGACCGCGCCGCTGGTGTGGATGCTCGATCGCACCAGCGCGCTCATTTTCCGGTTGCTGGGCCTGAAGCGCGAGACCGAGAATATGGTGACCGCCGAAGAGCTGCACCTGGTCGTCGCCGAAGCGCACAGCGCGGGCGTGCTCGAGGAGAGCGAGCGGGCGATCATCTCGGGCGTGGTCCGCCTCGCCGACCGCCCGACCCGCGAGGTGATGACGCCCCGCACCGAGGTCGAGTGGATCGACATCGACGCGGATCCGGAGGCGATTCGCCGCAAGCTCGCCGAGACGCCGCACAACCGGCTGCCGGTGGCGCAGGGGTCGGTCGACCGGCTGGTCGGGGTCGTCCAGTCGCGCGACATCGTCAAGGCGTTCGTCGCCGGCCTCCCGCTCGATCTGCGCGCGCTGATGCGGACCGCGCCGGTGGTGCCGGACCAGATGGACGCGATGGACGCTTTGTTGGTGCTTCGCTCGGCCGACGTGCCGATGGCCTTCGTCCACGACGAATACGGCCATTTCGACGGGCTGGTAACCCCGGCCGACCTGCTTGCCGCCCTCGCCGGAGGGTTCAACTCCGATGCGGACGAGGATCCGCCGCTGGTCGAGCGCGAGGATGGCAGCTGGCTGGTGTCCGGCTCGCTCTCCGCCGATGCGCTGGCCGACACGCTCGGCATCAATCTGCCCGAGGACCGCGATTACGCCACCGCCGCCGGCTTCGCCCTATGGGTGCTGAAGCATTTGCCCGAGACCGGGGAGCGCTTCGCCTTCGGCGGCTGGAATTTCGAGGTGGTCGACATGGACGGCCGCAAGATCGACAAGCTGATCGCCAGCCAGGCGTCCGGCTGAACGCACGCCCCGCGTGAATCGTCACCCCGGACTTGGGTGAATCGTCACCCCGGACTTGATCCGGGGTCCCGCTCCTTCGGGGCTTGGCTCCGCGAGGAAGAAAGCGGGATGCCGGATCAAGTCCGGCATGATGCAAGGTTACCGGAGCGAGCGCTAAGGCCCGCCGAGCTTGCCGAACCTCGCCTCGAACCCGTCGCGGTCGTCGCGGGCGAGGTAGCTGGCCTGCTCGACGACGCGGTCGCGGGCCAGCCGGCCCTTGAACGGGCCGAGCCGCGATTCGAGCATGTCGACCTCGTTCGTGCTCAGCCGCGCCAGCTGCTCGAAGCGGATGATGCCGTTGTCGTTGAGCTTTTCGGCGAGCTTCGGGCCGACCCCCTTCAGCATCTGCAGATTGTCGGGCGGGCCGCTGGCGCCGGGAAGCTGGGAATGGGCGCTGACGCCCAGCACTTGGCCAGCGACGTCGGCGGCGGCCGCGGCGCCATGGTCCGCGATATTGTTGCCCTCGGGGCCGTCCTGCCGCCGCCCGTCGACATAGGGACGCACCGGCGGGGCCGGCGCGCGCATCGCGGGCGGCGTCGCCTCGATCGTGTCGCGCCCCGGCCGGTCCCCGGGGCGGCCCCGCCGGACGCTCCGGAACATCCACCAGCCGATCAGCAGCCCGATCAGCAATGCGACGATGATGGGGACCAGATTGTTCTCGAACACTGTCGTCATGAACGTTCCTTGGTGAGACGCCTCAGAGATAGCTTTCCTTCTTCGCCCGCCCGAACAGCAGCGAGGCGAGGCCGACGCCCAGCAGATAGGCCGCCACGATCCCGATCAGCAGCTCGGCAAGCACGGGCAGGCCGGGGTCGGCGGGGTCGTGATCGGCCCAACCGACGTCCGAAATCCCCTCCACCTCGCGGACGAGATCATTGAGGCCGGGGAGCGACCCTTGCCCTTCGCGCTGGAACTCGTCCGCCGGGCCGGACAGAGTCGCGGCCCGGGAGAGCGGATCGCGGCTGAGGCGCACCTCGATTCCCGGCAGCCCGGTCGCCGCGACGGCGCTTCGCGCCTGGCCTTCGAGCCGGCTGACGAAGGCTTCGCCATTGCCGAGCGGGCCGTGATAGATCCAGCCCATCAGGATCACGGCGGCGAGGCCGATCAGGAACTTGACTGGGCGCGACATCGACTTTCCCCTTCGCCGTGGTTCAATGTTTCGGTTCCGGAAAGTATCCTCCGAAGGGCGGCCGCGATCAAGCGCCGGACCCGAGCCGCTCGACCTCGCGCCAGCCGATGTCACGGCGGTAGAAGCCGGAGCTGAAATCGACCGCGGCGGCGGCGGCGTAAGCGGTCTGCTGCGCTTCCGCCACCGTCGCGCCGCGCGCGGTGACGTTGAGCACGCGGCCGCCGCTGGCAACCAGCCCGCCGCCGTCGAGCGCGGTCCCGGCCTGGAATATCCTGGCGCCGCCGGCCTCGGCCGCTTCGATCCCCGATATGGCGCCGCCTTTTTCGGGCGTGCCCGGATAGCCATTGGCGGCCATCACGATGGTGAGCGCGGCCTCGTCCGAGAAACGCGGCGGCTCCGCCTCGGCGAGCTTGCCCTTGGCGACCGCGCACATTAGCGCCAGCAGGTCGCTTTCCAGCCGCATCATCAGCACCTGGCATTCGGGGTCGCCGAACCGCACATTATATTCGATCAGCTTCGGCCCCTCCGCGGTCAGCATCAGCCCGGCATAGAGTACGCCCGAATACGGAGTGCCGTTGGCCCGCATCGCCTCGACGGTCGGGCAGACGATCTCATCCATCACCCGCTCTTCGATTTCGGGGGTCAGGATTGAGGCCGGGCTGTAGGCGCCCATGCCGCCGGTATTGGGTCCGGTGTCGCCGTCGCCGACCCGCTTATGGTCTTGCGCGGAGCCGAACGGGACCACCGTCTCGCCGTCGGTGAGCGCGAAGAAGCTGGCTTCCTCCCCGGCGAGAAATTCCTCGATCACCAGGCTCGCGCCGGCCGCGCCGAAGCCGCCGGCGAGCATGTCGCGAATCGCCGCCTCGGCCTCGGCCGTCGTGGCGGCGATCACCACGCCCTTGCCCGCCGCCAGCCCGTCGGCCTTGATCACCACCGGCAGGGCGAAATCGCCGAGCGCGGCCTCGGCCGCGAGCGGGTCCGACACGCGGGCATAGCGCGCGGTCGGGATGCGGCGGCGGGCGCACAAATCCTTGGTGAAGCCCTTGGAGCCTTCGAGCTGGGCCGGCACCCGGTTGGGCCCGAACACGCAAAAGCCCATCGTGCGGAGATTGTCGGCAAGGCCGTCGACGAGCGGCGCTTCGGGGCCGATCACGATCAGCTCGACCGAATTCTTGAGGCAGAAGTCCATCGTGCCGCGATGGTCGGCGGGGTCCACCGCGACCAGCTGCGCATGTTCGGCGATGCCGGGATTGCCGGGCGCGGCGAACAGCTTACCGAGCTTCGGCGATTGCGCGAGCTTCCACGCGAGCGCATGTTCGCGCCCGCCCGAGCCGAGCAACAGGACATTCATGAACGATTTCCCTTCCACTGACGCGGGGCTGTTAGCAACCGAAATGCCCGGCGACAACGCGCCCGCCCAGACCGTCTCCGAACTGGCCATGCGGCTCAAGCGCACGGTCGAGGACGCTTACGGGCTGGTCCGCGTGCGCGGCGAGATTTCCGGCTGGAAGCGCGCCGCGTCCGGCCATTGCTACCTCTGCCTAAAGGACGACAAGGCGGTGATCGACGGCGTCATGTGGAAGGCGACGGCCGGCGCGCTCCGCTTCAGGCCCGAGGATGGCGCCGAAGTGATCGCGACCGGCAAGCTCACTACCTATCCCGGCCGTTCGCGCTACCAGATCGTCATCGACCGCCTCGAGCTCGCCGGACAGGGCGCTTTGATGGCGTTGCTCGACAAGCGCCGCCGGGCGCTCGCCGCCGAAGGGCTGTTCGACGACGCCCGCAAGCGGCGCCTGCCGTTCCTGCCGCGCACCATCGGTGTCGTGACCTCACCGACCGGCGCGGTGATTCGCGACATCCTCCACCGCCTTGCCGACCGTTGCCCGAGCCACGTTGTCGTATGGCCGGTGCCGGTGCAGGGCGAAGGGGCGGCCGCCCAGATCGCCGCCGCGATTCGCGGCTTCGACGCGATCGCCCCCGGCGGCCCGGTCGCGCGGCCCGACCTCGTCATCGTCGCCCGCGGCGGCGGCTCGATCGAGGATCTGTGGGCGTTCAACGAGGAGGAGGTGGTGCGCGCCGTCGCCGACTGCTCGATCCCGATCATCTCGGCGGTCGGCCACGAGACGGACACGTCGCTGTGCGATTTCGCCGCCGACGTGCGCGCGCCGACCCCGACCGCGGCGGCCGAGATCGCGGTCCCGGTCCGCGCCGAGCTCCTCGCCCAGCTGCGCGAGCTCGGCGGCCGCACCGCCCGTTGCGCGGCCCGCGCGTTCGAACGCGGCGGCGAGGGGCTCGCAAATTGCCTGCGCCATTTCCCGGCGCCCGAGGCGCTACTCGCTCCGCAGCGGCAGCGGCTCGACGATCTCGCCGAGCGGCTGCCGCGCGGGCTGGGAGGCCGCCTCAGCCATGCCCGCGCCGATCTCGGCCACGCCGCCGGCGCGCTTCGCCCGTCGCTGCTCGGCGCCGCCCTCCGCCGCGGCCGCGAGCGGCTCGGCGCGGTCCGGCTCGATGCCAAGCTGGTCGAGCGCCGGATCGCCGACGGGCGGCGCTCGCTCGACGGGCTGTGGCGGATCGCCGCGCTCGCCCATCCGAACAAGCCGCTCGAAAAGGGCTATGTGCGGGTCGAGGACCGCGACGGGCGCACGCTGATCTCGGCGGCGCGGGCGCGGGCGGCCGGCCGGCTCCGCCTCGTCTTCGGCGACGGCAAGCTCGACGTCGCTGTCGGCGAGAGGGTTGAGCGCCCGCGCGCGGCCCCCTATGCGCCGCCGAAATCGGAACAACCCAAGCTGCTGTGACGGACGAACTAACATGCTGATGGCGAATCAGGGCAGGCCCGCCAAGCTCCACTATATGGCCGGCACCTTCCGCGTGCTCAGCTCCGGCGATCACGTGATCTGCGCCGTCACCGGCCAGCGCATTCCGCTCGAGGAGCTGCGCTATTGGAGCGTCGCGCGGCAGGAGGCTTATGCGGACGCCGCGGCCGCGGTCAGGGCCGAATCGAACCGATGAAACCGGGCGCGCTGGCGCTTGCCTTGGTCGCCGCCTGCGCGGCGGCGGTGGCAGCCGCAGCCGCAACCGCTGCCGATGCAGGGCAGGCCGTCGCGTCGCCCGCCGCGCTGGAGGCGCCGCGCTTCCGCTTCGAGGGGAATATGCGCCAGGGCGGGGTGGTGTTGGGCAGCGCGCCCGCCGGTACGGTCGAGATCACGCTCGACGGCAAGCCGGTGCGAGTCGGCGCCGACCGGCGCTTCATCCTCGGCTTCGACCGCGACCAGGGGCCTGAGGCAATTCTCGCCGCCCGGCTGGCCGACGGCCGCGCCGTCACCGAGACGCTGCGGATCGCGCCCGGCAGCTGGAGGATCGAGCATATCGGCATCGCCCGCCGCCCGACTCAATCGACCGAGGAATATCTCCGCCTGCGGGAGCGGGAGCTTGCGCGAATCGGTGCCGCTCGCAGCCGGGCGCCGCCGAGCGAGGGCTGGCGGCAGCGATTCGCCTGGCCGGCGCGGGGGCGGATCAGCGGCCTGTTCGGCTCGCAGCGCATCTATCGCGGCGAGCCGGGCGCCTATCATTCCGGAGTAGACGTGGCGGCCGGCGCGGGGGCCGCGGTGGTGGCGCCCGCCGACGGAATCGTGGTGCTCGCGGGGCCGCCGGCGTTCAGCCTCGAAGGCAACCTCGTCATCATCGATCACGGCATGGGGCTCAACAGCGCCTTCCTCCACCTCGCCACCCAGGCGGTGCGGCAGGGCCAGGCGGTCCGGCAGGGCCAGCTTATCGGCACCGTCGGCGCGAGCGGACGCGCGACCGGGCCGCACCTCCACTGGAGCATGAAGTGGAACGAGGCCCGAATCGACCCGCAGGCGCTGGCGGGGCCGATGCGGCCTTGAAACGGGCGCTGGAAGTAGCGGCTCAGACGGTTCGCTTGACCCGGATCCCCGGCTGCCCCTCGACCCGCATCATGTAGCTGCCGGTCATGGTGCGGTTGATCACCACCTTGTAGCCGGCACGCGGGCCGCGGCCAAGCGTGTTGCCGTCCATCTGCCGCCACGTCGAACCGTCCTTCAGGCGGATGATGTAGCGGGCGTTGGCGTCCGATCCCACCGAGGCGACCACCCCTTCGATGGTCTTGACCTCGTCGGCTTCCTCCGCGTCGTCTCCAAACAGCCGGAAGTTCGGCAGGTCGAGCCCGAACAGCGAGCGCCGCGTCCTGCGGATCTGCTCGCGATCGACGACGACGAGCTCGCGATTGCGGGTCGCGGTGTCGAGCGCGGCCACGGCGCTGTCGAAGCAGGCGAGGCGGGCCGCCTGGTCGGTCATCCCCCGGCAGCGCAGCAGCGCGGAATAGGCGGCCGGCGGCTGCGAGGGGAGCTTCGGCGCGGCCCAGACCGCGGCCGGCGCGGCGACGACGACGAGCGAGGCGAGGAGGGCGTGCTGTTTCATATTGTCCCGCGAATTAGGTTGAGGCGCCGAGATATGAAGGATGAGATCGGCCATGGCAACGTGCCGGTCCGGAGCCACAGACCTATGTGGCAAATTTATCACGAGGCTGAAAAATGGCCGCTTTCCCTTGGCGGGACGATTGCGTCCTTTTGATTACATCCCGTAGATGGAGGCTGAATTGTCGGCGTCTATGCCGGCGTTCCAGGATTTGTGACGCAGCGGCGCCAGACCGCTTAAGGGGACGAACGAAATGAGAAAGACTCGCTTTATCAACCAATTGCTGGCCACGACCATCTGTGGTGCGGCGCTTGTGGCAGCTCCTGCCTACGGCCAGGAAGTGCAGGACGTGAACACCGCCGAGCCGACCACCGGTCCGGTTGAGAACACCACTCCCGACGTGTCGGCGCAGGGTGAGGTCCTCGAAGGCGAGGGCGAGGAAGCGATCGTCGTTACCGGTTCGCGCATTCCGCAGCCGAACCTCACCGCGGTGAGCCCGGTCACCGTCATCAGCAGCCAGGAAGTCAAGCTGCAGGGCACGACCCGCACCGAAGACCTTCTGAACAGCCTGCCGCAGGCGTTCGCCTCGCAGGGCGGCAACCTCGCCAACGGCGCGACCGGTACCGCCACCGTCAACCTGCGCGGCCTCGGTTCGGCCCGTACCCTGGTGCTGATCAACGGCCGGCGCCTCGGCCCGGGCGATCCCACCTTCCCGGCTCCGGACATCAACGTCGTTCCGGCCGCCCTCATCGAGCGCGTCGACATCCTCACCGGCGGCGCCTCGTCGGTTTACGGTTCGGACGCCATCGCGGGCGTCGTGAACTTCATCATGGATACTGACTTCGAAGGCTTCCGCATCGACAGCCAGTACAGCTTCTATCAGCACAACAACAACAACGGCACGGGCATCATCCAGGCGCTCGAGGACAAGGGCTTCGGCTATCCCGGCGGCAGCGTCGCCGATGGCGGCACGGTCGACGTCAATGCCGTGTTCGGCACCGACTTCGCCGACGGCCGCGGCCACATCACCGCTTATGCCGGCTATCGTAAGCTGACCGAAGTCATGCAGGGCAGCCGCGACTACAGCGCCTGCGCCCTTCAGGTGAATGCCGCGACGGCCACCAACGGCGGCGAGAATCTGGCTTGCGGCGGCTCGGGCACCAACGCCTTCGGCACCCTGCTGACCAACGTCGGCAACTTCGAAATCAATCCGGCCGGCGGCCTCCGTGGCGCCTTCGCCAATCCCTACAACTTCAACCCGACCAACTTCTACCAGCGGCCCGGCGAGCGTTACACGTTCGGCGCGTTCGCCGAATATGAAATCAACGAGGCCATCCAGCCTTATCTTGAAGTCATGTTCATGGACGACTCCACGGTCGCCCAGATCGCCCCGTCGGGTAACTTCTTCAACACCGGCTTCATCAACTGCGGCGCCTTCGTCGAGGGTCAGACCCCCGGCACCGGCAACGCCGTCGCCGGCGCCAACCCGACGCTCGATGCGCAGCAGGCCGCCATCCTCTGCCAGGAGGCCAACCTTCAGGGCGCCGTGGCTGACGATCCCGACACGGAAGAGAATGAGTATCAGGCTCCGTCGACCTTCGTCGATCCTTTCACGCGCGAAGAGTTCACCCGCGGCGTCGCCTATATCGGCCGTCGTAACATCGAAGGCGGGCCGCGTCAGGACAACCTGCGCCACACCAACTACCGCGTCGCGGTCGGCTCGCGCGGCGAGCTCAGCAACGCCTGGTCGTATGACGCTTACTACCTGTTCGGCCAGACCAACTTCTCGCAGGCTTATGCCAACGAGCTCTCGGCCTCGCGCCTCGCCAACGCCCTCGACGTCATCACCGACGCCAACGGCAACCCGATCTGCCGTCAGGCGCAGGCCGGTGGCAGCGCTCCGAACTGCGTCCCCTACGACGTGTTCACCGGCACCGTGTCGCCGGCGGCTCTCGGCTACCTGCAGGTCACCGGCCTCGCCGCCGGCGAAGTGAAGCAGACCGTCGCTTCAGCCTCCTTCACCGGCCTGCTCGGCGAATACGGCCTCCAGATGCCCTGGGCGGACGAAGGCCTCGGCATCAACGTCGGCGTCGAGTATCGCAAGGACCAGGTCGACTATCGTACCGACGTGTCGTTCCAGACCGGCGATCTGACCGGCCAGGGCGCTCCGTCGCTGCCGGTCAACGGTGCGTTCGACGTCAAGGAGATCTACGGCGAGGCCCGCCTCCCGATCGTCACGGGTGGTTTCTTCCACTATCTGTCGCTCGAAGCCGGCTACCGTTATTCGAAATACGACGTCGAAAACGGCACCAGCTTCTCGACGGACTCCTACAAGATCGGCCTCGATTTCTCGCCGATCCAGGACATCCGCTTCCGCGCCAGCTACAACCGCGCCGTCCGCGCGCCGAACGTCCAGGAGCTGTTCGCTCCGCAGCGTGTCGCCCTGGTCGGCAACTCCGATCCTTGCGAAGGCGAGACTCCGACGGCAACCCAGGCCGAGTGCGCCCTCACCGGCCTCTCGGCGGCTCAGTACGGCAATGTTCCGGCCAACCCGGCGTCGCAGTATAGCGGCCTGATCGGCGGCAACCCGCTCCTGGAGCCGGAAAAGTCGACCACGAAGTCCGCTGGCGTCGTGCTTCGGCCGCGCTTCCTGCCGGGCTTTGCCGCGACGGTCGATTATTTCGACATCGAGGTGGCGAACACCATCACCACGATCGGCGTCGATACGATCATCAGCACCTGCATCGCGACCGGCAATGCCGACTTCTGCGGCCGGATCAATCGTGACGCGCGCGGCACGCTGTACCTGACCCCGGCCGGCTTCACGACCGACCTCAACACCAACATCGGTGGCCTCGAAACGCGGGGCGTCGACGTTGGCGCGAGCTACGGCACGGAGATCGGTTCGTTCGGTTCGCTGAACATGAACTTCGTCGGCACCTGGCTTGACCGCCTGGTCACCGACAACGGGGTTTCGGTGCCTTATGACTGCGCCGGCTTCTTCGGTACCCAGTGCGGCACTCCGAACCCCGAATGGCGTCACAAGGCCCGGCTTAGCTGGAACCACCCGAGCGGCGTCGGCCTCTCCTTCCAGTGGCGCTACTTCTCGGGCGTGGACCTCGACTCGACCAGCGACAATGAAACGCTTGCGGGCACGAACACGCCGTTCAACGAGCGGATCGGTTCGCAGAGCTACTTCGATCTGGCAGGCACGTTCCGCGTCAGCGACAACTATGCCTTCCGCGTCGGCGTCAACAACATCCTCGACCGTGATCCCCCGATCATCGGCTCGAACGGCCCGACCAGCGTCTGCCCGGGTGTGGTTTGCTCCGGCAACACCTTCCCGCAGGTCTATGACGCCCTCGGCCGCTACATCTTCGCCGGTGTCACCCTCGACTTCTAAGTCGAACGACATCAGCACCAAACTTGACGGCGGGCCTTCGGGTCCGCCGTTTTCTTTTGCGCCGCGCCCGCTAGAAGCGACTCATGTCGGAGCCGAGTTCAACCACCGCACAGGCCGATCCGCGCGAGGCTGAGGCCGACCGTGCCGCCGCCCGCGGCGATGCCGCGACCGCGGCCCGGCTGCTCGAGGAGATCACGGCGGCCGACCCCGAGCGCCTCGAGCCGTGGCTGAAGCTGGCGGCGATGCGGCGCGCGCAACGCCGGATCGACGCGGCGCTCGATGCGGTCTCGGGCGCGCTCAGGATCCAGCCGCTCGGCTTCATGCCGCTGCTCCTCAAGGCGAGCTTGCTCGACGCCGCCGGCCGCACCGTCGAGGCGGGCGAAATCTACGGCTATGCGCTCGCACAGCGGCCCGATCCGGTACCCGCGCACTTGCAGCGCATGGTCGCGCAGGCGGAGGCGCGTCATGCCGAGCATCTCGCGCAGGCCGGCGACCGGCTGGCGGCGGCGGCGCGGACGGTGCCGCTCGCGACCGCCGAGGCACGCCGGCTGGAGCGGTTCCGGACGAACATCCTGCGCACCACCCGCCCCTATCATTCCGAGCCGACCCATTTTCATTATCCCGGCCTGCGCGAACGCGAATATCACGACCGCGAGAGCTTTCCGTGGCTGGCGAGGCTCGAACAGGCGACTGATGCGATCCGCGCCGATTTCGAGCGGGTCATGGCCGCCGAGCGGGCGGAGCTCGTGCCCTATGTCCAATATCCCGACGACGTCCCGGTCGGGCAATGGGCGGCGCTCAACCGGTCGCGCGACTGGACCGCAATCCATCTCCTGCGCAACGGCAGCCCGGTCGAGGCCAATGCCCGCCACTGCCCAACCGTAATGGAGCTGCTGCCCCATCTCGACCAGCCTCATGTCGCCCGGCGCACGCCTAACGCGATGTTCTCGCTGCTGGCGCCCGGCGCGCACATCCCGCCGCATAACGGCATCGATAACAGCCGGCTGGTCTGCCACCTGCCGCTGATCGTCCCGGAGGGCTGCTGGTTCCGCGTCGGCGCCGAGACCCGCCCGTGGAAGGTCGGCGAGGCTTGGGTGTTCGACGATACGATTGAGCATGAGGCGATGAACCCGACCGACAAGCTGCGGGTGATCCTGATCGTCGACACCTGGCATCCCGATCTGTCGGCCGCCGAGCGCGCAGGCGTCGCCGCCGTGATGGAAGCGACCGACGTGGATCCGTCCGCCGGAGGAATGTGATGGCCACCGTTCCCGGCGCCAGCGCCGGCCTCAATGGCGTGGCGCGAATCGATCCACGCAATGCCGATGCGGCCTTCGATGCGGGGCTCGATGCGCTGAGGCTCGGCGGCGAGAAGGACGCGCTCCGCCTGCTCGCGAAGGCGGCCCGCTTCCATCCCGGCGACGCGCGGCTCTGGCAGGTGAGCGGGCTCCTCCACCGGGCGCTCGACGACCTGGATCCGGCGGTAAAGGCGCTGACCCGGGCGGCCGGGCTGGCGCGCGGCGACGCCAGGATCGCCCATGCCCTCGCCCGCGCCAGGCTCGAGGCCGGCTTGCCCGCCGTGGACGCGTTCGAGGGGGCGCACCGGCTGGCGCCGCTCGACGGCGACGTCCTGCTCGGCCTCGCCGCCGCGCGGATCGCGGATGGCGACTCGGAAGCGGCGATGGCGGGTATCGAGGCGCAATTGCGGCTGCACCCCGGCTGGCTCCCCGGGCACGCGCTGATCGCCCGCCTGCGCTGGATGTTCGGCGAGCGGGAGGCTTTCACCGCCTCCTACGAGCGCGCTCTCGCCGCGGTGCCGCGCGACATCAACCTGTGGCGCGAAATGATCGTTACCCTGATCCACGCCAACCTCTACGAAGCGGCGCTGGGCGCAATCGCACGCGGTCGCGCGGCCGCGGGCCCGCACCTGGTGTTCGACGCCAACGAGGCGGTCTGCGTGGCCGAGCTCGGGCGCACCGGCGAGGCCGACCGGCTGTTCGCAGCCTTGGGCCCGATCGGCGACGTCACAATCATCATCCGCCGCATCCGCCACCTGCTCCGTTCCGGACGCCCGGCCGAGGCGGTCGCGCTCGCCGACCCGCTCCTTGCCGGCGAGCAGGCCTATCTCATCTGGCCCTATGTCTCGGTCGCGTGGCGCCTGCTGGGCGACCCGCGCTGGCAATGGCTCGAAGGCGATTCGCGGCTGGTCGGCGTCTACGATCTTGCCGACCAGATCCCGTCGCTGGACGCGCTCGCCGGTCGGCTGCGCGCGCTTCACCTCGCGCCCGGCCAGCCGCTCGAACAGTCGGTCCGCGGCGGCACCCAGACCGACGGGCCGCTGTTCGCGCGGATCGAGCCCGAAATCCGGGCGCTCCGCAAGGCGGTGGTGGCGGCGGTCGAGCGGCACGTCGCGCAATTGCCGCCGCCCGACCCGCGCCACCCGACGCTGCGGATGCGGCACGGGCCGATTCGCTTCGCCGGCTCCTGGTCCGTGCGGCTGCTCGCCGCCGGCCACCATGCCAACCACATCCACCCGATGGGCTGGTTCAGCTCGGCCCTCTATGTGACGCTGCCGTCCGAGGCCGAAGCGGGCCCGCCGCCGGCCGGCTGGCTGGAGCTGGGCCGGCCGCAGGCTGAGCTCGGCGTCGACCTGCCGCCGTTCCGTACGGTCGAGCCGAAGCGGGGGCGGCTGGTCCTGTTCCCCTCGACCATGTGGCACGGCACCATGCCGATCGCCGGCGGCGAGCGGATGACCGTCGCCTTCGACGTCGCCCCGCCGCGCTGACGGCGGCCGTCGCCCGAGCGGCTATGCGTCATCCCAGCGGAAGCTGGAATGACCACCCGGACCTTACGCCGCCTTGCGCACCTCGCCGGTCCGCAAAGTCAGCGCGCCTTCGCCTTCGTCGATCATGATCGTCGAGCCGTCCGGCACCTCGCCGCGCAGGATCGCGTCGGCCAGCGGATCCTGCAGATATTTCTGCACCGCCCGCTTCAGCGGCCGCGCTCCGTAGACGGGATCGTAGCCGACGCGCCCGAGCCACGCGCGCGCGGCGTCGGTCAGCTCCAGCTTCACCTTGCGGTCGGCGAGCAGCTTCCGGACCCGGCTGAGCTGGTTGTCGACGATCGGGCCCATATGCTCATGGCCGAGCCGGTGGAACAGGATGATCTCGTCGAGCCGGTTGAGGAACTC